>NZ_JAEUWV010000019.1:0-33339 GCF_024102595.1 Corynebacterium lipophilum
TTCAAGCATCACCGCCGGCACACACCACAAACATGGCACACAGCACGCAACCAAAAGTCAATGCAATCAAAAAATAAAAAGTACATTGGCACACTATCGAGTTCTCAAACAACAACCGCACACCCAAACACACCACAAAACACAGTGGCGCATTCAAAGCGACGAAGATTGACACTAACAAAACATTCTCAACAACGCAAACACGCGCCGTATCACAGAACCTATTTCATTATGTCGGCCAGCGGTAGTTTTCCTAACCGCCATCTCACCATCCAACCCTCTAAGGAGTCTGTCTGGCGGGGCGTTGTCGGTCTCGCTGACTCACATAAAGTTACACACACACCAACAACAACACAAATTGGCTGGTAGAAGTAGTTTATTGAGAAGGCGCTAACGGATCAGATTGCGTTCCCCTAACGCCTTCTCGAGGAGTTAGAAAAGGACAAAGATCAGAAGCGTGATTAGGAATGCCGCCACGGATTCTATGGTCTGCTGCAGCGTCCAAGTTTTCAGTGTGGTCTTGACGTCCATCCCAAAAAGACGGCCCACAAGCCAGAAGCCGGAGTCGTTCACTAGAGAGCAGCAAACCGAACCGGCCGCACACGCCAATGTAATTGCGACGATCTGAATTTCCGAGTAGCCGCCAGCCAGTACTGCTGGAGCCATCAATCCGGCCGTGGTTGTCAGCGCTACAGTTGCAGATCCCTGCGCAACGCGCATGATCACCGCTACCAAGTACACAGCGAGGATGACTGGAATTCCTAGTCCTTGCATGAGATCCGCGATGGCATCGCCGATACCAGACGCACGAAGAACTCCGCCGTACATGCCACCGGCACCAGTAATGAACACAACGGATGCAATTGGCCCTAACGCCGAATCGACGAGTTTTTCCAGCGCCGAACCCTTCACCCCACGTGAGGTCCCGAGCACTGGAAGCGCGACGAGAACCGAAATCAACAGCGCAATACCGGACTTTCCAAGGAATGTGAACGCCTGCGCCCAGGTTTCGTCACCTGTAATTGCGCCAGATTTCGTCGCAAAGTCGACACCCGTGTTCAGGAATATCAACAGCATCGGGAGCAGCAGAATCGTAATGACAGTGCCTGTTTTCGGCAATGACTTAATATCGCTGTCGTCCGAGTTGAAAACGGCGTTTGCTACTGACGTAAACGGGAACTTCTTTGCGCAATACTTACCCCACAAAAGGCCCGAAACATAAAACGTTGGAACTGCAACAATCAAGCCAAAAACGATCAGCAGACCAAGGTTTGTGTCGAAGAATGTCGAAGCAGCGACTGGTCCTGGATGCGGAGGCACGAAGACGTGCATGACAGAGAATGCAGCAACCGTCGGAATTGCGTAGAGCAAGATTGGTCCACCGATACGAGCGGCAACTGCGAAAATGATCGGCAGCATGACAACGAGGCCGGCGTCGAAAAACATTGGGAAGCCAAGCAAGAGCGAGGCCACACCAAGCGCCATCGGCGCTCGCCGCTCGCCGAACCTATCGATCATCGTGTTGGCGAGGACTCTAGCGCCACCGGAGTACTCAATAAGTTTGCCAAGCATCGCGCCCAAACCGACAAGAATACCGACGTCGCCAAGTGTGGATCGGAAGCCGCCCATCACAACGTCATACAGTTCTCCTGTTGGAATGCCGGCCGCGATAGCGGTCAAGACAGACACGAGGATCAGCGTGACGAACGCATGGACCCTAAACTGAATAATGAGCAAAAGAATGAGGGCAATGCCGACCGCAGCGATCCCCATTAAGGGGCCGGCCGACAACGTCTGTTCCCAAGTTTCCATGAGCTATCCTGTCTCTTCTCAAGCGAGGCTTCAAGGCCGTATCGACGCACCGATCTACGGGGCGTCAATACGGAAAACTGGCTATAGCGTTAGAATACACATACTTCAGTGGGCGATCGTGCACTGCATCAATGTCAGGGCGACGCTTTCTTTAGCTACCCCCACTCGTGAAGCATCAAGGAGGGAAGAACATGCATGAAGCAGAGAAGCTACCCCCGGCGCACCTCATCCTTATGGGCGTGTGCGGAAGCGGAAAGACCACCATCGCCGAGATTCTTGCGCAGAGATCCGGCTTTGAACTCGTCGAGGCTGATGAGTTTCATCCGGCGGAAAACGTCGAAAAGATGAGTAAGGGCCAACCTCTCACCGACGAGGACCGCTGGCCGTGGCTTGAGAAACTCTCGAACTGGCTTCAAAAGCAAGACAGTGCTGGAAAGCGAACCGTCGTTACATGTTCAGCGCTGAAACGCATTTATCGCGACAAGCTCCGACTAGCCGACGTACCCCTTATATTTGTGCACCTAGACGGGCCGCGTGAGCTACTGCTGAAACGACTGAGCCACCGTACGGATCACTTCATGCCTGCTTCAATGTTGGATTCCCAGCTAGATACGCTTGAATCGCTCCAACCGGACGAGCTGGGTTTCGCTGTGGATATCGATGACACTCCCGAGGGCATCGCAGCAACCATCATGGAAAGACTTAACGCGGTGGCATAGGCTTCTGCTCTACCACCGCGTTGCTTTCAGATGCTGTCACCTGCGCCTAGCTGCGCTTCACGCCTGCGAATGTCTTCTTACCACGACGCAGCACGAGCCAGGTTCCATGCAGAAAATCATCCACGGATGGAACCCAGTTCTCATCTACTACACGCTCGTTGTTGGCGTAAATGCCGCCTTCCTTCAGCGATCTACGGGCAGCACCCTTCGAGTCGGCCAAGCCGGAGCCGACCAGCATGTCCACGATGCTGACTTCAGCTCCAGCCGCGACCTCGAACACATTCGTCTCGGCAACAGCGCTGGCCAAGGTACGCTCATCGAGATCAGTCAGATCTGCTTTACCGAATAGCGCCTGGGACGCTAACTCAACCGCCTCACGAGCTTCGCGGCCATGGACGAGATCTGTCATCTCTTGCGCCAACCGCTTCTGTGCCTCTCGCTTAAATGGTCGCTCTTCGACCTCGACGGCAAGAGCATCCAGCTCTTCCTTATCGAGAAAAGTGAACCACCGCAGGTACCGGATCACATCGGCGTCCGCAGCATTCACAAAGTACTGGTACCAGGTGTACGGGCTGGTCATTTCTGGATCAAGCCACAACGAACCACCACCCGTGGACTTGCCAAACTTCTTGCCCTCGGAGTCCGTCACAAGCGGAACAGTCAGCGCATGCACGCGCTCCGAATCCATGCGTCGGTTCAGATCAACACCAGCCACCAGGTTGCCCCACTGGTCGCCACCACCAACCTGCAGCACACAGTTGTGCGTACGACGCAACTGTACAAAGTCATGTGCCTGCAACAGCATGTACGAGAACTCGGTAAAAGAAATTCCGTCGTTTTCCAGGCGACGCTTGACGGTATCACGACTCAGCATTGTGGAGAGCGAAAAATGCTTGCCGACGTCCCGAAGGAACTCGATGACCTTCCAGTCCTTAATCCAATCATTATTATTCAGCAGCAGCGCACCGTTCTCACCGTCAAAATCGACGAACTTTGACAGCTGATCTCCAATTCGTTCGGCCCAATCTGCCACAGTGTCATCGGAATTCATCGTGCGCTCGCCCACGTCACGCGGGTCGCCTATCTTGCCGGTAGCACCACCTGCTAGCACAATTGGCCGGTGTCCGGCGAGTTGGAACCTACGCAGCATCAGCAGCGGCACCAGGTGACCGGCATGTAGTGAAGGGCCTGTCGGGTCGAAGCCACAGTACAACGTGATAGGCTTCTGCGTTTCTTCACGCAACGCCTCCAGATCCGTGTGCTGATTGATCAGGCCACGCCACTCGAGTTCGTCGATAATGTTTGCGTTAGTCATGAAATTCCTTTCAGAGAGTCGTCTTCCCAGCGTTGTTACTTGTGGGTGTTTGTATAGGGAACTGCTTCATCGATTAGCAGGACCGGAATACCATCGTCGATCCGATACGCGACACCAATGCGTTCATTCACCAGCAACTGTTCGTCTTCCTTATACTCAAGCGGCCCTTTGTCTTGCGGGCACACCAGTACGTCGAGAAGTTTGGGATCAAGACTCATGCAGTTGAGCTTACCTCACCCTTGTTAGTCACTTATCGACGCCACCACTACAAAAAGTTGAAACGCCCACCGAAAGGTGGGCGTCGCAAATGCGGTACCGATGTTAACCCCGCACAGGCTTCTCTGCCCACGCTCGATACTTACTATTTGCCTCCGCTACGCGTACACGCTGTTCTTCTACCCGTGGACCGGCGGTTCCGCCGCGTGTATCGCGCGAGCTCACAGCACCCTCAATCGTGAGCACGTCACGGACTCCTGCGTTAAGTCGAGGGTCTACGCTCGCGAGCTCCTCATCTGTCAAGTCAATAAGGTTGACGCCTCGGGACTCCGCGATGCGCACGCATGCTCCGGAAGCTTCGTGCGCCTCTCGGAATGGCACGCCCTGGCGAACCATCCACTCTGCCAAATCGGTAGCAAGCGTGAATCCCGCAGGTGCAATCTCACGCATTCGATCACCATGGAACTTGAGAGTCGAGACCAACCCGGTAAACGCTGGCAGAAGAATGTTGAGCTGGTTTACGGAATCGATTACCGGCTCCTTGTCTTCTTGCAAATCGCGGTTATACGCGAGAGGCTGCGCCTTAAGAGTGGCCATCAATCCGGTAAGGTTGCCGATTAACCTACCTGACTTGCCTCGGGCAAGCTCCGCAACGTCTGGGTTCTTTTTTTGCGGCATGATCGAAGAACCAGTCGACCATGCGTCGTCCAACGTGACGTAACCGAACTCTGGCGTCGACCAGGCGATAATCTCTTCCGCAAAGCGGGACACATCCACTGCAATCTGGGCTAGAACGTAGGCCGCTTCGGCTGCGAAATCACGCGAAGCTGTGCCGTCCAGTGAGTTGTCGGTTGCTTCATAGAAGCCAAGTTCTTCCGCAATCGCCTCCGGGTCTAGGTGCAACGAAGAACCCGCCAAAGCGCCAGAGCCGTACGGCGACACAGCCAACCGCTTGTCCGCATCCTGAATCCGCTCCAAGTCACGCAACAGCGGGTGTGCGTGAGCGAGCAACGAGTGTGCGAGCAAAATAGGCTGCGCAGCCTGGAAGTGGGTCTTACCCGGCATGATGATATCGGGATGTGCAGCCGCCTGTGCAACGAGAGCATCGATGAGATCCGTAATGTGCAGAGCAACACCGC
This sequence comes from Corynebacterium lipophilum, assembly GCF_024102595.1. Lineage (NCBI taxonomy): Bacteria > Bacillati > Actinomycetota > Actinomycetes > Mycobacteriales > Corynebacteriaceae > Corynebacterium > Corynebacterium lipophilum. The sequence goes on from NZ_JAEUWV010000019.1 coordinate 5,202, forward strand.
GCAGGGCATCACGAACCCACATCCGGAACATCGTTGCCACCTGGTCATTCCGCGAGCGCCCTGCACGCAGGCGCCCTCCTACCTCAGGACCTACTCGGTCGATCAGGCCGCGCTCCATTGCGCCGTGAACATCTTCGTCCGTCGGTTCGGGAACAAACGCACCACTTGCAACGTCTGCGCCGAGTTGCTCAAGCCCCTCGAGCATGGTCTTCAGGTCTTCGTCCGAAAGAAGTCCTGCACGGTGCAAGACTTTTGCGTGAGCTTTCGATGCCAATACATCATAAGGCGCAAGCACCCAATCGAAGTGCGTCGATACGCTCAGCGCGAACATCGCCTCAGAAGGGCCGCCAGAAAACCGACCGCCCCACAGCGCGCCTTCATTCGTCTTATGCTGCTGCATAACTTCCAAAGCTCCCTGCTATTTCGCTTCGCGATCGCGCTTGTTCGCGATCTGCGATGACAAACCATGCAAACGGACGAAGCCCTTAGCGTAGGTCTGGTCGAAAGTGTCGCCTGTGTCGTACGTCGCGAGGTTGAAGTCGTACAGGGAGTGGTTGGAACGGCGGCCGTTGACCACTGCCTTACCTGCATGCATTTCCATGCGGATGTCCCCAGTGACGTGCTCTTGTGTCGACTCAATGAACGCATCAAGAGAGCGCTTGAGCGGACCGAACCAAAGACCGTCGTACACTTCCTCCGACCAGCGCGCGTCGATAAGTCGCTTGTAGCGAGCTAGCTCGCGCTCAATCGTAACGTCCTCGAGCGCCTTGTGCGCCGTAATCAGAGCGACCGCACCTGGCGCTTCGTAAATCTCACGGGACTTAATGCCAACCAAGCGGTCTTCGACCATATCCAGACGACCGATGCCCTGCGCACCAGCGCGACGGTTCATCTCTTCGATTGCTTCCAACATCGTTACCGGGCGGCCGTCGATTGCAACCGGCTTGCCTCCCTCGAACGAGATAATGACCTCGTCAGGCGCATTGCCCATCGAAGGGCTTTCCGTGTAAGCGTATAGATCCTTCGTCGGCGCGTTCCAGAGGTCCTCCAAAAAGCCTGTCTCTACCGCGCGCCCCCAAACGTTTTGGTCAATCGAGAATGGCGAAGCTGCCGACTGCTCAATTGGCAGGTCCTTTCCTTCTGCGTACGCAATCGCCTTATCGCGTGTCCACGCAAAATCGCGAGCAGGCGCAACAATTTCCAGATCTGGGTCCTGGTTCAGGAATCCAACCTCAAAACGAACCTGGTCATTGCCTTTACCGGTGCAACCGTGTGATACGTGAGTGCCACCGTGCTCCTGTGCGGCCTTCACAAGGTGCTTTACGATCAACGGGCGGGAAATTGCTGACACCAACGGGTACTCACCCATGTACATACCGTTCGCCTTGATGGTTGGCAGGCAGTAGTCCTCAGCAAATTCATCTTTCGCATCGATAACGATGGATTCCACAGCACCGCAATCTAATGCGCGCTGACGTACGGACTCCATATCTTCGCCGCCCTGGCCAAGGTCGAGTGCTACTGCAATGACTTCGCCATTAAGCATTTCGCCGAGGTAGGAAATCGCAACAGAGGTATCGAGCCCGCCTGAGTATGCGAGTACAACACGGTTAGTCATGGATCAAAGCTCCTTGTGTTTCTAGATCATATTCTGCACTGCGGTACATAGTATACCTAGCGCGGGGTTTGTGCTTGCTTCGGCGTCACTTACGCCTTTGTATTGCGTCCAAATACCTGCTGGGCTAGGTCACCGCCCTTAAGCGGATCTCGGGCGAGAACAAAAATCGTATCGTCACCAGCGATACAGCCTACTACCTGCTCCAAACCGACTCTGTCTATATAGCTAGCCAGATATTGTGCAGCTCCAGGTGGAGTTCGCAGTACAGCCATATTCGCAGAATGGTCAACAGAGACGACGAGTTCCTCGATCATTCGACGAAGTTTCTCACGTGGGCCTGTATGCAAGGCATCAAAAGCCTCGGCATCGGAGTTCACCGTGTAATATGCACGGCTTCCGTCGCTTGGCCGCACTTTCTTTGCTCCCAGCTCATCAAGATCACGGGACAGGGTTGCCTGCGTAATCTCGATACCCTCGTCTTGCAAAAGCTCGGAAAGCTGGATCTGAGAAGACACTCGCGTGCTCACAAGTATCTCCAGAATCCGAGCTTGTCGCGCAGTTCTTGAGACAGTTTGGGTCATTATTGGTGCTCCAACAACCAGGTCAACAACGCCTTTTGGGCGTGAAGACGATTTTCAGCTTCATCGAAGACTCGCGACTGCGGCCCATCGATTACTTCTGCGGTCACTTCGTTTTCACGATACGCCGGTAGGCAGTGAAGAAATATCGCATTATTACCGGCCATTTGCATAATTCCACTATTTACTTGGTATGGCAAGAACGGAGTGCGTCGATCTTTTCCATCTCCCTCCATGCCCATTGACACCCAAGTATCCGTGATAACCACGTCTGCTCCAGCTACCGCAGCAACATCGCTGGTAACCGTAACTGTCGCACCTGTCTGGCTTGCACGATCGCGCGCACGGTCCACAAACCGCTGCTCCGGATGAAACTCCGGAGGCGCGATGATCGCGATGTCTACCCCCGCAGTTGCGAACCCAATCATGTAGGAGTTGGCCATATTGTTAGCGCCATCTCCCAAATACACAGCTTTCAGGCCGTGGAGTCCCGCCGGCCCCTGCTCAGGACAAAAGGTTTCGACGATTGTTTGCAGATCCGCAAGAATTTGGCACGGGTGCAGGTCATCGGAAAGCGCGTTAACAATCGGAACCTGTGATGTCTCCGCCATCTGGAGCAAATTGTCGTGGGCATACGTCCTCCAAACGATTGCTTCGACGTATCGCGAAAGCACCGCCGCCGTATCTTGGTAGGACTCACCCTTGCCCATTTGTGCATTCTGAGTTTCGACAACAATCGCGTGCCCACCCAGCTGTGCAATCCCTGTATCGAAGGAGAACCGCGTGCGCGTGGAGGTCTTGTCGAAAAGTACCGCAACAGACTTCGGCCCTTCGAGAGGTCGGTGCGCATAAGGGTTCTTTTTCATCTCTGCGGCAAGCGTGAGCACTTGCGCTTGTTCCTCTGGCGTCAAGTCATCGTCTGCGAAAAAGTGCCGAACTGAGTTCACCATGCTGTTTACTTCCTATTTCTGCGTTATGATTGCTGCAAAATATGCGGACGTCTCCCCTATTGTATTTTCAAAGCCTCCTGGACGTTCGCTTTTCGACGCCCACTTTCCCCTTACATAGGCTCCAAAAGCGTCCGCACTGTTGCTGTACCGACGCCACGAGTTCCTAGATCCAGCGTAATAGTCACGTGTTCGTCGTAGTCAAGCACCCGGCTTGTCAAGAGCGGAGTGATTCCCTGGCAGAGCTGTGTTCCATTGACGTTGATCTCCAGTGCCTCAGCATCTAGGCACACTTTTGTCTTCCCCGCAATCGCGAGTGCGCGTGGCCAGTCCGGAGCACCACTGAGTAGCGACTCTCGAAAACGTCCGTCACATGCTACGGCTTGTGCTGCGATGCGTGCCTCTTCATCATTTGCAGCGCCAGCTACGGCAAGCGTTAATTTCTTGGTCGCGCTTCCCTGGTTGACCAAAAGCTGCTCCACCAATGCCTCGCAAACCGCAAGCACTGCCTCATCCAACTGAGTTTGGTTGGGGGTGACCTGGCTCGCACCAGATGCGAGCAACAACACCGTATCGTTCGTTAGCGGGGCTGTAGATCGATCAAGCGTATTAAACGTAGTTTCCATAGCCCGTCGCAATGCCTTTTCGAGTGAAAAGGCCGGTACAAGCGCATCTGTGGTGAGGCACCCCAGTACTGTGTCTAGTGTTTCCTGTGAATTTCCAGCCCCCTGGGAAATGCCCCCGACACTCCAAGCTCCACAGCTCACGCCTGCTTGATTGATCGTTCCTTGGGTTGACGCTATTGCGGCCGCAGCCGATTCAGCGTGCGCAGGGGTATCTCCCAGATCCGTGGCGAGTTTGGCTAACCCAGTTTTCACACGCTCCATTGGCAAAGGCACTGCGAACTGTCCCTTCGCGCAGACTGCGACCCGGTCTTCTGGGACTCCAATCTCTTGGGATACGCGCTTCTGAATCTCACGAGTGTCCGCATCCCCCGTTGAGCCGTTGAAGGCATTAGCGTTGCCTGTTGTTAAAACAACTGCGTTTACAGCATACGAGCGCATAACTTCGCGCGTAGCTCGAACAGACGAGGCGCAGACCCGACTATCTGGAAACACCGCTGCTGCGTTCCAAGCAGGTCCCTGATTGACAATAAGCGCCAGATCATTTCCCTTGCGTTCGTGTATTCCCGCGTGAAGACCTGCAGCCGCAAATCCCTTAGGGGTGAGAATGGTCTGTTGCGGCATAGTTTTATGGCTCCTTCACGGGTGTAGACGCTTGTGGCTACGGAGTCCCATCCTGCCAGACAAATGGCAAGCTCGTGCCGATTCCAGATACATGCATTCCTAAAACGACAGCAGGCAGGACGCCGCTTACTGCGATGTCCTGCCTGTCAGCAGCAAGTAACCTACGCCCTCATCGTGGCATTAAATTCCTGTTTCGCTGCCTCAGCCGCAGCCAAACGCCCTTCCGATGCTTCGTCTTCAGTGAGCGTTCGGTCATCCGCACGGAACAGGAGTCCAAATGCGAGCGACTTCTTGCCTTCGCCGAGGGACTCAGAACGATAGACGTCAAACAGCGTTACATTTTCCAATAACGGCCCGGCGTGTTCTGCTACGGTCTTTCGCACGCTTTCGGCCGGTGTCGAGTCGTCCACGACCAATGCAAGGTCCTGGTGAACCGCCGGGTACGCAGACAGCTTCGGAGCGGGCAGGTGAGCACTCTGTGGCAATGCCGAAAGGTCCATCTCCATTGCGCAAACTCGTGCAGGTAAGCCACATTCTTCCAGAATCTGCGGGTGCAGTTCACCTGCGTGACCAGCAACTTGACCGTCGACCAGCAGCTCTGCGCAGCGTCCCGGATGCCATGGTAGGTAGTCTGCTGCCCGGACCTCGAGCTCTATTCCGGCTGTCCGCGCAACTATCTGCGCAGATTCAACAGCATCAGCCCACGAGTACATTCGCGAATCGCCCCAAGGCCCCTCAACTTCGGCATCTCCGACGCCAACAGTTGCAACATGCAGCGGCTGCTTCGGCAATGAGTTCACCACTGCTGCCAGGGTCTCTTCGTCCGGGCGGTGATCAACGCTTGGCATTGGTGTTTCAGCTTCCCCGCCGATAGCTACCTGTGCAACTGAGTAAATCGACACGTCATGCTGACCGCGGGCCGCATTTTTCGCTACTGCCTCGAGCATTGCGGGCAAGAGTGTCGTAGCGAGTACGGCATAGTCGCTATCCAGAGGATTCTGAACCGACACGGTTGCGCGGCGGGCATCGTCCTTGCTCAGGCCCCAGGCGTCGAAAAGACCCGTGGCCATAAACGGTGTAGGAATAATCTCTGCGTAACCTGAGTACGCAAGAGCATGCGTCACTGCACGACGACGCTTTTGCGTTGCAGTCAGGCCACGTCCCCCCTTCGGCGTCGGAAGAATCGATGGAATAGCGTCAAGCCCTTCGAGCCGAACAATCTCTTCTACAAGCTCTACTGGGACCGTAAGGTCATTCCGCCAGGAAGGTGGCGTCACAATGAAATTGCCACCACTTTCTTCAACGCCGCACCCGACTTCATGTAGCCGCTGAGAAATGGTCTCTTCAGAGTACTTGACGCCGATCAATGCCGAAGAGAACGTTTTCGCCATAGAGATCTCAGTTCGCTGATGCACCTCACCCACCAACGTACGACCTGCTGCAACCTTGCCCCCGGCAAAGCTCGTCAGCAGCTCACAAGCTACATCCAACGCTACCTCCACCAGTGCCGGATCGACTCCACGCTCAAATCGACGGGAGGCTTCTGAGCTCAGTTTGTGGTGACGAGCAGTACGCGCAACCGTAAGTTCATCCCAAGTTGCTGCTTCGAAGTAAACATTCTTCGTGGTTTCCGAAATTTCTGAGGTCGTGCCACCCATGACACCAGCCAGAGACTGAATTCCAGAGTCATCAGAAATGACTACATCGGAAGCGCGAAGGGTTCGCATTGTATGATCCAGTGTTTCGAATTCAGTGCCCTCTTCCGCATTATGGATGCGAAGCGCGCCAGAGATTGTATCTGCGTCAAAGGCGTGCATCGGCTGACCGAGCAGCAACATTACGAAGTTCGTAACATCGGTTGCGCCGTTCACTGGACGGATGCCGCTGAGCATGAGCTCGCGCTGCATCCAAAACGGCGACGCCGCTTCGGGGTCGATGCCTTCCACCTTTCGCAGCCCGAAGCGCTTCGTAGCGGTGTCCGGCTCTACGGTGACGTCGAGAAGGGAACCTGCTGGCGCAGGAACTGCAGAAATATCGATGCCGGCGATGTCAGGCTGCTGAGCTGGGTCGACAAAAGCGATGTCGAATGCCGACGCAAGCTCTCGCATTAGGCCACGCGCCGACAAAGCGTAACCACGATCCGGAGTGACGTTCACTTCGAAGATAGTGTCGTCGAGATCCAGAACTTCCCGCGCATCAGTGCCAGGGGCGCCGATTTCATCGCTAAGAGTAATGATGCCAGCACTCTTCGCGGTCAGACCGAGCTCCGCCGCTGACGCCATCATCCCGTTAGAGATATGCCCGTAAGTCTTTCTCGCAGAAATAGCGAAATTACCCGGAAGAACGCACCCCGGAAGCGCGACAACTACCGTGTCGCCAACAGTAAAGTTACGTGCACCGCAAATAATGCCCTGCGGCTCACCCGTGCCATTCGCCTGTCCCACGTCAACCTGGCAGTAACGAATCGGCTTCTTGAACTCGGTGAGCTCTTCAATTTCAAGGACCTTGCCGAGCACTAGGGGGCCCTCGGTTTTTTCAATCGGGGCGTAGCCTTCAGTCTCAAAACCGACGCGAACGAAGCCTGCGTCCATCTCTTCGTCAGTGACAGACCAACCAGTATTGCCCGCCTGTTGCAGAAGGGTGGTGAGGAAATTTTTTGAAATCAGCATGTCATTAACTCCTTTAAGCCTGCACACCAAATGGGACGGTGAAACGGATATCTCCTTCGACCATGTCACGCATGTCTGACAAGCCGTTACGGAACTGGAGAGTTCGTTCAAGGCCCATCCCGAACGCAAAGCCTGAGTACTCATCCGGATCAATGCCTACTGCGCGAAGCACGTTCGGGTTCACCATGCCGCAGCCACCCCACTCGATCCAGCCAGCACCACCCTTTTTATTTGGGAACCAAACGTCTACTTCAGCAGATGGCTCGGTGAAGGGGAAGTAATTGGTACGCATACGCGTCTTCGTCTCTGGCCCGAACAGCGTCTTCGCAAGGTGGTCGAGTGTGCCACGCAAATGAGCCATAGTCAGGCCTTTATCGACGGCAAGACCCTCAATCTGGTGGAAAACTGGGGTGTGCGTTGCGTCAAGTTCATCGGTGCGGAATACCCTGCCAGGGCAAGCAATGTACACAGGCACATCACGGTCAAGCATCGTTCGAACCTGGACAGGCGAAGTATGCGTGCGCATCACCTGGCGGGAACCAGGTTTACCAACGTAAAAGGTGTCCTGCAGCGTCCTCGCCGGGTGATCCGGAATGAAGTTCAGTGCATCAAAATTAAAGTATTCGGCTTCGATTTCTGGCCCCTCGGCGATCTCCCACCCCATGCCGATAAAGATATCTGCGATCTGCTCACTCAACGTTGTGATGGGGTGCATCGCGCCCAGCTGAGAACGACGTGTCGGTAGAGTTACGTCGACAGCCTCTGCTTTCAATTGAGCCTCGCGGTACTCGGCTTCACGCACCGCGTGAAGTTTGGCATACGCCTTCTCTACACGGCCTCGGGCCACATTCACTGCCCTACCAGCGTCTTTACGGTCTTGCTTTGGCAACGAACCGAGTGCACGCCGAGCCTGAGGGATGTAGGCTTGGTCGCCCAAGTGCTGCTTGTGAGCCTCTTCTAACGCCTGCAGGTCTGCAGCTGCTTCAAAATCCGAAATTGCAGCTTCTGCTGCCGCATTGAGTTTCTCTTCTGACAATTCGATTCCACTATTTTCCGACACACTCGGTCCTTCCGATTACGCTTTGTAGTAAAGGTTGTAAAGCCGTTAAAACGAAACTAAGCATACCTGTCGCTTCAGACACGACACATATAACTAAAGCTCTTGTTGCGCCATCTTTGCTTTGGCAGTTTCCCAAAGACACATTGCTGACGCTGTTGCAAGGTTCAGCGACTCTGCAGATCCCTGAATCGGGATTGATACCCGTACATCAGCACGATCTGCAATAGCTGTTGGCAATCCGTGTGCTTCATTTCCGAACAGCCAAGCAATCGGGGCAGAAAGCAGATCACTTGTTTTCTCAAGGGATACCTCGCCGTCAATAGTCGTCGCTACTGTCTGAAGCCCTGCTGCTTTTAACTGGCCAAGGACGTCCTGGGTATTGCGCTCGCGTGCCACAGGTAAGTGAAACAACGAACCTGCTGAGGCCCGCACAGCCTTGCCCGACTCAGGATCGACGCAGTCGCCGGCAAATATGACAGCGTCCGCCCCGCACACGTCAGCAATGCGAATCATGGTGCCTGCGTTACCCGGATCGTTAGTATCAATCCCGACCACAACAAAAGAAGGCTTGCCGCGAAGAGCTGCCCCGACTGACCACAACACTGGCTTGCAAACAGCAAAAATACCAGTGGTGTTTACAGTGTCGCTCAAGTGCTTCGCTGCGATGTCTGTAATGGCATGAACATATACATCCATATATTCTGCGGTAGTCACAACGTCAGCAAAGGCTTGTGAAGCATGTTCTGTCACGAAGAGGTCAGTAGCCGCGCCCGTAGCTACGGCAGCCTCGACGCTGTTCACCCCTTCCACCAGAAAGCGGTTTGCTTTCTTGCGTCCCTTTGCGCGGAGCAGCTTCGCTGCATTCACGACTCGCGGGGTTCGTTCGGTGAAGGGCTGTGAAAAGTCAAGGGCCACGAAATTTCCTACTCCTGAATGTAAAAACCCGCCGCCAAGCGTTCACGCTTGCCGACGGGCTCCGTCCTAGTTCAACGTTCTAGGCAACTTATGCTGCATCAACTGGCGCATTTACGTCAGCTGGCAAGGCCTTCTTAGCGATCTCGCAGATAGCGGAGAAGGCTGCAAAGTCGTTCACTGCGAGCTCCGCGAGGATCTTGCGGTCAACCTCGACCTCTGCGAGCTTCAAGCCGTGAATGAGACGGTTGTAAGTGATGTCGTTCATACGGGCCGCGGCGTTGATACGCTGGATCCACAGCTTACGGAACTCACCCTTGCGCTTACGACGATCGCGGTAGGCGTAGGTCTGGGAGTGCAGCCACTGTTCTTTTGCCTTACGGTACAGGCGGGAGCGCTGGCCACGGTAGCCCTTTGCGGACTTCAGAATCGCGCGACGCTTCTTCTTGGCATTAACTGAACGCTTGACACGTGCCATGAGTCAATACTTCCTTTTCTTTCGTTCACCGGTTGTTTTAACTTGGGCAGTGCTTAGGACATGCCGAGGAGGCGCTTCATGCGCTTCACGTCGTTCTTAGCTACGTCGGTGGTACCCGAGAGCTTGCGACGACGCTTCGAAGACAGCTTCTCGTTCAGGTGGCGCTTACCAGCCTGCTCACGACGCAGCTTGCCCTTGCCGTTAACCTTGATGCGCTTTGCGGTGCCCTTGTGGGTCTTCTGCTTCATGTTGAAAGCCCTTCAGAGTTGAAAACTTGATCTACTTTTTGCCCTTGCGAGCAGGTCCGAATACCATCGTCATGTTTCGCCCGTCCTGCTTCGGACGGGACTCCACGACACCAACCTCTTGAATGTCGTCTGCAAGACGCTCGAGGAGGCGGTAGCCGAGTTCTGGGCGCGATTGCTCGCGGCCACGGAACATGATGGTGACTTTGACCTTGTTGCCCTTCTCTAGGAAGCGCTCCACATTGTTTTTCTTCGTCTGGTAGTCGTGCTCATCGATCTTAGGACGGAACTTCTGTTCCTTCACTACGGTCTGCTGCTGGTTCTTGCGGGCCTCGCGAGCCTTCTGATCCTGCTCATACTTGTATTTGCCGTAGTCCATGATCTTCGCCACGGGCGGCTTCGCCTTTGGCGCAACTTCGACGAGGTCAAGATCGGCCTCGTAAGCCAGTTTCCGAGCATCGTCGGTACGGACGATCCCTACCTGCTCGCCGGACGGGCCGACCAAGCGGACTTCCGGGACGCGGATACGATCGTTAATCCGAGCTTCAGCGCTGATGAGAACTCCTAAAACATAGAAACCAATGTGTGATCGCTACCAGACCACCAGTGATTCTGCGCAAAAACACAAAACCCGCGCTATTACTAATAACGCGGGAGCTTTCCGTAGGCAACCAAAAAATGCTTTGGCTACCTTGACCCGTATCCTGATCACTATCGACCGGCATGGGGTGGGATTCACTCCACTTGTGGCCCAGGCACCTTTGTAAAGAATGCTCTGGGCGGTAGTGGTGAGAACTTTAATACATGAAGTTTATTCAAGCAAATCATGCATTCAAGCTGGATCTATTGCAATATCTCCTTCAAGAAAGCACCTGTATGAGACTTGCCATTACGTGCTACGTCTTCTGGCGTTCCCTGCGCGACCACCGTTCCACCGCCTGATCCCCCCTCAGGCCCCATGTCAATCACCCAGTCCGCCGACTTGATAACGTCCAGGTTGTGTTCGATCACCAACACAGTGTTGCCCTTTTCCACCAGGCCATTCAGCACAAGCATGAGCTTACGAATGTCTTCGAAGTGCAGCCCCGTAGTGGGCTCGTCGAGGATGTAAATTGTTCGGCCGTTAGTTCGCTTCTGCAATTCTGCCGCGAGCTTCACCCGCTGTGCCTCACCACCGGATAGCGTTGTCGCAGCCTGCCCAAGACGTACATAGCCCAGGCCGACGTCTACAAGCGTGTTGAGGTATCGATGGATTGACTGAATTGGCTCGAAGAACTCAGCTGCTTCAGAAATCGGCATATCGAGAACTTCGGCAATGTTCTTACCCTTATAGCGCACTTCGAGGGTTTCACGGTTGTATCGTGCTCCCTGGCACACCTCACACGGGACGTATACATCCGGTAGGAAGTTCATCTCAATCTTGATAGTGCCATCACCACGGCACGCTTCACAGCGCCCGCCTTTGACATTGAACGAGAATCGGCCAGCCTTGTAGCCGCGAACCTTTGACTCTTGTGTTTCCGCGAATAGGTTGCGGATCTTGTCAAACACCCCTGTATATGTCGCGGGGTTTGATCGTGGTGTACGTCCGATGGGACTCTGGTCGACTTGGACAAGTTTATCGAGATGGTCAAGGCCACTGACTTTCTTTACCCGTCCCGGGACTTGTCGAGCTCCATTGAGCTCATTCTGGAGAGTCTTAGCCAGAATCTGGTTTACCAGCGTAGACTTGCCAGACCCAGATACCCCAGTAACAGCTACCAACACTCCCAGTGGAATATCCACTGATACGTTCTTGAGGTTGTTCTCTCGCGCGCCCTCAACTCTCAGCTTGCGGTCTGCGTCTACCGGTCGACGCTGATCCGGGGCCTCAATCTTTTTCCTGCCCGCAAGGTAGTCTCCGGTAATGGAGTTCTCTACTTCACGGATACCGTCGGGTTCTCCCTGGTAGACCACTTCCCCGCCGTATTCTCCGGCGAGCGGCCCGATGTCTACCAACCAATCAGCCTCACGGATCGTTTCCTCATCGTGTTCAACCACAACCAGCGTGTTCCCAAGGTCGCGAAGTTTCTTCAGAGTCTTAATCAGCCTCTGGTTATCCCGTTGATGCAAACCGATTGACGGCTCATCAAGCACGTACAGTACACCGGCAAGGCCAGACCCAATTTGCGTGGCCAGACGGATGCGCTGCGCTTCACCGCCCGACAGGGTGCCGGCTGACCGAGCGAGCGAGAGGTAACTCAGTCCTACGTCCAAGAGAAAGTGCAGCCGAGCTTGGATCTCTCGAAGTACCGCACCCGCGATCATTTCCTCACGGTAACCAAGTACCAAATTATCAAGGTATTCGGACGCATCCTCAATGCTCAGTTCCGTAAGCCCGGCGATGGAGCGTTCACCATGCGTTGTTGAGTCGAGGCGAACGGCGAGAATCTCGGGCTTCAACCTAGCGCCCTTGCACGAAGGACACGGTACCTCTCGCGTATAAGCAAGCAGTCGGTCTTTCTGGGTATCGCTTTCGGCCTGCTCGAGCTTACGCTCCAGGTACCCAATGACGCCTTCATAAGCTGCGCTGAATGACCGCTGCCTGCCGTAGCGGTTCTTGTACCGCACGCTGATCTTGGTTTTGGAACCATTTACCAAATGCTTCTGCTGCGTTTTCGTCAGCGAGCTGAACGGAGCGTGAGCATCAAAGCCCTCCTCTTTTGCTAACGCTTCAATCAACTTGACGAAGTATCGCTTGTTCGGGCTGGAGTTCCATGGCTGGAAAGCATCAATTGCTGGTGCGTCTGGATCTGGAATAACGAGTTCTTCGTCAATCTTCTTCTGCGTCCCGAGACCATCACACGTTGGACAGGCACCAAACGGTGAGTTAAACGAGAACGCGCGCGGCTCGTACTCCTCAACGTTAAGTTTGTGCCCGTTCGGGCACGCCATCTTTTCAGAGAAGATCTGGATCCGATCAGGGTTGCCCTCATCGAAGTCAACGAATTCGAAGCCAACGAGGCCGTCGGCAAGTTTGAGTGCTGTCTCCACTGAGTCGGTGAGACGCTGCTTTTGGCTTTGCTTCACTTGAAGGCGGTCCACTACCACCGAAATCGTGTGTTTGACCTGCTTCTCAAGCTTCGGTGGATCGCTGAGCTGGTACAACTCGCCGTCCACGCTCACTCGAGAGTAACCCTGAGCGGCGAGATCCTTAAACAAGTCAACGAACTCGCCTTTACGCTTTCGTACTACCGGGGCAAGGACTTGGAACTTGAGGCGCTCCTCCATCCCCAGCACGCGGTCCACAATTTGTTGCGGCGTCTGCCGTTCAATCACAGCGTCGCACTCTGGACAATGAGGAGTGCCAGCCCGCGAATAGAGCAGGCGAAGGTAATCGTAGATTTCGGTGATGGTACCTACAGTCGAACGGGGGTTACGGTTCGTCGATTTTTGGTCGATTGATACCGCGGGCGATAGTCCGTCAATGTAATCGACATCGGGCTTATCCATCTGTCCTAAGAACATCCGAGCATACGACGAAAGAGACTCAACGTATCGACGCTGTCCCTCCGCAAAGATCGTATCGAATGCCAGCGAGGACTTACCCGATCCAGACAGGCCTGTAAATACGGCCATCTTGTCCCTCGGCAGAGACACATCGACGCCCTTCAGGTTGTGTTCTCTTGCTCCACGTACAACAAGACGGTCAGCCACCTAGATACCTCTTCCAGAAGATCGGTTCATTTTGTTCCGAACATACCAGCGTATACCACTTCGGTAATCACTGTTCTGGCGAAGAAAGAATTGACTAGGGTAGGCACCATGAATTCAGGATCAACTCCACTGCCCCAAATAACACTGCACCAAGTTTCCGTCAGCTCGATGGACAACAACTGCTATCTCCTCTGCGCAGATGACCAGGGCCTGCTAATCGACGCCGCTGACGACGCGCCGGCTATCCTCGCCATGGCCGAACAGGCCGGAGTCAAGATCACGGATGTATTAACGACGCATCGCCACCACGACCACGTGCGCGCATTGGCTACAGTCCTGGAAGCAACGGGCGCTACACACTGGGCACCGTTCCTCGAGGTACCTGCCCTGCCTGCTCCTGTCGACCGCGAACTCCACGACGGCGACTCGATTTCGTTCGCAGGCCACGAGCTCCCAGTGGTAATTCTGCGTGGACATACCCCAGGTGGCGCAGCCGTGCGCGCCGACCTCAAGGGGGTGCCTAACCTCTTTGTCGGTGATTCCCTTTTCCCTGGTGGGCTTGGGAAAACAAATTCCGAAGGCGACTTCGTGCGACTCTTCCGCGATGTCAAAGAAAAACTCTTCGACGCATACCCGGATGAGACAATTGTGTGGCCGGGCCATGGTAAATCCACTACGCTTGGTGCAGAGCGTCCAGATTTAGATGTTTGGTGGAACCGTCGCTGGTAAAAGCGTAATCCGAATGTCGGACGTCACATAGAACGTATATACAGCGACCGGTACGTTGCGAAAAGAAAAGAGGAATGCATTTATGATTCGAAAACTCGCAAGGCCAATGCTCGCGTCCGTCTACATCGTTGACGGTGTTCAGACGCTGCGTGACCCAAATGCCAATAAAGAAAGCACGAAGGCGCTTTTAGATAAGGTCCGCGGTGCCGTTCCGAGCGAGTACCGTGGTCTGATCCCGAGCGACCCGAAGACGGCCGCTCAGGTCGTTGGTGGCATTAAAGCAGGTGCAGGCAGCCTCTTCGCCATTGGCAAGCTGCCACGCACTTCCGCTGCACTGCTCGCTGCGACTGCAATCCCCTCGATTATCGGCCGTAATGCCTTCTGGGAGGCTGACGAGGCGAATGAGAAGCAGCGTCGTCAGACTGGCGCGCTGACCGATGTCGCTCTCGCCGGTGGTGTGCTCCTCGCGACTGTGGACACTGCTGGCAAGCCAGGGCTGCAGTGGCGCGCCCAGCAGGCTGCCCGCACCGCGAAGAAGAACGTACAGCAGGCACTGCCTACCCAGTCTGAGACCGAAAAGGCTCTGGGTAAAGCAAGTAACTGGCTGTCCGATACTGCAGATCAAGTGGTCGACTACGTCGATAACAACAAGGATGACTGGAAGAAGCAGGCCTCTAAGTTTGCGGACCAGGCATCTGACGCAGCTGAGGGCTTCTGGCAGGATGCGCGCAAGCAAACCTCCTCGTTCCTTTCTGATGCGGGTGACTGGATGGAGGATGTTTCCGATAGCGCTAAAGACACCTACAAGGACTTGAAGCCAAGCAAACTCCAGCAGTTCAAGGCAAAGCGCAAGGTCAACAGCGTTGTTGGGGATCTCCAGGACAAGCTGGAGAGCCTCGAGCCAAGCAAGTTGGACCAGTTCAAGGCAAAGCGCAAGGTAAAGAAGAGCACCGCGAAGCTGCAGGACCGTGCCCAGAGCGCGGTTGACTCCCTGCAGGATGCCTTCGACAACTTGGATGTTGCGCCGTCAAAGTGCAAGCAGTGGAAGTGGAAGCGTAAGGCTAAGAAGGCCGAAAAGCGCGCGAACAAGCTGGTAAAGAAGGTTCAGAAGAAGCTCAGCTAATCTGACTTTCTGTAGTACACCCCGTGGCCGCATAGTTGTGGTTGCGGGGTGGCTTTTACTTTGAAGGAGATTATGTTCACCGTGTCAGAGCAAGAGGTTGCTCGCGAACAGCACTACGTCGACGGTCTATTTTCTCGTCTTGACGATGAAGTATCGAAAGCCCAAGCCAAACTGGAAGCGGTGCAACGAGATGTCGACCCTGACAACCCAGATTCTGATGCGCTCGTCCGGCGCGAAACCGAATATCATGGGCTGAATGCAAAACTCGATGCACTCAACCTGGCAGAAGTTGGCTTAGTTTTTGGCCGAATTGATGTGGAGGACGAGTCACCGGAGAATCTAGTCCCTAACAGCGACAATCTTGACCGACGCTATATAGGCCGGATGGGCATCGACGCCCCCGAAGACAAGTACCGGACGCTCCTCATCGATTGGCGTGCACCCATGGCACGGTCGTTTTACCTCGCAACGACGGCGCACCCTTCAGGCGTGCAAACCCGGCGAAACATCCGTATGAGGGGCCGCACGGTGGAAGCTATTGACGACGAGGTCCTCTCCGGCACAGGTACGGGCGTTGAAGCCTCGGGTGTCGGATCCGAGGCTGCGCTGCGACGCGCCATGAATCGGCCACGCACTGCGCACATGCAATCCATCGTTGAGACAATCCAGCGTGAACAGGATGCCGTCATTCGTGACGCTACGCGTGGAGTGATGGTTGTCGAGGGTGGTCCAGGTACTGGCAAGACTGCAGTCGCTCTTCATCGTGTTGCGTATCTGCTCTATACTTGGCGAGCGCAGCTGGCGAAGACCGGCGTCTTGGTTCTTGGCCCCAATACCGTCTTTTTGGACTACATCTCGCGAGTTCTTCCGGAGCTCGGCGAGACCGGCGTAGTGCTTTCCACCATCTCAGACTTAATCCCCGGTTTTACCCCGGAAGGTAGCGAGTCGCTTGCTGCACGGGAAGTCAAAGGCTCGATTGAGATGGTCACGATTCTCAAGCGGGCTGTGCAGTCATATGAGACGGTCCCGGAGCGCGCGGTAACCCTTTCAATTGAGAACGTTCCCGTCGCTGCGACGCCGGCCATGGTTAAGGCAGCCAGAACCAAAGCACGACGGTCACGTCGTCCTCATAATGAAGCACGAGCCGTGTTTGCGGAACATCTTTGCGAACTTCTTGCGCAAGCACTTGCCAACACCATTGGTGCGGACCCTCTAGGCGGTGAGAATCTGTTATCTGCTGCGGACGTCGATCAGCTCCACGATGACCTGGCTGAAGAATCCCAGGTCCGAGAGTTTATTGACGCCCACTTCCCCACTCTGTCGCCTGCAGGAGTACTACGCAATCTGCTTGAAGACCGCGACGCA
Source organism: Corynebacterium lipophilum (assembly GCF_024102595.1). Taxonomy (NCBI): domain Bacteria; kingdom Bacillati; phylum Actinomycetota; class Actinomycetes; order Mycobacteriales; family Corynebacteriaceae; genus Corynebacterium; species Corynebacterium lipophilum. Next base: position 21,869 of record NZ_JAEUWV010000019.1, read on the forward strand.
ATCGCAGCTGTCGCGTATGACTACGACGACTACACACAAGATGCCCTCTTTCGGGAGCCTGGTGCGGCAACGGCCCCGTCGGATGCTGCGTTACTCGACGAGCTCTCGATTCTTATTGGTAGTAGCCCAGCGGAGGGTATTCGTGACTCCGTTGACGATGCGTGGCAACAGCAGGTGGCCGAGGCAGAGGACGCGTTGGACGTCTTGGCTTCATCCGAGTCCACTGACAACGATGACGACCAGTTCGAGGCTGAGATCCTTTCTGCATCAGACGTCATTGATGCGGAAACGCTCGCGCAGCGCCAGGCGAGCACCGATATCCGTTCGACCGCAGAGCGCGCACGCGCAGATCGCACATGGGCCTATGGGCATGTGATCGTGGATGAGGCACAAGAGCTCTCACCGATGGAATGGCGGATGGTGTTTCGGCGCTGCCCATCAAAGTGGATGACATTAGTTGGAGACACCGCGCAGACTTCTTCGCCTGCGGGTTCAGACGACTGGTCAGCAACGCTGGAACCGTTCGTTGGCTCGCGTTTCCGCACGCATACCTTGAGTGTGAACTACCGGACTCCGTCGGAGATTATGGAGTACGCCGCGAAAGTTCTTCACGCGATCGACTCAGAGGCAGCGGTCCCTGAGAGTATTCGAAGCACTGGGCAACCCGTCGAGTTTTGGCCTTCCGGCACCACCCCAGAAACTGTCGCAACATACGAGGATGGGCGCACGACAGCGATCATCGACAAGTCAAATGTCGATGCGATGAAGGGACTCGAATTTGACCATGTAGTACTAATAGAACCCCAAGAAATTATCGACGCCTCTCCGCAAGGTTGGCAAGACCTCTACGTGGCGATGACCCGAGCAACTCAAAGCCTCGCTGTCATCGGTGAGATGCCATAGAACAACCTCCGGCCAGGCAGTTGGCCGGAGGTTGTTATATGAAGCGTTAGCTGACGGTATGTACGATCATGACGTCGCAGTCCGATTGGCGAGCAACGTCTGCTGGGACAGACCCCAGCAGGCGACCTGTCAGAGAGTTGATACCGCGGTTACCGACCACCAGCAGTTCCGCATTGTTGTCACGAACAATCGCCATCAGAGCCTCTACTGGAGTACCCGGACGGGTCGCAGTCTGCACGTCTTTTGCTCCGTGCTGTCGCGCATGTTCTGCTGCCGCTTCAAGATTTGCCAACGCGTCCTTGTCACCGAGGATGGTGACCGAATCTTGTCGCAGGCTCTTCGTCGCGTCCGCTTCCGTTTCGTAATACGCGGTACCGATCACTAGCGTGGCACCAAATGCACTCGCCATTTTTGCAGCACGCTCAACGGCGAGCAATGAAGACTTGGACCCGTCGGACCCTACGACGATGGTCTTGTAGTAATTGGCCATAGCTGTATTCTTGAGACCTTTCCTGATTCAGCTGTCGCTCGCTGGATAACGGTGGCGCCAACAAGCACGGTCAAATCTATAGTACCTGGTTCTCGCGCGGATGAAGGCTAGTCATGGCCTTCAGCTCGGGTGTCAACGAGCATGACATCAACCGGCGCCTTCTTTGCCACGCTACCTGGGATGTTGCCGAAGACTCGACCGGCGAGGGACCGCATTCCTTTGTTTCCAACCACGAGGAGATCTACGCTGTATTCCTTTACTGATTCCAGCAGTACATTCGCAGGCTGGCCGCCACTGGAGACCAAGTTAATCTCTGGTGCCTGTTCTTCGACTGCGATCGCCTTCGCACGCCTCAAGATATCCTCGGCGCCCGATTCCGTCACGATATCGATCTTGCTCAGCTCCGCGTTGGTTGCGTTCAGCATCGAGCCCGACGCTGTGTAGTGAGCACAGATGACTGTGAGCTTCGCGTCATACACGCGGGCCAGGCTCGCAGCAGCACGAACCGCAACAAGCGAAGTTGGTGAACCGTCAGTACCGACAGCAATCGACTTATAGGTATGCATAGATTCCTCGAACCTTTCTTAGTTTCCTGTATCTTTCATACCACGAAGTTCCTTTCGGAGATCAGCAATTTCATCACGCAGTCTGCCGGCGAGCTCAAACTTCAACTCGCGAGCTGCTGCACCCATTTGCTTCGTAAGGTCGTCGATCAATGCTTGTACCTGATCAGAGGCCATCTCGGACACGTCTGGCTTCGATACAACTGCGGTATCCGAGGCAACGCCATTTTCAGCTTCACCGTCAGTGTTCTCATATACCTGATCCAAAATGTCGGCAATCTTCTTGCGCAGCGGCTGCGGATCGATCCCATGTTCTTTGTTGTACGCCAACTGAATTTCGCGACGCCGCTCTGTCTCACTGATTGCTTCCTCCATCGACTCAGTGACCTGGTCGGCGTACATGATGACCTCTCCAGATACGTTACGAGCTGCGCGCCCGATAGTCTGAATCAGCGACTTGGTCGAACGCAGGAACCCTTCCTTGTCGGCGTCGAGAATTGCAACAAGTGAAACTTCCGGCAAGTCGAGACCCTCTCGCAGCAGGTTGATGCCAACGAGGACGTCAAACTCTCCAAGCCTCAGCTGGCGGAGCAGCTCAACGCGCTGCAGCGTATCAATGTCAGAGTGCAGGTAGCGCACCTTTACCCCGTTATCCAGGAGATAATCAGTCAAGTCCTCAGCCATGCGCTTCGTCAAGGTAGTGACCAGCACGCGCTCGTTCTTCTCCACCCGGACGCGAATCTCGTCAATCAGGTCGTCGATTTGTCCCTTCGTCGGTTTCACCGTGACCTTTGGATCGACGAGGCCTGTTGGGCGAATAACCTGCTCAACAAACTCGCCGTGTGCTGCTTCGAGCTCGTAATCGCCCGGTGTCGCGGACATGTACACCGTCTGCCCCACGCACGATTCAAACTCATCGAAGGTCAACGGACGGTTGTCGACGGCGCTCGGCAGCCGGAATCCGAATTCCACGAGGTTGCGTTTCCTCGACATATCGCCTTCAAACATTCCTCCAATTTGCGGGACGGTCACGTGAGACTCGTCGATAATTGTGAGGAAGTCTTCCGGGAAGTAGTCGATGAGCGTCGCTGGCGCCGATCCTGCCTCGCGCCCGTCCATGTGACGAGAATAGTTCTCAATGCCTGAGCAGAAGCCAACCTGCTGAATCATCTCGAGGTCATACTCGGTGCGCATCCGAAGTCGCTGAGCCTCAAGTAGTTTTCCGCGGTTCTCAAGGTCCTCTAAACGGTCTGCAAGCTCTTCTTTGATGGATTCGATCGCCTTTTCCATTCGCTCTTCAGTGGCCACGTAATGGGTAGCAGGAAAGATCCGAAGCTCATCTTCTTGGCTCAGCACGTCTCCCGTGAGCGGATGAATGTAATACAAGCTGTCAATCTCGTCTCCGAAGAACTCAACCCGAACCGCGACTTCCTCATACGCGGGAATGATATCGACGACGTCGCCCTTTACTCGGAACGTACCGCGTTTGAAGTCAATATCGTTGCGCTCGTACTGGATATCAACGAGTAATCGAAGGAAGCGGTCACGCTCAACCTCTTCCCCCACGCGCAGCACCACAGAGCGATCAAGGTAGGACTGCGGCGTACCAAGGCCGTAGATACAAGAGACTGACGACACCACCACTACGTCACGACGCGACAGCAATGCGGAGGTAGCTGAGTGACGCAGGCGTTCTACATCATCATTAATGGAGGAATCTTTTTCGATGTATGTATCCGTCTGAGCGATATATGCCTCTGGTTGGTAATAGTCGTAGTACGAGACGAAGTACTCAACCGCGTTATTTGGGAGGAGCTGCCGAAGCTCATTTGCTAGCTGCGCGGCGAGCGTCTTGTTCGGAGCCATCACGAGCGTTGGGCGCTGCTGCTTTTCAATCAGCCACGCTGCCGTCGCCGACTTGCCGGTGCCGGTGGCACCCATGAGGACGACGTCTTCTTCTCCCCGGTTGAGACGTTCATCTAGCTCTGCGATCGCTTTAGGCTGATCACCCGATGGCTCAAACTCCGAGACGACTTCAAAGGGCTTTTCTCGACGCTCGATCTCGCCTACTGGTCGAAACTCCGAATGTGCCAGGACCGGATGCTCTGCTGCAAATGCCATGCAGCTCAGTCTAATGACTCAACCAGATTCCTCAACGTTGATGCTGCAACAATTCTCGCTCGACATAGTCGACCAAAGCATCCACCTGCGGAGCGAGCTCAGACAACGGACCGTTATTGTCAATCACGTAGTCAGCGGCCGCAAGTCGATCGTCGTCATCAATCTGCCGTGCTATACGGGAACGGGCGTCTGCCTCCGATAGACCGCGCAATTGAACCAGCCGCCTCACTCGCTCTTCCTCGTTCACATCGACTACAACGGTGAAGTCCATCTGACGGTGCAGCCCAAGCTCTACAAGCAGTGGCATATCGTACACAGCAACCCGGGCTCCTTCAGCTTCAGCGGCGTCGAACTGCCGTGATGACTCCTTGCGAATCGCAGGATGCGTAATCGAATTCAGCTTCTGCGTCTGTTCCTCCGAGACAAACGCCCGCTGCGCCAGCAACTTGCGGTTCAAAGCGCCGGAAGCGTCCACCAGGTCATCGCCGAATGCAGCAGCCACCTCTTTTAGCGCATCGCTTCCTGGTTGCAGAACATCGCGCGCGATACGGTCAGCATCGACTACGACGAAGCCACGCTCACGTAACAACGCGGCAACGGACGACTTTCCGCTTCCGATTCCTCCGGTAAGCCCAATTTTCAACATGCGTCACATACTAGGCGAAAACCCCTTCCTGGATTCCAGGAAGGGGTCGTCGATTAGCTAATAAAGACTAGTTGCCAGCGAGCTTGTCGCGAAGTGCTGCGAGCTGCTCGTCAGATGCGAGCGAGCCACCTGCGCTAGCGGTCTCATCCGCTGCCGGAGCTGCAGCGTTGGACTGCGAGGAGTAGTTCGCCTGGTCACCCGCCTGCTCTGCCGCCTCGGCAGCAGCAGCGCGATGACGCTCGATCTGTGCAGTGTGCGCCTGGAAGCGGCGCTCAGCCTCTGCGTAGCGAGCCTCCCACTGCTGACGAGCCTCGTCGAAGCCCTCCATCCACTCGTTGGTCTCCGGATCGAAGCCCTCTGGGAAGATGTAGTTACCCTGCTCGTCGTAGGAATCAGCCATGCCGTAGCGGGACGGATCGAACTCTTCGTTGTAATCCTCGTCCGCCTGCTTCAGCGACAGCGAGATACGACGACGGTCGAGATCGATGTCGATGACCTTGACCATGACCTCTTCGCCAACGTTGACAACCTGGTCCGGTACCTCGACGTGGCGCTGTGCCAGCTCGGAGATGTGAACCAGACCCTCGATGCCCTCTTCGACGCGAACGAACGCACCGAATGGAACAAGCTTGGTGACCTTGCCCGGCACGATCTGGCCGACAGCGTGGGTGCGTGCGAACACGCGCCATGGGTCCTCCTGGGTCGCCTTCAGCGACAGGGAAACACGCTCACGGTCGAGATCGACGTCGAGAACCTCAACGGTAACCTCATCGCCGACGGTGACAACCTCAGATGGGTGGTCGATGTGCTTCCAGGACAGCTCGGAAACGTGAACCAGGCCGTCTACGCCGCCAAGGTCCACGAAAGCACCGAAGTTGACGATGGAAGAAACAACGCCCTTGCGTACCTGACCCTTCTGCAGCTGGTGCAGGAAGTCGGAACGAACAGCGGACTGCGTCTCTTCGAGGTATGCACGGCGGGACAGGACCACGTTGTTGCGGTGCTTGTCCAGCTCGATGATCTTTGCCTCGAGCTCCTGGCCAATGTATGGATCCAGGTCACGGACGCGACGCATCTCAACGAGCGACGCAGGCAAGAAGCCACGAAGACCGATGTCGAGGATGAGGCCACCCTTGACAACCTCGATGACCGTACCAGTAACTGGCTGGTCGTTCTTCTGCAGCTCTTCGATGGTGCCCCAAGCACGCTCGTACTGAGCACGCTTCTTGGAGAGCAGGAGGCGACCTTCCTTGTCCTCCTTGGTCAGGACCAGTGCGTCGATCTCGTCGCCGACCTGGACAACTTCGTCCGGGTCAACGTCATGCTTGATCGACAGCTCACGGGTAGGGATAACACCCTCAGTCTTGTAGCCGATGTCAAGGAGAACCTCATCGTGGTCAACCTTAACTACGGTGCCGGAGACGATGTCACCATCATTGAAGTACTTGATGGTTGCGTCTACAGCGGCGAGAAATTCCTCAGGTCCGCCGATATCGTTGATTGCGACCTGTGGTGCGTTGGAAGTGCGCATAAGTTAAATGTGCTCCGAAATTGAAATAGGAGATCGTATTTGGACAGGGGCATATCATCTCTTACCAGCGCGGAAAGATCCCGCAATATGAGCCGGTGATGCCCTCCTATTACGACACCACGAGACCTATTGCCCAGATATGCTCGTGCAAGAATATCGCCTTTGCCCAGCTCGCGCAAATATCAACACTCGGATAAATCCCCATCAGGTCGACCGTTAAGGCAAACAACACATCCTTCACCGAACTCGCCAACTGAGAACGCCGTAAGTCTGCCGCACCGCCGATAAGGCGCAAACTCGCAGGTCAAAGCAATACACTCGCCATCCCACACCCCCATAATTAGTCAATATTTTGTTTAATGTAGTCCATTTTTGGCCAATTCTCTTACGTTCCCCACAGACGTCTGTTAGTGTTTTCATTGCCACGATCAAGGCGCAGCAGCGATAGATAAGGCCAATCTAGAGCTGTGAAACCTCGCGAGGTGAACCGTGGCACCGCTTCTCGGGGGAACTCGGGGGAAGAAGCGGTTGATGGGGGAAGGCAGTCCCAGACGGATTGAGAAGGAGGCTCTGGGACCGTCTCGGGGCTATAGAGCGGAATAATGGGGGCCGCTCTATAGCCCCACACTTCCCGCCCTAATGGCCAGCATCCTGCCAGTTCTCTCCGTATCCGGTAGAAACCTCGAGCGGCACGTTGAGTTCAATAGCGCGATCCATCTCCCGCTCAACAATCTCACGCACTTCATCGAGCTCACCCGGAGCGACTTCAACAACCAACTCGTCATGCACTTGCAACAGCACACGGGACTCGTAGTCAGCCAACGCTCGGTCAACGTGAATCATCGCTACTTTAATGATGTCTGCGGCAGTACCTTGGATAGGAGCATTCAGGGCCGCCCGCTCAGCATTTTCTCGGGCGACTCGGTTGTCACTGTTGAGCTCAGGCAGGTAGCGTCGGCGCCCAAACACAGTTGCAGTGTATCCATCCTTTCTGGCTTTCTCGACGACCGAGTCCAGATAGTGCTTCACCCCACCGAAACGGTGGAAATAACTCTCCATGATTTCCTTGGCTTCACCTGGCGAGATCGAGAGCTGCGCGGCGAGGCCGTACGCAGAGAGCCCATAAACCAAACCATATGACATTGCCTTGACCCGACGGCGTAGCTCGGGCGTCACGGCGTCGATAGCAACATCAAATACCTGTGAACCGACGTAGTTGTGCAGGTCTTCGCCATCCTTGTACGCGGAGATGAGCCCCTTGTCCCCGGACAGGTGCGCCATCACTCGCATCTCAATCTGTGAGTAATCAGCGGTCAGAAGATACTCATACCCCTTACCAACGGTGAATGCTGCTCGAATCTTTTGACCTGTCTCTGTACGGACGGGAATATTCTGCAGGTTTGGATCAGTCGAACTCAGTCGGCCCGTTGAAGTCACGGTTTGGTTGAAGGTTGTGTGAATTCGGCCATCACTATGTACCGCCTTGATAAGCCCCTCGATTGTGGACTTCATCTTCTGAAACTCACGATGTGCCAACAGATGATCAAGGAACGGATGCGGATTCTTTTCTGCAAGCGCCTCGATCTCCTTGGCTGCCGTCGAATACCCAGTCTTTGTTTTCTTGGTTTTAGGCAAGTCAAGTTTGTCGAAAAGAACGACAGAAAGCTGCTTCGGACTCGAAAGGTTGAGAGCTGGCTCGTCGACAAGCGTGCGGGCCTCTCCTTCTACCTGGGCAACCTTGTCAGTAAACTCCTTGCGAAGATTTTCAAGAGCTTCGACGTCAACAGCCACACCGACGTCCTCCATCCTGGCAAGAATGGGTACAAGCGGCAGCTCAAGGTCGGCATACAGCGCGTAAGAGTCGATTTCACGAAGTTCTTGAGCAAGATGTTGCGCCAGTTCCAGCACAGCAACGGCGGCATCAACCTGTGAAGCTTGATCCAACAGACTGAGTTGCTCTTGCCCTACGTCCAACTGTCGCTGCAAGTGACGCTGGTATACATCAGCCAGCGCATAGGTACGCTGCCCCGGGCGAAGCAGGTAGGCAGCAATCGCTGTGTCATGCGCAATCCCGCTGAGTGTGATGCCTCTGCCCCGCAGCATGTGATACATAGCTTTACCGTTGTGGAGGTACTTGGGGTCATCTGACTCCAACCAGTCCTTCAGCGCAACATCCTCTTCAGGGGTTAGCTCCGCTGTTTCGCGTTGGATGCCGTGCCGCTCCTTATCGACGATCCCAATCGCAGTAGCATCGCCGTTTGCCGGCAGCGGACTACCGTCCACATACAGCGCTAATCCTTGACCCCTATGGGAAGCGATCCATGCGTCCAACGGCCCTTCGTCGATCACAACTTCTGGAAGCTCCACAGGCAAATACTCTTCGGCGTCCCCTTCCGTAGGAAGCGCGGATAGCACACGTTCGCGAAGATTCGTGCCGAACTCCAAAGAATCAAATCGCTTCGCAATAGCACCGATGTCTACGGCCTTTAGCTCCAAGTCATTTGGCGTAACAGGGAGCTCCACGTCGGTGACCATCTGCGTGAGTTCACGATTGAGCTGCACTTGCTCGATACGGTCTCGGAAGTTTTGACCTGCGACTCCCTTGATTTCATCCGCGTGGTTAACGAGTTCTGCAAGCGAACCGTATTGCGTGATCCACTTTGTCGCCGTCTTCTCCCCGACCTTCGGAACCGAGGGGAGGTTATCAGACGGGTCTCCCCGAAGCGCCGCAAAATCCGGATACTGTGCCGGAGTCAGCCCGTACTTCTCCTCGACCTTGTCCGGAGTGAAACGTGTCATCGTCGAAACCCCGCGCATCGGGTACAACAGCGTCGTTGAATCGTCTACCAGTTGTAGGTAGTCGCGGTCCCCTGAAACCAAGACAATTTCGAAATCCTGATCAACGCGAGCCTGGTGCACCAGCGTCGCCACGATATCGTCAGCTTCAAAATTCTCCTTCGACAAGCTGATGATTCCGAGGTCCTCAAGGCACTCCTGAATCAGCGGAACCTGCCCCTTAAACTCAGGCGGAGTGGATTCGCGCTGAGCTTTGTACTCCGGAAAACGTTCCGTTCGAAACGTCTTGCGCCCCACATCAAACGCCACACCAATATGCGTTGGTGCTTCTTGCGCCACAACGTTGGCGAACATCGACAAGAAGCCATACACCGCATTCGTTGTTTGGCCACCGGTCGTCGAAAAGTTTTCAGCAGGCAGAGCGTAGAACGCTCGAAATGCCATGGAGTGTCCGTCAATGAGCAATAACCGTTTCTTCACGGCCCCTAGTGTAGACGTACGTCCCGACATGACGACTCAAACAAGAAAACCCGGCTTATGGCCGGGTGTTGTGCCCCAGGTGAGACTCGAACTCACACTGGACGGGTTTTGAATCCGTTGCCTCTGCCAATTGGGCTACTGGGGCGACGTCGCAAAGTATATAGCAGGCAAGCGCTCAGGCGTGAATCGCACCACGCGATCATCTAAATCGCCAGTTCACTCCAGGTATCTAAAATTCGTCAGGTAGGGTGATGAGCGCTGTATATGAAGCAGAGCACAGGAGGGTGCAGTGACAACAGTTCTGATCGGAATCTTCCTGGCTGTGTTCGCTGGAGCTGCCTTGCAGCGAATTTCAGGAATGGGCCTTGGGCTTATCGCGGCCCCCGCACTATCTGTCCTCCTCGGTCCAGTCTCTGGGGTGTTGATGGTCAACGTGCTAGCCACAGTCAACGCGATAGCCAACACCTATTCAATGCGCGAGCGCGTTGATTGGAAACGCTTTGCCCCAATTGCCGGAGCCCTTGTTTTGGGTGCGGTACCCGGCGCATTCCTCATACGGGCAGTTTCAACTAGTTTGCTTCTAATCATCGTTGGCGTTCTATTGTTGATCGCGCTCGGCACAGTGACGTTGGGAAAACGCTACATACCGAATATTGAAGGCACCGTACCTTCTGTTATCGCAGGTTCACTTGGTGGTTTCATGAACACGTTGGCAGGCGTAGCTGGCCCATCAATCACCGTGTACGCCCACGCGGCACGCTGGCCTAAGGAGATCTACGCAGCTACGCTCCAGCCAATCTTCCTGGTCAGCGGCGCACTCTCATTCGCCATTAAGGAAATCACTGGTGCAGCAAACCTCTCCGCGGTGACTCCTGAAACGTGGGTGGTTGGCATTGTTGCGATGGTGTTGGGCATCGTTGTTGGCACCCGTATGGCACCACGGGTACCAGTACAACTGGGGTACCGAATAGCACTCGCCCTGGCGATCTTCGGCGGGTTCACCGCACTTGTGCGCGGTCTACTCGGTACCGGAGCATAATCCACTAACCAACGCTACTTTTAAACTGAGCCCCAAACCACAACAGCACCGGTTCCTTTCCAGTATCCGGGCGTAGAGCCATAAACACGCACTTGGCGCGCGACACGGTATCTAATCCGCCTCAGATAATGGACAATGCATTCCAGAACGAATAGTATGAAAGTCATGGGTAGACCACGAGAGTTCGATGAAGACGAAGTCATCCGCAGGGCTATAAAGCTTTTCGGTGAACGCGGGTATACAGCACAGTCCGTTGACGCAACTCTTACCTACCTTGAGATAAATCGTTCGAGCTTCTATAAAATCTTCGGTTCCAAACATGGCCTGCTGAGAACGGCGCTGGAAGCAGTATGCCGAAACGCTAAGACAGGTGAAGTGACACTAGAAGCCAAGAGTCTTGTTGCAGTCACTCTCGTGGAAGTCGCGCCCGTAAGCCAAGAGCTACGCCCCTTGATTCTCGAAGCAAATTCCCTTTGCTTTGCTGAAGGCCCAGCAGCACTAGGCAAGCACTTACTCGACCGCGCAAGCAGCACTTCCAAAGGAGAGGCACAATGAGCAACAACAATCTCAAATTCACCGACGCTACTCTGGTTGTTGAGCCACTCGGCTTAGATAAGATTTGGTCGTTCAAAGGATCCATCGAGGTTCCCTGGGAACATGTACGCGGAGCTACACATGACCCGGGTATGAAGAACGAGCCGAAGGGTTTTCGCTGCCCAGGACTAAGGATGGGAGAAAAGCTTGCGGGAACGTTCCACTCAGATGGTGAAAAGCTGGGTTAAGCGACAAAATGTGTGCTTTTTTGGATATGGATTCCAGGTCCTGCCTGGGCCTACGGCGGGACAGTGCTCGTTGAATCGGGATTCCCTGCCGTAGACCGGAAGGTCCACCACTTCAGGCGT
>NZ_JAEUWV010000002.1:0-305170 GCF_024102595.1 Corynebacterium lipophilum
TTCTGACCCCAAGTTTATGCACCCGAACTATACATGGCTAATCAACCCAAAACACGACAACAAAACAGGCAAAAACACGCCCACAAAACCCGGATTGTTCAACACATCTAGCCCCACAACCTGCACACATAGCTTAAAAAACACTCAGAAACCATCGCAGCAAACCCAACATGTTCAACAAACCCACCGACACCTGTCGACGGGTGTTCAACAATCAACCCACCCGTATATTATGCGCTCTAGTGCAACAGTAGGTAAGAGAATACTAAGCAAATCGGGATTACCAGGCACGACATGTGTCATTCGACACGTGTCGCCGACACTATTAATGCACAATCTTTTTATACCAAAAACCTTTCATGGTCTGGTGTAGCCAAACTTAGGCCCTATGGATGCGTTAGGCAGACCTTTTCGTGATCGTTGAACAGTTGGTACCCCCGTGTTTTACCCCCGTTGGGTTGGGTCGAAAGTATGAAAGGCCCGAACCAGCATGATGCTTGTACTGGTTCGGGCCCGGCAAACAACGCCAACACACGGCATTTAACGCCGCTGAATACGGACCTCTGTGTAGGAAATTGAGGTGATAATCCGCTCCCTCAATACCCGTGGCGCGTGGGCCTGCCCGCAGCAGTCGCGCACAAGGCCACGGATTGCCTCCTCCGATTCAAGCTGGCGGAGGCAGTCAGGGCAGCTCGCCAATTCTTTTCGGATGGCGGCCACGCGCTCAGGTGGCGTGTCCGGCTGGAACAGCTCGCACAGCAGCTGGTGCATGCCGCGGCAGTCAGCTTCACTTGCGTGGTTATGTTCTGTTGCCATTACTTCTCCTCCACCTTCTGCTGCTTCAACTCCGCCATATCCGCATGGTCGAGCCCGATGCCCTGTTCATGTGCCACGTCTTTCAACATCTCGCGCAGTTGTTTTCTTCCACGGTGCAGTCGGCTCATGACGGTCCCCAGTGGAATGTCCATCACTTCGGCGATTTCCTTGTACGCCATGCCTTCGACGTCCGCGTAGTAGACCACCATGCGGTAGTCCTCATTCAGCGCGTTGAGCGCTTCGCTGATCCGCGAGTTCGGCATCGCCTTGAGCGCCTCAACCTCCGCTGATTCGAGGCCGGTCGAGTCGTGCGAGCTTGTGGTGTACAGCTGGTGGTCGGTCACGTCCTCGGCCGAGGTTTCCAGTGGTCGGCGCTTCTTCTTCCTGTAGGAGTTGATGTACGTGTTCGTCATGATTCGGTACATCCACGCCTTCAGGTTGGTGCCTGGTTTGAAGCTGTCGAATGCGTTGTACGCCTTTAAGAAGGTCTCTTGCACGAGGTCTTCGGCGTCTTGGGGGTTGCGGGTCATCCGCAGCGCGCCGCCGTAGAGCTGGTCTAGCAGTGGCATCGCTTCCTCAGTAAAGCGTGTTTTGAGGTCTGTTTCGGCCATAGGGGCCATTGTAGCCAGCCGGGCGCGCGACGTAGCATCGTCTGTATGCAACGAACTCGTGCTTTGAAAGTTGTGGCGAAGACTCCTCATAAGGTGTTGGAGTACGCCGCGAGCCAGGATAATTTCGGTGAGCATTCGGCCCATGAGCTGGGACTTGATCCTACGACGGTGCTCAAGACGCTGGTGGTGTCGAATGTGCAGGACCCGAAGAAGCTCGCTCTGTGCTGCGTGCCGGTCTCTGGGCACCTGAGTTTGAAGGCAGCAGCGAAGGCGCTGGGGTGGAAGAAGGCTGCGATGGCGGAGCTCGCACAGGCTGAGCACGCCACGGGCTATGTCGTGGGTGGCATCTCGCCGCTGGGCACGCTCAAGAGGCTCCCAGTGCTTCTCGACGCCACCATCGAATCCCTCGACGCCATCACCGTCTCCGCCGGTCAGCGGGGGCTATCCGTGCAACTGGCCCCGGGTGACCTGGCGAAGCTGACGTCTGGGAAGTTCGCGCCGATCGGCGCCTAGATCGGTTGGATGAGCTCGGGCGAATCGTTTCGGACGTTGCCCACCTCGCGCCCAACCGCATGCCATTGCAGCTGCGGTGCCACGCGCGAGGGAGAGATGAGCTCTTGGGCCTCTTCTGTTGTGCCTTGTGTCCACTGCTCGATTTCCTCAGGCAAGAGGAAGAGCGGGAGCCGGTGGTGTAGCCACGCGATGCGCTCGGCGGCGTCGGTGGTGACCATGGTCGTCGAAAGCCGGTTGGCGCCGGTGTCCCACAGTGCGGCGGCGGCGAGCATCCCGGACTCCGGGGTGACGTAGTAGGGCTGTTTTTCGTGCCATTCGTAGTAGCCGTCGAGAAGCATGATGCCGCGCTGCGAGCGCATTGCGCTACGGAACGACGGCTTTACCGCGACGGTCTCCCCGCGCGCGTTGAACAGTGGCGGGCCGGAGTCGTCGCGCTTCCAGCTCGGGAGAAGGCCCCAGCGCGCGGCTTGGACGAGCGCCTCGTGTTCGTGGAAGCGCACGATGGGTACTTGGTGCGTCGGCGCGACGTTGTAGCGGGCGGGTGGCGTGCCGTCGGGCGCTACAACTTCGCGCACGCCTGGGAGAGAGCCGACGAATCCGAGGAGTTGCTCGCCGGTGCTAAACAAAACGAAACGGCCACACATTCCTCCATTATGATGTACGACATGACTGACTTGTGGCCAGCCCCCTCCATTGCCGACCCCGTCCGCGCCACACTCGCGCTGCCGGGGTCGAAATCGATGACGAACCGCGCCTATGTTCTCGCGGCGCTGGCCTCTGGCCCGTCGACGCTGGTCGGGCCGCTGCGCTCCCGCGACACCGACCTCATGGAGGCAGCCCTGGCTGCCCTCGGCGTGCAGTTCACCCACGACGGCGACACCGTGCACGTCCAGCCAGCACCGCTGCGCGGCGGCAACATCGATTGCGGCCTGGCAGGCACCGTGATGCGCTTCGTGCCACCCGTGGCGGCGTTCGCGCACGGCACCACCCGCTTCGACGGCGACCCGCACGCTCGCACTCGGCCGATGGACACCATTTTGGATGCGCTGCGCCAGCTCGGCGCGGATATCGACGGCGAGCGCCTCCCCTTCACCGTCCACGGCACCGGCAGTGTCGCAGGCGGGGACGTCAGCATTGACGCCTCCGGGTCCTCCCAGTTCGTCTCCGGACTGCTGCTTGCCGCGGCGCGCTTCGAGCAAGGCGTCACCATCACCCACACGGGCGACTCGCTGCCATCCATGCCGCATATTGATATGACGGTGGCAATGCTGCGCGAAGCCGGCGTCGAGACGCAGTGCGAGGACGCGACCTGGCACGTCGCCCCGCAGGAGATCCGCGGGCGACGCTGGGAGATTGAGCCGGACCTGTCGAACGCGACGCCGTTTTTGGCCGCCGCTGCCATCACCGGCGGCGAGGTGCGCATCGAGCACTGGCCAACGCAGACGACGCAGGCTGGCGACGTAATCCGTGACATCCTGGCGCAAATGGGCTGCGAGGTCGAACTTTCCGGCAACTCACTGCGCGTGCAGGGCCCGACCCCGGGCGCCCTGCAAGGCATCAGCCTGGACATGGGAGACATCGGCGAGCTCACCCCGACCGTCGCGGCGCTGGCCACGCAGGCGGCGACCCCATCGGAGCTGACCGGCATCGCGCACCTGCGTGGGCATGAAACGGACCGGCTGGCGGCGCTCACCACCGAAATCAACAGGCTTGGCGGCGCTTGCGAAGAGCTTGACGACGGTCTCCGTATCCGCCCACAGCCCCTCCACGGTGGCACGTGGCACTCTTACGACGACCACCGCATGGCCACCGCCGGCGCCATCATCGGCCTGACCACCCCGGGTGTGCAGGTGGAAAACATCGCAACGACGGCAAAGACCCTGCCCGACTTCCCCGCGATGTGGCACACCGCACTCCAGCACGAAGAAGCATAGAAAGAACCCCATGGCACGCCGCAAGTTCAGCGATTACGACGAATCCGACGTCCGCGTCCGGCCCGGCCGCGGCTCGCGCCCCCGCACCAAGGACCGCCCCTCCTACGAGGACGCGCTCACCGGGATGGTGGTCACGAAGGATAGGGGGCGCTGGGGTGTCATGCTGGATAACGGCACGCTGGTTGCCTGCATGCGGGCACGCCATCTGAAGCGCACCAGCATCGAGGTCGGCGATCGAGTCAGCGTCGTGGGTGATACCAGCGGGCGCAAGGACACGCTCGCCCGCATCGTGCTGCGCGCCGACCGCACCTCGGTCCTGCGCCGCACCGCGGACGACACCGACCCCTTCGAGCGTGTCGTCGTCGCCAACGCGGAGCTATTGCTCATCGTGGTCGCCGCCGCCGACCCGCCGCCGCGCACCGGGCTTGTGGAGCGCGCGCTCATCGCCGCATTCGTCGGCGGGGTGCGCCCCATTGTCTGCATGACAAAGACGGACCTCGCGCGCCCCGACGAGTTCATTGCGGAAATCGAGGACCTCAACGTCGAAGTCCTCACCGTAGGTATCAACGATCCCCTCGACCAACTCACACAACGCCTCAACGACCACGTCTCGGCCTGCGTCGGCCACTCCGGCGTGGGCAAGTCGACGCTGGTCAACCGCCTCGTCCCGGACGCGCAACGCGAAACCGGCGACGTCTCCGGCGTGGGCAAGGGCCGCCACACCTCGACGCAGTCCGTGGCGCTCGAGCTTCCGGGCGGCGGCTGGATCATCGACACACCGGGCATCCGCTCGTTCGGCCTGGCGCACGTCTCCCCCGACCAAGTCATCGACGTCTTCCCCGAGCTCGCCGAGGCAGTCCAGGAATGCCCGCGCGGCTGCACGCACGCCGGCCCGCCCACGGACCCGGAGTGCGCCTGGGACGCCTTCGAGGGAGGGGCGCTGTCGCGCCGCGTCGCCGCCGTGCGACGCCTACTCAGCGCGCTGCGCTCCAACAACGAGTGGGATCTAAAGCAGCTCGACGAGGAACGGTAGCTCGCTGACATCGTAAAACGCCAGGTAATTGTCCTGCGCGTCCCCGACAGCCAGCTCCGCGTCCTCGTCCCCGAGGTCTGCGGCGTCGATGTGTTCGATGGCCTTCGCCGTCGCCGCTTCTGCCTCTGCCAGGTCGATATGGATCGCCGCAACGTCCTCCAACCCCACCGGCCCAGACACCCGCACGACGGAGTCCCCCATGTCGTCGGCCTCCTCGGCGTCCACGTCCGCGGAGATCACCACACGGCGGTGCGGGAACCGATCCTGGTCACCAATCGCCAGCAGACGGATGGAGGCCAGCGCGGCGTCGTCAAACGCTACTGCCTCAATCTCCTCCTCATCGCCGGAGGTGAAGAACTCGCGCAGCGCCGTCGTCGCGGCGAAGCCCCACCCGTTGCGCGGGTGCAGCACCTTGTCTGCGGCGAGTCCCTCCACCATGGAGAACGTCGCGGGGATGTAGACGCGCATTAAAACTCCCCCTCGATATTGAACAGCGTCTGGATCTCCACCGCGGTGCGGTCAAACGCCGTGTGCAAAATCGCGATCATGCCGCACTCGACGGCCGAGCGGACGTTCATGATGTCGTCATCGATCATGACGCAGTCATTGAGCGGAATATCCAGCGCATCCGCCGCGGCCTGGAATGCTGCCGGGGACGGCTTCTCCGCACCAATGTCGCCGGAGAGTACCACCGCGTCCACGACACCGCGGAACTCCCAGTCCCGCACCGCGTCCGCCATTTGGCCCTCGGATTCCTCGTTGGACAAAATGCCTACGGCCTTGTCTTTCTCCTTCACAGCCTCAATCAGCTGCTGCCAGCGGCGCTGGTCCTCCGGGTCCTGGTCCAACACACCTGCGTAGTCAATAATGAGTCCCTGCATTTGGACGCCTCAATTCCTGTACTTCGTTTTCGGTTCTTCTGCAGTGCACACCAAAGTGCGCAAATTCTCCTAGCGCCCTCACGGCGCGAACGTGCACAATACTACCTACCAGCACCCCGCACCGTGCACAACGATACGAAAGGACCCCGCCGTGACCTACTACCCCGCCCCTGGCCACCAGCACGTTCAACTGCTCGTTCCCTCCCCGAAGCGCTCCGGACGCGCAGCGGAAACGCGCCGCCGCCAAGCACGGTACTCACCCAGCGACCCTCGCCGCACCGGATCCAACGTCGCCCCGCTCGTGCGCACAGCGCTCGCAGCAAGCTTCGGAGCCACAAACCTCCGTGCACTGCGCGCCGACCGCTTTTCCACGGCCGCCCGCACCAACGTCCGCGCCTACCGTCGCTTCCAGCAACAACACGCGGGCCCGCCGCGCATCGTCACCTGCCACGCCCGCGACGGCGGCGAGTTCTTCGGCACCGTCGCTACAGGGCAAAAGCGCTTCGGGTTCGTGGCAAAAATGGACAACGGCCGACTGGTGTCCTTCAAGATTCTCTAAGGAACACCAACCGGCCGGAGCGCGCAGGACGAGGTTAGGCCTGCGCCGTCTCGTCTTCTGCCGACTCGAACTGCTTGCGCATCATGAAGAGCTGACGCACCGTCTCCTCCTGGATGGCCTCATTCATCGCGTTGAACATGTCGCCACCCTCCTTCTGGTACTCAACCAGCGGGTCGCGCTGCGCCATCGCACGCAGGCCGATGCCCTCCTTGAGGTAATCCATCTCGTAGAGGTGCTCACGCCACTTCGTATCGATGATCGGCAGGATCACCATACGCTCCACGTTGCGCATCTGCTCCTCGCCGCCGATCTCAGCAACGTTCGCCTCGAGCTGATCGTACTGCGCCTGGGCGTCGTCGATAAGCGCCTCGCGCAGCTGCTCAGCGGTGAGCTCGCCCGGCTTGCCGTACTCGTCGCCGTCGATAAGCTCCTGGGCCGTCTTCGACGGGCCGTACAGGGACTCGAGTGCGTGCCAGAGTTCCTGCAGGTCCCAGTCCTCGACGTAGCCCTCCATCGTCGCGCCATCCACGTACGCGCCGACAGTCGAGCTGATCATGCGGCGGACCTGATCCTTGATGTCCTTCGACGCCAAGATCTCCTGGCGCTCACCGTAGACCACCTTGCGCTGCTCGTTGAGCACCTCGTCGTACTTCAGGACGTTCTTACGCATCTCGAAGTTCTGGTTCTCAACCTGCGACTGCGCGCCCTTAATCGCATTCGACACCATCTTCGCCTCAATCGGAACATCGTCCGGAACGTTGAGGCGGTTCATCATGTTTTCCATCGACTGGCCAACGAAGCGAACCATGAGCTCGTCGCGCATCGACAGGTAGAAACGGGTCTCACCCGGGTCACCCTGACGGCCAGAACGGCCACGCAGCTGGTTATCAATGCGACGAGACTCGTGGCGCTCCGTACCGATCACGTACAGGCCACCGGCCTCACGCACTTCGTCGCCGAGCTGCTTCGAGCGCTCCTTCGCCTTCGGCAGCTGCTCGTTCCACGCCTCCTGGTAGCGCTCCTCATCCTCGAACGGGTCGAGGCCCTGCTCCTGCAGCTTCGCATCCAACAGAATTTCCGGGTTGCCACCCAGCACGATATCCGTACCGCGACCAGCCATGTTCGTAGAGACCGTCACCTTCGCCGGCAGACCAGCCTCCGCGATAATGCGGCCTTCTTCCTCGTGGTGCTTCGCGTTGAGCACATTGTGCTTAATGCCCTTGCGCGTCAGCAGCTGCGAGAGGTACTCCGAGCGCTCCACCGAGGTGGTACCGACCAGCACCGGCTGGCCCTTCTCGACGTGCTCCGCAATATCCTCCGCAACAGCGGCGAACTTCGCTTCCTGCGTCTTGTAGATCAGGTCGTCGCGGTCCACGCGCTGGTTCGGGCGGTTCGGTGGAATCTGTACAACGTCCATCTTGTAGATCTGGTGCAGCTCCGCCGCCTCAGTCTCAGCGGTACCGGTCATGCCAGCCAGCTTGTCGTAGAGACGGAAGTAGTTCTGCAGCGTCACCGTCGCCAGCGTCTGGTTCTCGTTCTTGATCTCGACGTTTTCCTTCGCCTCGATCGCCTGGTGCATACCCTCGTTGTAGCGACGGCCCGCCAGCACGCGACCCGTGAAGCTATCGACGATCATGACCTCACCCTGGCGGATGATGTAGTCCTTATCGCGCTCGAAGAGTTCCTTCGCCTTAATAGCGTTATTCAGGTAGCTCACCAGCTGCGAGTGCTCAGGCGCGTACAGGTTGTCAATGCCCAGCTGGTCCTCGACGAACTCCACGCCTTCCTCGGAGATACCAATGGTGCGCTTGCGGTGGTCCACTTCGTAGTGGATGCCCTCGCGCATACGCGGTGCGAGCTGCGCGAACACGGTGTAGAACTGGCTGGAGCCATCAACCGGGCCGGAAATAATCAGCGGGGTACGGGCTTCGTCGATAAGAATCGAGTCAACCTCGTCCACGATGGCGAAGTTGTGGCCGCGCTGCACCATGTCGTTGACCGAACGGGTCATGTTGTCACGCAGGTAGTCGAAGCCGAGTTCGTTGTTGGTGCCGTACGTAATCGCCGCGTCGTACGCCTTCTTGCGCTCCTGCGGGCGCATGTCGGACAGGATCACACCCACGTCGAGCCCCAGGAAGTGGTGGACACGACCCATCATCTCGGCGTCACGCTTTGCCAAGTAGTCGTTGACGGTAACAATGTGCACGCCCTTGCCGCTCAAACCATTGAGGTAGGCAGGCAGCACCGAGGTCAGGGTCTTACCTTCACCAGTTTTCATCTCGGCGACGGAACCGAAGTGGAGCGCGGCACCGCCCATGATCTGCACCTTGTAGTGCTTCTGCCCCAGCACGCGCCAGGATGCTTCGCGGGCTGTCGCGAACGCATCGAGCAAAATGTCGTCGAGCGAAGCGCCGTCGGCAATCTTTTGCTTAAACTCTTCCGTTTTGGCCTTCAACTCGTCATCTGTGAGTGCCGCGTACTCGTCATCGAGATCCATGACTTGATCAGCGATCTTCGAGAGGCGTTTTACCATACGCCCTTCACCCGCACGCAGCAGTTTCGACAGTCCAAACACGTTTCTAGAATCCTTCAAAAGTTAGAAAAACAAAGCGATCACGCCAGCTCTACGCGCTGCTTTTATGTACCAATCGGCCATTGTACGCACGCGTCAACGAAAACAGGCAATCACAACTGGTGGAATCAATAAGAAAAGAATGTGAAAACGCCGCCCGCCCGTACAAGCTTTTTGCTTACACAAGCAGGCGACGAATCATACAGTGACGACGCTACTTCTCGTCGTTTGCCTTGACCTCATCTTCTGGAGCCAGGGTGATCAGACCGTAGTCGTATGCGTGGCGGCGGTAGACCACTGCTGGACGCTTCGACTCTTCATCGATGAAGAGGTAGAAGTCGTGGCCAACCAGCTCCATCTCGGAGAGCGCCTCATCGACGCTGATCGGGGTATCCGGGTGCAGCTTGCGACGCACAACCTGGCCGAGCGGGGCATCCTCAAAGGTGCCAGCGTACGGGTCAGTGTCGTACTGGCCCTCCGCTTGCTTTGCGCGAGCATCCTCTGCCTCGTGCGCAAGCTCAGCTGCGATTTCGCCGGTGGACTTCGGTGCGCGGTGGCCGGAACGAGCAATCTCGCGGCGGACCTTCACCTTACGCAAGGAGCGCTCCAGCTTACCCAGCGCGGACTCAAGCGCTGCGTAGAAGCTGTCTTCCTTGGCTTCCGCACGTGCCAGGTGGCCCTTGCCGGTCGCAGTAATCTGCACGCGCTGTGCCTGTGCCTCACGACGAGGGTTCGGCTCGTGCTGCAGCTCAACATGGAAGAACGTCAACGTTGGATCAAGCTTCTCAATCTTGGCGAGCTTGGTGTTGACGCGCTCTTGGAAATGCTCTGGGACCTCGACGTTACGGCCAGTAATCGTAACCTGGGCTGCTGGTGCGAATCCGTCGGTGTGCTCTGCAGAAGTCATCTGCTTCCTCCCTAGCGTTGTTGGAACTGGGTCTATCACCACTATACAACTGGTAATAACCAATGGCTACGTATCTGTGTAAAACTCCCTGCCAGTTTGCTACCAGCGAACACCATGCGTGCTGCGCGGCTAGGCGGCGCACACGGCAACGCAGCTGACCACGTCAAACCCGTGCGCGAGCAGCACTTCTACGCTGGTCTGAAGCGTGGCGCCGGTGGTCACGACATCGTCGACAACAATGACGGGGCCAGCGCCGGTGCCCGTGTGCAGCGCCTCCCACCCGCGGCGCATCCGCACCGCGCCGGCCAAGTTGGACCGGCGGTGCGCCGCGTCCAACTCCGACTGGTCAGTCGTTGATTCCGCGAGCTCCAACACGTCCACCACCTTGCGCCCCGAACGCTTACAGATCACGCTCACCGGGTCCCCGCCGCGCTCCCTTGCCGAGGCCGCGCGCGTCGGCGCAGGGACCAGCAGCGCGTCCGGGTGAATCTCACCGCGAACCTCAAGAAAGGTCAGCGCCGCGTCCAGCACCGCCCCGACATGCTTGCGCACAGCCAAATTCCTGCGCTCCTTCATCGCGAGCACTACCCCACGGTGCGCGCCGCCGTACGGCCCGAGCGCGAACACCGGCACGTGCGGCAAGTGCTGCGGCGACACCCGGCGCGGCAGTGCCGACAGTTCAGTGCGGCAGGCTGGGCACAACACGGAGCCTGGGGTGCCGCACCCAGCGCAGTGGCGCGGTAGGAAGAGTTCACCAACCTCTGCGAGCGTCACGCCGCCTACCTCGCGATGATCGGCAGTGAGCGCACACCCTGCAGGCCAGGCACCTCGCGCCAGATCGGGGTGTCAGCACCACTGACGGGCATTTGCAAAATGGCGTTTGCGTCGGTCGCGTACAGCATGTTTGGCGACGCCGCCACGGCCACCACCGGCGCGGAGATGTTCCCGAGCGACAGCGCGGTGGTCGAGGATCCGTCCTGCTCCACACGCATCACGGGCGACGCCGGGTTCGAGGTGCCAACGATGAGCGAGCCGTCGGGATGCCAGTCCGCGGAGACCACGCTGCCACCGAGCTCGTAGCTGTACTCGAGAACGTTGACAATTGCGCCGGCGCCTGCGGCGCGCTGCTCGATGATGCCGGTGTACAGGCGGCCG
This sequence comes from Corynebacterium lipophilum, assembly GCF_024102595.1. Lineage (NCBI taxonomy): Bacteria > Bacillati > Actinomycetota > Actinomycetes > Mycobacteriales > Corynebacteriaceae > Corynebacterium > Corynebacterium lipophilum. The sequence goes on from NZ_JAEUWV010000002.1 coordinate 10,982, forward strand.
TCAATCACCATGACGACGCGCGAGCCCGATCGGGAAAGACGCAGCACGGAAATGTTGCCGTCGACATCTTCGGGAAGATCAACGTGCACTTCCTCGGTGGTGACCTCCCCTGTCGCCGAGGATTGCGTGGAGCGCAGGATGTGCTTGCCGTCCGAAACGGTCCACACCGCCTTGCTGTTTGGCTCGAACGATGGGCGCGAGAAGGTCTCTGCCTTCACCACGTCCACGCTGCCGCCGGTGAGCTGCCCGAGGCGCAGCTCGGCGCCTTCGGGGCCGTCGCCGACGTTGAACACCGCGGCCCACTGCCCCTCACCGGAAATGTCGGCGGTGACCACGCTGTGCGTGTTGCCCAGCACGCCGGCAACGGGCTGCGGGCCGCCGCCAGTGATTTGGGAAACGTGGCCGTCGGCGAGCGAGTACAGGGTGCTCTCTCCGACTTGCTCGACGACGGGGCTGACGTCGATGAAGTCGTCGGTGGTCAGTTCGCGGGCGCCAGTGATGAGCGGCTCGCCGTCGGCGAGGAGCGAAAACGGGCCGGTCACGCCTGCGGAGGCGAGCGTCCACACCACCTGTGCGGCGAAGCGGCTGCGCGCGGCCTCGTCCATATTGCCGAGGCCCGCGAAGTGGTAGGCACCGCCCTCGAAACCGGTGTAGCGCACCGTCGACGGTATCGTCCCCATGATCGCGGGGCGCAAGCGGCTAGCCGGCCCTTCGAGCAGCAGCGAGATCAGCGTGCTGGGTAGGAAATCGCGCGGCGCGTAGACCCAGCGCCGGTCGGTGACCAGCTCCTTGCCGGTCGGATCAAAGAAGTACAGGTTGTAAGGCTGGTATTGGTTGCGCAGTTCGGTGCGCTCCATGACCACGCCGGGTGGCAACGAGGAAATGCGCCACTGGCCGTCGACCTGCTCGAGCTCCAGCGTGGCCTCGTAGGTGCCTCGCTCCGGGGTGAACACGCCACCACTGCCGAGCGCGCCGACCACGTTGCCATGCACCGCAAAACTGCGCTTGCTCCCCGAGCTGCCGGACACCGTATTCAACCCGATCCGGTCGACGATGAGCGTCTGCTCGTTGGCGCTCCACGTGGGCTTCGCGGCCTCAGTGAGGAAGGCGCGCGCCGCTTCGTAGTCGCCGGTTGGGATCGCGGAGGCCGCGTAGAAGTCACGCAGCAAAAGGTCCGGCTCGCGGTCCTTGATCGGGCCGATAATCTCCGACTCCGGCGCTTCCTCCTGGTAGGGCCGGAGCACATGCGGGTCAGTATTCGACGGCAGCGTCGCGCACCCGCCCAAGAGCAGCGTCGTGCTCATCGCTATAGCAAGGTACCTACGCTTCATGCACTTCATCTGGCTGCCTTTCCTCGTCCTGCGTTTCGACGTCCACTTCGACGCTGTCCGCGTCCGCCCCGGGTTCCAGCTCGAGGGGCAGAGGGGACGTCGAAAAGCCTGCCTCCGGATCCAGCGGCAGGACCAGACGGAACAGCGCACCGACGCCCTCTTCCCCGACGGCTTCCAGCGTGCCGTGATGCAGCTGCGCGTCCTCGCGGGCAATGGCCAGGCCAAGACCGGTGCCACCAGAGTGGCGCTTGCGGGACTTGTCGGCGCGCCAGAAACGGTTGAACACCAGTTCCTCCTGCCCAGGCTTGAGCCCGATGCCGTGGTCCCTGACCGTCACCGCGACGGCACTCTCGTTGGCGCGCAGTGTCACGGTAACCGGCCTGCCCTCCGAGTGGTCAATCGCGTTCGCAATGAGGTTACGCACGATGCGCTCGATCCGGCAGGACTCGCCCAGCATCATCACTGGTTCCTCCGGCATATCGAAGGAAACTTCCACGCCGAGCTCGTCCGCGAGGTGCTGCGTCTGCTGCCACGCCGACATGATCGGCGACTTCATATCCATCTGGGTGACGGACAAGTCGGCGACACCGGCGTCGTGGCGGGAAATCTCCAACAGGTCATTGAGCAGGGCCTCGAAGCGGTCCAGCTCGCGAGTCATCAGCTGGGAAGCGCGGCGGGTACCAGGCTCCAGGGAGTCCTCGTCGGCGGCGATCATATCCGCCGCCATCCGCACCGTGGTCAGCGGCGTACGCAGCTCGTGGGACACGTCGGACGTGAACTGACGCTGCAGGTCGCCGTAGCGCTCAAGGTGATCAATCTGCTGCGACAGCTTGTCCGCCATGTTGTTGAAGGACAGCGCCAGCACCGCCATCTCGTCCTCGCCGTCGACAGGCATGCGCTCACGCAAGTGGCCTTCAGCAAACCGGCGCGCAGTACGCGACGCCGAGCGCACCGGTGCAACAATCTGTTGCGACGCCAGCCACGCAATGCCCACCAGCAGGACGCTGACGATCACCGTGGCCGTCGCTAAGATGCCCCGCATCAGCGCAAGCGTCGAGGCCTCATTGTCCATGTTCATCACAAGGTAGAGCTGCAGGTGCGGCACATCCGAAGTCGTCGGGGTGCCAATAATCAGGGCATTGTACGACGAGTGGTCGCCGCGCTGCACCGAGGAAAACTGGTAGGCGATATTGCCCTCAGCGACGTATTCCTCCAGCTTGTCAGGGATCTGGTACGACTCCGGCGAGGACGTAACAACCCCGTTCGGGTTCTTTACCACCAGCACAGGCTCATACACAGCAGACGCCTCCGAGTTTTGCTGCGCACGCTGCGTCAGCCCGGCGCGCGCCGAATTCAAGCGGCTCTGCAGTGAGGTCGCGGACCCCGAGTTATTAATCTGCTCCTCGACGGTCACACGCGCACGGTCAATCTCCGCGCTCGCCGCCTCAATCTTGGATGCAGCGATACGCTGGCTCACTACCGACGCCAGTGCGAACCCGAGCACCATCATCACCACGGCGGAAACAATCAACACCGTGCCGACGAAGCGCACCTGCAGCGAAGTGCGCCACGCCTCTACGATCCGGTCCCTGCTACGTTTCAGTACGGCGAACAGGAGCGCCACCTCCCACTCTTACTTCACGGACTTGTAGCCCACACCACGCACGGTCTGGATGATCTCCGGGTGTTCCGGGTCGTGCTCAATCTTGGAGCGCAGGCGCTGCACATGCACGTTGACCAGGCGGGTATCGGAGTTGTTGCGGTAGCCCCACACCGATTCCAGTAGCTCGTCGCGGGAGTGCACCTGGTTCGGCTTCTTCGCCATCTCCAGCAGGAGGTCAAACTCAAGCGGGGTCAGCGCGATCTCTTCGCCGTTGCGGGTCACCATGTGCTGGGGGACGTCGATTACTAAATCAGCAATCTCGATGACGTCGCCTGGCTCCTCATCCGTCCTACGCAGCCGGGCCCGAATGCGGGCGACGAGCTCCTTCGGTTTGAAGGGCTTCGTGATGTAGTCGTCCGCGCCGGACTCGAGGCCGAGCACCACGTCGACGGTGTCCGTCTTCGCGGTGAGCATGACGATCGGTACGGAGGATTCGCGGCGAATCGCTTTGCAAATGTCGATACCGTTCATTCCCGGAAGCATAAGATCCAGCAGGATCAGGTCGGGCTCGTACTCATGGAAGGCCTGGACGGCTTCGGCGCCATCGGTGACGGGGCGGGAGTCAAAGCCTTCGGCCTCCAGCACGATGGTGAGCATCTCGTTGATAGCTGGGTCGTCGTCAACGACCAGGATTTTCGACATGGACATTGGCAGCTCCTCTTAACGCGCGTTTTGTATTGCTTGGATAATAGCCGTGGCATCCGACGTGGAAATCCACCGACTCGCCCAGTCAGTCTCCGCGAGGCGGTTGTACTGGGCAAACGTCGCGTCCTGCAGCCCGCCGTCGCGCTCGTAGTGGTCGCGGGTGCGCGTCGCGTCCTGAGCTTCTCTGCGCTGCGCGCGCTCCCGCGCAACGCTCGGGGAGGTAGCGACGAGCACCTGCAGGTCGGGCTTCGGCAGCCCAAGCTTTCCGAACTCGAGCTCAGCAACCCACTCCGCCGCGGCATCATCCCCGGTGCGCGCCGCCGTGTAGGCGGCGTTGGAGGCAACGTAGCGGTCAAGCAACAAGATCCGATCTTGTGTGTCCTGGTACTGCTCAAGCTGCGCCTTGGCACCAAAACGGTCGAGCGCGAACATCGTCGCCATCCCGTAAGCGGAATCCACCAGGTCACCCATCTTGCCGTACAAGGCGTCCTGCGCCAGCTGCGCGTGCAGCGAGTCCTCGTAGCGTGGGAAGGACAGCGTGTCCGCGCCGTATTCCTCCACAATGCGCTTCACGATGGTGTTCTTCCCCGCCCCATCAATGCCTTCGATGGCGATGATCATGCCACAGACCTCCCAACGGCCCTCTTACGCGAGCGCTTCCAAGAACTGTTCGACGTCCTCGTCCTCTTCATCGCCAACAGCCTCAAGGAGCTCGGCTGCGCTCTCGATGAGCTGCTCGTCGAGCTCACCGCTGTTGCCGCGGATGAAGGGGAAACGCTCCGCGATCTCACCGGCGGAAAACGGCGCGCCGGCCCAGATCGCGGTGATGGTCGCCGCAGCGAGCCCGTTGGTGCGTTCTTCATCTGAGGCGCTGTCCTGGTCAGCGGCCAGCAAGACGGCATCACGGACAGCTTCCAGAATGTCTTCTTCGTCCAAATCCGCGATCTCGTCGAGAAAATCAATGTTGTCGTCGTTGGAGAAAATCTTCTGGTCCCAGCTGCTCATCAGTGTTTCCTTTCAGGTGGGGGCTGTATATACCCTGCAATCTACACGGCACGGCACGCATTGCGAACTCCCCTGCTTCCCACCTGATAACCGCGTGGACACACTCTTTTCAATGTCCGACTTCCGTGCTATAAACATTTCAAGCAACGAAATTGTTATCGTTTTGTAATTCTGGAAATTCTGCGGCGAAGGGCAACGTATGAATCAGACGCAAAGGAGAGTCGCCACGTTCATGGCGCTCGGCATCTGCGTTGCCATCGCAGTGGGAGTCGTGGTCTGGAACGCGTCCTCGCCGGGGCGCTCGAACGCCACCACACAAGCAGGCTTCATTGAGACAACCTCCACCACGTCTGCTTCTTCCTTATCGACGACCCCTTCGAGCTCTGCACGCTCTTCCCGGGGCGACTCCGCAGCGTCGCACACCGCCGATGCGTACATTGCCACGACTGCGCCGTCTGCCTACAACCTATCCGCGGACCCGCTGGCCCCTGCGCACGCGTTTTCCGGTGCGCCAGCCGTAACGGAGCCGACGAAGCAGTACCGCCCGTCGAACGTGGCCCCGGCCGCGCCTGCGTCGCGCCCAGCTGGTCCCGCCCCAACAGCAGAGCCGCAGCGCCCGAAGCAGCGCTCCCCTCGCCCCGACACGCCGGACGCACCGAACGTTCCAAGTACCACGTCGAGCACCTCGCGGCCACGGGCGACGCAGCAGGCGCCAACCACAATTTCGACGCCAACCACCATTGGCTCGACGCAGCCGTCATCCCCGACGGTGCTGCCATCTGAGCCGACGCAGGAGCTTCCCACCCCCACGACGTCAGCGCTACACCCCGGCGCCGCAGCGACGACATCGCTGCCAGTTAACACACCAACACCAACGAGCGAAGAGTCGGCTCAAGCCTCACAGGAAGACGCATCAACTACTTCCAAAGAGCCAGCCTCCCAAGAAGGCGCAGTACCCCCAGCCGCAACTGACGGGCAGGGACCTGCCTAGACCCGCGCGTAGAAGCACTGCGCGGAGGTACCCTCCGCAACCTCGAAGGTCACAGCCGGGTCGGAGGCTGAGATCCACGCCGCCTGACCAGGCTTCAGCGCAAAGTCGCCCGCGCGCACCGTTCCCTCGGTACACAGGACGATGGCGGGGCCGTCGGTGTCCACGAGCAGCGGATGCTCGGCGTCGATACGGTGGGCACTCATAATGAAGTCATCCACCGGCAGATGGAAACTCACTTCGTTGTCGCGCTCGGTGGTGTTCGCGAACGGGTCCTCCAACGTGGAGAAGTCCAGCACCTTGACCAGCTCAGGCACGTCCACGTGCTTCGACGTCAGTCCACCTCGAAGCACGTTGTCCGAGTTCGCCATGATCTCCACGCCGAGCCCGGACAGGTACGCGTGCAACTGCCCGGCTTGCAGGAAGAGCGCCTCCCCCGGACGCATCTGTACATAGTTCAGCAGGAGTGCTGCGAGGACACCGACGTCGTTCGGGTACTTATCGTGGACCCGCAGGAACATCGCAGCCAGCGAACCCGCCGTGCCAGCTCCGGCGTCATCCGCGACGCGCTCGGCGGCCGGAACGATAGCGTCAATCAGAGCCTTACGCACGTCCTCGGGCAGGGAGATGAACGTCGTGAATACCGCACGGAGTCCGGCTTCCTCCGAAGTGGCGTCGAGAAGCGAGGCGTAGTGGTCAAGCTCCTCGCAGTTGAGCGCGGCGAAGAACTCACGAGTCTGCGCAAGCGGGCGGAAACCGGCGAGGGCCTCGAACGGGGTGAGCGCCACGATGAGCTCGGGCTTCGGGTTCGGGTCCTTGTAGTTACGCGTCGGATCGTCCAGGCGGATGCCTTCTTCTTCCTCGCGCGCGAACCCCGCCTTCGCCTGCGAGCGCGACGGGTGCGCCTGGATACTCAGCGGCTCATCGGCGGCGAGTAGCTTCAGCAGGAACGGCAAATGCGAGCCATAACGGTCCGCGACGCGCTTGCCCAGCGTGCCTTCGGGGTCGGCGGCAATCACGGCGTCGAGGCCCCGGCCTGCGACTTGGGAAGGTGCGGCACTATGGGCGCCGAACCAGAGCTCAGCCTCCGGCGCCTCGCTGGGCACCTGGGTGCCACGCAGCTGTGCAAGCAACGTGTGCGACCCCCACGGGTAGTTCCGCAGAGCCCCCTGTAGGTGCTCCATAAGTGTCTCCTTCGCAAGTTCCGTCAGTTCCGTCAGTTCCGTCGGCATTGAAACGGTTGAAACAACAGCGTTCCAGGATACCAGCGAGGCGCCGTTTCACGGAACAGCGACGAAGACCACCTGCACTATTGGCGAATCACAGCCAAGACTTCCCGCACAATCTCGTCGACCTTCGCCTTCGTTGGGGCCTCGACGTTGAGTCGCAGCAGTGGCTCCGTGTTCGACGCACGCAGGTTCAGCCAGACCGGTCCGGGGGCACTGTCTTCGTCGCGAAGTGTGACCGTAACCCCGTCAAGACGGTCGATGTCCGCGACGCGGTCACCAAGTGCCTCAAGAACACGCCCGGTGGCAGCCTCTTGGTCATCGACGGTGGAGTTGATTTCCCCGGACGCCTCGTAGCGTTCGTACTGGGCCATCATCTCACTCAACGGCTTGTCCTGCTCCGCCAATGCCGCGAGCACATGCAGCGCCGCGACCAGGCCAGAGTCCGCGTTGAAGAATTCCGTGAAGTAGTAGTGCGCGGAGTGCTCCCCACCGAACATGGCACCTGTCCGCGCCATCTCAGCCTTGATGTACGAGTGCCCCACTCGGGTGCGCACGGGGTTTCCGCCCTGCTCACGGATAATTTCCGGCACTGCACGCGAGGTGATCAGGTTGTGGATAATGGTCGCGCCCGGGTGCGTCGCGAGCGTGCGAGTAGCCACCAGCGCCGTAATCGCCGATGGAGATACCGCCTCCCCGCGCTCGTCCACGACGAAGCAGCGGTCCGCGTCACCGTCGAATGCCAGGCCAATGTCCGCCTTCTCTTCGACAACGAATCGCTGTAGATCCACAAGGTTCTTCGGGTCGAGCGGGTTAGCCTCGTGGTTCGGGAACGTGCCATCGAGCTCGAAGTAGAGCGACCGAATATCCAGGTCTCCGAGCACCGCCGGGACAGTCAGCCCGGCCATGCCGTTCGCAGCATCGACTGCGACCTTTAACGCCTTGCCCTGCGGCAGCGGCACAAGCTGCCGGAGGAAACGCGCATAGGAGTCGAGCACATCCCGCTTCTCGACGCTCCCAGCTTCGCCCTCAAACGCCGGAACCCCCTCGATGAGCATGCGGCTGATCTCGGACAGGCCCGTATCAGTACTGACCGGCGTAGCGCCCGCGCGGCACAGCTTGATTCCGTTGTACTGGGCAGGGTTATGGGAGGCGGTAAACATCGCGCCGGCACACTCGAAGGTGCCTGCTGCGTAGTAGAGCTCGTCGGTCGAGGTCAGTCCGAGGTCAAGAACGTGCAGCCCCTGCGAGGTCGCACCCTCTGCGAACGCGGCGGAAAGCTCCGGCGAGGATGGCCGCATGTCGTGTCCGACGGCGATAGTTCGCTCGCCCTCGCTGTAAAGAATGTGGGCGAATGCTGCGCCTACTGTGCGGACTGTGTCTGCATCAATGGTGGAGCCAACAACGCCGCGAATGTCATACGCCTTAATAAGGTCCTTCAAGGACTCATAGGTGTGCTCAATAGCCATACAGGCAATCTTAGTTGCTGTGCTCCTCGCCGGTATCTTCGGCGTCTTCAGCGGCTTCGGCTGGGTCAGGGACCACGTGGAGGTGGGAACGCCGCGCATCTTTCTCCGCGGCGAGGTGCTCCTCGATCCGCTTCGTGCGGTGCACCGGGTGGTTCGAAGTCGACGGGTCGTTAAAGTCCTTGGTGGCCTCGTACTCGATTGGATCTCCGCCGTTGTCCACCAGCCCCGTGGTCACACGGCCAGCCTCCCGGACGGCCTGCGCCAGCGCCGTGAGCTCCTCGTCCTCGAGGGCGTGGGCTTCGTCGTCAAAGATATCGACGGCCTCTACTCGCACGAGCTCCCAACCAACGGGGGCCGTGATGTGCGCCGAGTGGCGCTCACAAAGGTCCCACGCATGGGGTTCGGGGTTCGGCGAGAGCGGGCTGATTACTGCTGTCGATTCCGAGTAGGCATAAATCAGCGTGGCCACAGCAGGCCTGCCACAACCAGGACGACAACACCGACGGAAAGTACTCACGCCGTCTAAGCCTAAACCCCAACTTGAGATTTTGGTAGTACGGCCCCGGCGCGCCATGCCCGGTGCAGCGGCAACATCTCTAGAATCTGGGTGCATGAACGCGCCAACTCACCACCTTCGGACCGCGCGGGACCGCCACGGTCGTGGGGCCCGCGGCCCGTTGCTGCCCGTTGGGGTTCCGCGTTATCGGACCCGCTCCGCACAGTTCGATCAGCTAGTACTGGACACGTACGCACCGCTGCACAACGCGTACTTTGAGCAGCTGGCAACGGTGGACTTGGCCGTCGATACGATCCCCCGGATGCGCCTGAGCCCCGACGTCGCGCGCTTCAGCGATGAGATTGTTGCCGACGGTCCCGTCCCACTCGGCCGAATCTTGCAGGCGGGCGTGGACCGTTACGGGGTGCCCACCCGGGCGCGCTTTGTGCTGTTTCGCCGCCCGATTGAGCAGCGCACTGAGACAGCAGAAGAGCGGTCAGCCCTCATTCATTGGGTACTGACCGCCCTTGTTGCTTCGTATATCAACCTGGACCCGCGGGATATCGATTCAGATTTTCCCTGGTAGTGCAGGCGTTTAGCCGATCTGCTTCTTCAAGCGGCGGCGCTCACGGTCCGAGAGGCCACCCCAGATGCCAAAGCGCTCGTCGTGCTCGAGCGCAAACTCGAGGCACTCATCGCGCACGGCGCACGCTTTGCAAATTCGCTTTGCCTCGCGAGTCGAGCCACCCTTTTCCGGAAAGAACGCCTCGGGATCGGTTTGAGCACACAGCGCTTGATCTTGCCATTCCTGCTCGACGGCACCGAACAGCTCATCGAAGCTCATGCCGACCGCGGCTACGCCACGGATGTCAGCACCATTCGCCATGTCTTCCACGCCGTCCCCTTTCTCCGTCGTTCTTCGTTTCGGCCAGCTGCGTCGTCTACCCGCTCGAGGGGTGCGACGAGTGACCCTTGCACTCATGCGATTACACACCGAACCACTAAATAGGTGCAAGCTATCGGGGTGAAACCTTGACCTTTCCCGCAAGAATTGCACGCCATCAGTCACACGAGTCACAATAGTCACAGAGGGCTAGAAACGGGGGTGCAGCACGGGGGTACTACATGTGGTAGGCGAATTGGCTACCCCTTACTAACCAGCCAGAAATTCCAGCCATACGGCGTGTCGCTTACGCATCTGGGGAAAAGCGCACTCCCGAATCCGGAATCGTCACACCAGGCCACACTCGCATGCCGCCCTGCAGCTCGCAGCGCGCCCCAATCTGTGCGCCCTCTCCGATCACGCAGCCGTCGATACGCGAGTTCGCGCCAATCGTGGCACCCGAGGCGATGATGGAATCGCGGATCACGGCACCGGGCTCAATGGTGACCCCATCGAAGATGACGCTGTCATCCACGCGGCACCCGGCGCCGATCTCCGTGCCGCGTCCAACCGCGGTGCCGCCCATCAAGATGACACCACCCGCGACGCCAGCGGATTCGTCGATAAGCGCCTCACCGGTCTGGCCCTCCAGCAGCGGCGAGTACGCAATACCGCGCACCACGTCCGAGGAGCCCTGCACGAAATCCGACGGCCTACCCATGTCCCTCCAGTACGAGGTATCCACGTAGCCGACCATCTTCGCGCCCGATTCGAGCAAACCAGGGAACGTCTCGCGCTCGACAGAGACCACGCGACCAGCCGGGATCTGCTCGATGACTTCGCGACGGAACACGTAGCACCCAGCGTTAATCTGATCTGTCGGCGGATCCTCCGTCTTCTCCAAGAACGCAAGCACATTGCCGTCCTCGTCGGTTGGGACGGAACCGAACGCGCGAGGATCGGGTACGCGGACCAGGTGCAAGGTCGCGTCGGCGTCCTTCTCCGCGTGGTAGTTCAAAATCTTGCTCAGGTCAGCACCGGACAGCACGTCCCCGTTGAACACCATCGCGTTGTCGAAGCGCAGCTTGTCGGCGACGTTTCGGATGGCGCCGCCGGTGCCCAGCGCCTCTTCCTCGACAACGTACTCAATCTCAAGACCGAAGTCGGAGCCGTCGCCGAAGTACTCCTCGAACACCTCAGCGCGGTACGACGTCCCCAGCACCACGTGGCGCATGCCCGCCTGGCGGATCCGCGCAAGCAGGTGCGAGAGGAACGGGTGCCCTGCGGTCGGCAACATCGGCTTCGGGGTACTCACCGTCAACGGACGCAGGCGCGTGCCGCGACCACCAACCAAAATGACCGCGTCGGTATTCTCCGGGGTCACGGTGCGGGATGCATTCACGTGGAATCCTTTCAAAGCGTTCTTCTTATTTACTGCGCGAAACAAACAGTGCCGCCCGCACTTTCAAACCGACCCACAGCAGCGCGCGCAGCGGGGCCTGCCACCAGTGCGGGTGACGGTCAGACTGGAAACGATATGCGGAAGTGTGGTGCGCCGGCACCGTGACTCGCTGGAACTTGCTAGCAACATGGCCCTGGTCATGCACGATGACCGAGGAAGGGCAGTACACGTTCTCCCATCCGGCGCGGCGCAAGCGGTCTCCGAAGTCAACGTCCTCGAGGTACATGAAGTAGCGCTCGTCGAACCCGCCAATGACGTCGAAGGCGTCCCACCGCACGAGCAGGCACGCCCCGGAGAGCCAGCCCGCACTGCGCTGGTGATCCATGTGTTGCTCCGCCTTGTACGAGGCAGAAAATGGGTTGGACGGCCACACCTCATATAACAAGGCGTGCCCCACGCCGGTAATGATGCCCGGCACCTCTCGCGCACTCGGGTACAGGTTGCCCTCGCAGTCCTCAATGCGCGGCCCTACGGCGCCCGCCTCCGGTAGCGCGTCCATGCAGGCGCGCAGCGTGTCCACGCTCCCCGGCTGGAACACCACGTCCGGGTTGGAGATCAAGAAGTAGTCACCGTTGATCTCTCCCCGCTCGCGGCGTGTCCGCAACTCCCGGACCGCGGCGTTGATCGCAGCGCCGTACCCGATGTTGCCGCGGGTGCGCAGCAGTTCGACGTTGTCGTGTTCACGTGCGGCAGCCTCCGGGGCACCGTCGGTAGAGCCGTTATCTGCACAGATAAGCAGTGTTTGACCCTCGGTGGCGTCGTCAAGCGAAGCGATGAGCTGCGCCAAGTGCTTGCCTGGCGAGTACGTCACCGCCACCACGGCGAGTGGAGCTGTCATAGCTGCCTGCCCCTCCTATCGGTCCTCTCGGCCAGCCTTCATGTACACAATGCGAATCAGCTTACCCATCCAAAAGTGTGAGAAGCATCTTGAACTCGCCCACGCACGTGTCTTTTGTTGTTTTCGCACCCTGTATAATTGCGCCCTGTGACTGACTCCTTGAGGCCTGCGCGCGACATCCAGCCCGCCCCATCGCAGATGCGTGACATCTCGCAGTTGGGGCACCCGGTTGTGAAGACAACCCTTGCGGTGCTGTCTGCCGTTGCGTTGACGGTGTCGGCCGTCGGCTACTTCACTGTCGGCCGGGTCAGCAATCAGCTCAGCGCCTCTGAGCTGCGGATTAACGCGGGACGTGGGCAGAGCGACAAGGACCAGATCGACGGCGCGATGGACATCCTGCTGGTCGGTTCGGACTCCCGCACCGACGCCCAAGGAAATCCGTTAAGCGAGTCTGAGTTGGCGCACCTCAACGCAGGTATCGCCGACGGTGAGATCAACACGGACACCATCATGATTATCCGTGTGCCCGACGACGGTTCGCGGGCCACGGCAGTCTCCATCCCGCGCGATACGTACGTACACACCGACGACTACGGAAACATGAAGATCAATGGTGTCTACGGTGCGCACGCCGCCGCCAAACGCGAGGAGCTCATCGCCGCGGGCAAGCCAGAGGGCCCGGCACTCGAGCAAGAGGTTGCACGCGCAGGCCAGCTCGGGCTTATCGACGCCATCAATGACCTCACCGGCGTGGAAGTAGACCACTACGCGCAGGTAGGCCTGCTCGGCTTCGTCCTTCTTACGGACGCGGTTGGCGGGGTGGACGTCTGCCTCAACGCCGCGGTCGACGAGCCACTCTCCGGCGCACACTTCCCTGCCGGGCAACAAACGCTCGACGGCGCCCAGGCGCTGTCCTTCGTGCGGCAGCGCCACGACCTGCCGCGCGGCGACCTCGACCGCATCGTGCGCCAGCAGGCATACATGGCGTCGTTGGTACAGAAGGTGCTCTCCGCAGGCACGCTGACAAGCCCAGCGAAACTGCGCGACTTGGCAACCGCGGCGGAGCGCTCGGTCACTCTTGACCAGAGCCTCGACGTGATGCGTTTTGCCCAGCAGATGTCCGGCCTGGCGGGCGGCAACGTCACCTTCACCACCATCCCTGTGACCTCGGTCAACGGCGTCGGCGACTTCGGCGAATCTATTGTGACCGTGGACATCAACGAGGTCCACAGCTTCATGGAGTCCGCAGCCAAGGAACAGGTCCCCGAAGACAGCCAACCGGAGCAAGCTCCCCAGCAGGCCGAAGACTTCGCAGGTGCGCAGGTCTCCGTCCTCAACGCGGGCTCCGTTCCGGGCCAAGCCCGCGCCACCGGCGAGTGGTTGGCCGACGCAGGCATTACGGTCTCCGATGTATCCAACGCAATGGACGGCATCTACTGGGAATCCCAGGTGGTCGCCGCCGACCCCGAAGACCCACGCGCGCGCAAGCTCGCCGAGATGCTTGGCGGCGTACCAGTCACGGCGAACAATGCTCTCGAACCGGGCAGCATCATCGCGGTTGTCGCGGAAGACTACAACGGGCCTGCGAAGGTCGATCCGGAAGATGCCCAACAGCATGTGCCCGTCGGCACACCTGGCGACGATATCAGCGGCATGAGTCTGGGCCCGGAGATCGACGCTGGCGGCCAAGGGCCTCGCTGCGTGAACTAGCTTGGCCACCTATGCTTGGCCACCTATGCTTGGCTGCCATGAGTATGCTGGCACGCTTATTGCAGGAAGACCCCGCCACACCACGCCTGACCGTCTACGACGAGTCACAGGGCAGCCGCATGGAATTTTCTGCGCTGACTCTGGACAACTGGCTGAGCAAAGTGGGCAACTTGCTGGACGAGGAGTTCGACCTCGAGGGCTCTGACCCCATTGTGATCGACCTTCCGGTGTCCTGGCAGGCTGCGGTGATCGCGCTTGGCGCCTACAACATTGGGCGTCGCCCGATCTTCGCGAGCACAGGCGACGATGTCCCGCTCGTGTTTACCGTGGCGGAGCGCGTCGACACCTGGGCTGATGCGGACGAGTGCGTCGTTGTCTCAAGTGACCCCTTCGGACGCGGCGTCGTCGAATCAGGCGGCACGCTGCCGCTTGGAACCGTGGACTTCAGTCCGACGGTGCGCAGCTACGGCGACCAGTACTTTGGACAGACTGCAGACATCGCGCAGTGGACTCAAGCGACTTCTCAGGGGGCTGAGCAGCCCGCCTCCCCCGAACGGGTGCTGATTGCCGGTTGGGACAGCGCCGACGAATTCGAACAGCGCGTGCTTGCCCCGCTGGCTGGGGGCGGTTCGGTCGTCGTGGTGACAGGCGGAACGGAAACACCTGGTAGAGACAGGATCGCCGCCATCGCCCAGGCGGAACACGTAAACCACATACAACCGGACATTTAACCCCGTTTTCTCCCCCGTTCGTAGGTAATTCGGCAGATTTCTGCGCGCCCGGGTCCAGTTTTTCACTAGATTGAAGTCACCGAATTCACACGAGTCACACATGACCCAACGAAAGGCGGATGAATGAAACTCCGTACGACTGGTGCAACCCTCTGTGCAATTGCGCTCGCTGGCGCAGCTCTGACCGGTTGCTCTTCTGACAACGAGGCAGCGGACACCAACAAGGACTCCGGCACCTCCGCTTCCGAGGGCGGCGCAGAGCGCGGCCCGATCACGTTCGCCATGGGCCGCAATGACACGGACAAGCTCAAGCCGATCATCGAGAAGTGGAACGAGGCTCACCCAGATGAGCAGGTCACCCTCTCTGAGCTCGCCGGCGAGGCCGACGACCAGCGCGATACGCTCGTGCAGTCTCTCCAGGCGGGTAACGCCGACTACGACGTGATGGCCCTCGACGTTGTGTGGACGGCCGACTTCGCAGCGAACCAGTGGCTCGAGCCGCTCGAGGGCGATTACGCCATCGACACCTCCGGCTTGCTGCAGTCCACCGTCGACTCCGCAACGTACGGCGGCAAGCTCTACGCCCTGCCGCAGAACACGAACGGCCAGCTACTGTTCCGCAACGTCGACAAGGTCCCAAGCGCGCCTGACACCTTCGAGGACGTCATTGCCGCCTGCAAGGAGGTCGAGGGAGACTGCCTGACCACCCAGCTCAAGCAGTACGAGGGCCTGACCGTGAACACGCTCGGCTTCATCAACGGCTGGGGCGGCAGCGTCCTTGACGACGCCGGCGAGCCAACCGTCGAGTCCGACGCCGCAAAGGCCGGACTGCAGGCGCTCGTTGACGCGTACAACGACGGCGTCATCGCCAAGAGCTCTACGGCAGCAACCGAGGAGGAAACCAACCTCGCGTTCACCGAGGGCAACACCGCCCTGGCGATCAACTGGCCGTACATGTACACCAACGCCCAGGAAGCTGGCGTGAACTTTGAGGTCCAGCCGCTGGTTGGCAAGGACGGCGTGGGTGTTTCCACCCTCGGTGGCTACAACAACGGCATCAACGTCAATTCCAAGCACAAGCAGACCGCGAAGGACTTCATCGAGTTCATCATCAACGAAGAGAATCAGCTCTCGTTCGCTGAAGCATCCTTCCCACCAGTGCTCGCATCGATCTACGACGACGCCGAACTGGTTGCAAAGCACCCATACCTGCCAGCGCTGAAGGTTTCGCTAGAGAACGCGCAGCCTCGCCCGGTTTCCCCGTTCTACCCTGCGATCTCGAAGGCTATCCAGGACAACGCCTACGCAGCACTGACCGCCGGTAAGAGCGTCGATGACGCCACCGCCGACATGGCAGCTGCTATCAAGCAGGCTTCCTAATACGATACGTCGTATGAGCAGAACGCCCGCCCGGACTGTGTTCGGGCGGGCGTTATAGTTCGTATATCTCCATCTTCCCGTCTACTTTGCAAAGGCCCGCGATGAGCACATCTCCATCCAAGCCTCGCGATACCACGAAGGCGGCAGCGCTCGTCGCGCCCGCGTTGCTGGTGTTGGCGGTAGTGATCGGCTACCCGATCGTCCGCGCAATATGGCTTTCATTCCAGTCCAACCGGCACCTCGACGCCTCTACCGGAGTGTTCGTCGATGGTGGCTTTGCTGGCGTCGATAATTACTTGTACTGGCTGTCGAACCGCTGTATGACGCCGTCGGGCGTGGTGGGTGCCTGCCCTCCTGGCGTGCTTGCGACCGACTTCTGGCCAGCAGTGTCGGTGACCCTCTTCTTCACCGTGGTCACCGTCGCCTTGGAGACAGTGCTCGGTATCGGGATGGCCATCATCATGAACCGGCCGTCGCGCGCCCGCGGTCTGATCCGCGCGGCCGTACTCATCCCTTGGGCGATCCCAACCGCGGTGACCGCGAAGTTGTGGCAGTTCATGTTCGCACCGAGCGGTATCGTGAACTCGCTGCTGGGCGCGAGCGTGGCGTGGACAACTGACCCGTGGGCGGCACGCTTCGCGGTGATCATCGCCGACGTGTGGAAGACCACGCCGTTTATGGCGCTGCTCATCCTCGCAGGCCTGCAGATGATTCCGAAGGATGTCTACGAGGCCGCGCGCGTCGACGGCGCCTCCGCATGGCAGACTTTCACCAGCATCACCCTGCCGTTGGTGCGGCCAGCGCTCATGGTGGCGGTGCTCTTCCGTACGCTCGACGCGCTGCGCATGTACGACCTGCCGGTCATCATGATTTCGGGCTCCTCGAACTCCCCTACCGCGACAATTTCGCAGCTGGTGGTTGAGGATATGCGTCAGGGCAACTTCAACTCGGCCTCGGCGCTGTCGACTCTCATCTTCCTGCTGATCTTCGCGGTTGCGTTCGTCATGGTGCGGTTCCTCGGAGCGAACGTTGGTGGCGCGAACGAACAGCGTGAAGCCCGGCGCGCGAAGCGCAAGCAGGAGAAGAAGGAGGCGGCAGCGCGATGAAACGACTCGGCCACTACGCAGGCATCATCTTCATCATGTTCTGGGGGCTCGCCCCGTTTTATTGGATGGTGATCACGGCGCTGCGGGACAAGCGGTTCACGTTCGATACCACGCCGTGGCCCACGCACGTCACCCTCGAGAACTACCGGGACGCGCTGGCCACGGACGCCGGCAATGACTTCCTCGGGGCGATTTTCAACTCGCTGATTATCTCGTTGGCGACGACGGCGTTGGCGGTCGCCGTGGGCGTGTTCACCGCCTACGCGCTTGCTCGCCTGGACTTCCGCGGCAAGGGATTCATCACGGGCATCATTTTGGCGGCCTCGATGTTCCCTGGCATTGCGCTTGTCACTCCCCTGTTCCAGCTGTTCGGTGACCTCGGGTGGATCGGCACATACCGTGCCATGATCATCCCGAACATCTCATTCGCCCTCCCCCTGACTATCTACACGCTGGTGTCGTTCTTCCAGCAACTTCCTTGGGAGCTCGAGGAAGCAGCGCGTGTCGACGGCGCCTCCCGCGGCCAGGCATTTCGCCTCATCTTGCTGCCGTTGGCAGCACCGGCCATCTTCACGACGGCCATCCTGGCGTTTATCACCACCTGGAATGAATTTATGTTGGCGCGCCAGCTGTCGTCCACGGCGACTGAACCTGTCACCGTCGCAATTGCACGATTCTCGGGGCCGAGCGCCTTCGAGTACCCGTACGCTGCGATTATGGCGGCGGGCTCGCTGGTGACGATTCCGCTGATCATCATGGTGCTGGTATTCCAGCGCCGTATTGTGTCTGGTCTCACAGCCGGCGGCGTGAAGGGCTGACTTAACTTTTTCTTATGTCTAGATTAAGCTGTATTCACTTTATTACTTCCCGCCCCTAGAAAGAGCAGCTATGCACCACACCACACTCCGAATCGCGACGGCAACCGCACTCGCATCCTCCCTGGTACTGAGCGGCATGACTGGCACGGCACACGCCGAAACCACCGCAACGGTGCACACCAACGCCGATAACAACGGCACGACAGTGACCACCAACGTCACCACCAACACCACCGCAAACGGTGGTGTGACCAAGGAAGAAGCAAACGCGCTTGAGGTCGCCGGAGTTGTGGTTGGGCTCTTGGCAGTACTCGGGGCCCTGATGGCCGGGTGGCTATACTTCGCTGCCCCGCACATGGGCCTGAACTTCGGCCCCCGCCTCTAACGAGTGCAACGGCCCTCACAGCGCCAGGATCTGCTCTGGCAAACAATCATTGGGTTCGTAGGGTTCTTCACCCTGCTCGCCTTCGTACAGGCCGCCATCAACATCACAAAGCCCGAGCCATCAATCTGGCCGGGCCTCGTTCTTGCCGCCTTCGTCGCAGCATTGTGGTGGCTGATTCGCCGGTGGCGCCAGTGGCGCGCAGGCGAAGACTAAATCACTCCTCGCCGAGCAGACGCTCACGCAGCGCGGCGTCCTTACGCTCAACTTCAGCCGCCATGTCGGACTGGTACTTCGCCGGCGATTAATGCGTCTACGAGTATCATGCCACCCACAATAAACACCCACACGCTGCACAAACAAGCGATTGTGAGAAGCATTCCACTTTCAGCTCAAAAGAGAACCGGCAGCCCAATCCATACGCCTAATATAGGTCTGGTTTTTGCCGCTGCGATCGTGCGCAGGGCAGGATTCGCGCTGTGCTAGTGTCACCAATGTGACACGGGGTGCACCCCGAAGTGGTGCTGAGATCAGACCCGTCGAACCTGCTCTAGCTCAACCTAGCGAAGGGATGTCCCACATGAATGCACCTGCCCTGCCCCGCATCCTCACGATTGCCGGCACCGACCCGACCGGAGGCGCAGGCGTCCAAGCCGATATCAAATCCATCCAGGCCGCCGGCGGCTTTTCCTACAGCGTAGTGACCTCGCTGGTCGCCCAGAACACCACCGGTGTGCAGGAGATTTTCACCCCGCCGATCGACTTTCTGCGCACACAGCTGCGCTCCGTCACCGATGATGTGGCGATCGACGCGATCAAGATCGGCATGCTCGGCACCACCGAAATCATCGAGGTCGTGCGCGAATTCCTCACCACACACGCACGAGAGGCCGCGGTGGTGTTGGATCCGGTGATGGTGGCGTCGTCAAGCGATAGGCTCCTGACGCCCGAGGCGGAAGTCGCGCTGCGCGAGCTCGCCTCGCTTGCCGACATCATCACGCCCAACCTCCCCGAACTCGCCGTCCTCACCGGCGAAGACCCGGCCACCGACTTCGACACCGCGATCGCGCAGGCGCAGGGGCTGGCGAAAAAGCTGGACACAACCGTGATTGTCAAGGGCGGGCACCTCACCGGCCCGCGCGCAGACAACGCCGTGGTGACCGCCGAGCGCGTGCACCACGTGTCGGTGAGCCGCGTGAACACGAAGAACACGCACGGCACGGGCTGCTCTTTTTCCTCGGCGCTGGCGACGCGCCTGGGCGCCGGCTTCGATACGCCGACGGCGACCGAGTGGGCGTCGCGCTGGCTGTACGAGGCGATTGCGCACGCCGACGCGCTCGCCGTTGGACACGGCCGCGGCCCCGTCGACCACGGGCACGTCGGCCGCCGCATGCAGCGCGCCGCCGACTGCAACCCCGAGCGCTTCCTGCGCATCGACGCCCCACCAACCGCGCCACTCGCCACGCCTGCTGGCCCGTACACCCAGGCGCTGTGGGACGCCTCGGCGCCGTACCTCACCGCGATTATGGAGCTGCCGTTCATCCGCACGCTTGCCGACGGCACCCTCGACCACGCCGACTTCATGTTCTACCTCGAGCAGGACGCCTACTACCTGACCAAGTACGCGCGCTCGCTGCACGCGCTTGGCGGCGCGTGGGCAAAGGATGCGGACGCCGCGATCACCGACGAGCAAGAGATGCAACGCACCTGGCTCGCCGATCTTGGCCGCGAGACGCTGCCGTCGCCGGTCACACGCGCCTACACCGATTTCCTGCTCGCCTCCGCCCTCGGCGAGTCGGCGGCGATCGGGCAGGCGGCGGTGCTGCCCTGCTACTGGCTCTACTACGAGGTCGGCGCGCGCCTCGCGGAGCACAACCACGCCTCGCATCCCTACCACGACTGGCTGGCCACCTACTCGGGCAACGGTTTCTACGAGGCGGTGCGCGGCGCGATCGACCGCTGCGAGGCCACCCTTGAGGCGAACCCCGACGCCCTGGACGCGGCGGTGCGCGCGTGTGCGGTCGCCTCGCGCTACGAGCGCGATTTCTTCGACCAGGCCGACCGCGCGTGGGTGGTGCGCGATGCCTAAGTCGCTCGACCTACGCTGCTATTTCGTCACGGGCCAGCCTACCGCCGATGTCGCGCGCGTCTCCGCCGAAGCCGCGGCCGGCGGGGCGGGCGTGATCCAGGTGCGCAGCAAGCCGATCGCCAAAGCCGACCTCGAGCGTCTCGCGTGCGAGGTCGCCGATGCGGTCGCCGCGGCGAACCCGCGCACGCGCGTGCTTATCGACGACAACGTTCCCCTCGCCGCCCGCCTCATGCGCACCCACCACATCCACGGCGCGCACATCGGCCAGGACGACATGGACCCGCGCGCCGCGCGCGAACTGCTCGGGCCGGACGCGATCCTCGGACTGACCACCGGCACGCTCGCACTGGTGGAGGCGGCGAACGCGTACGCCGACGTGATCGATTACGTCGGCGCGGGCCCCTTCCGCCCGACCCCGACGAAGGACTCCGGCCGCGCCCCACTTGGCCTCGACGGCTACCCGGCGCTGGTCGAGGCCTCGCAGGTACCGGTCGTGGCGATCGGCGACGTACACGCCACGGATGCCGCCGCGCTTGCCGCCACGGGCGTGGCCGGCGTGGCGATGGTCCGCGGTTTCATGCACGCTGAGGACCCGCGCGCGATGGCGGCGGGTATCGTCAAGGATTTCGAGGAAGCGTCGTGAGTAGTTTCGAGCACGTCATCGTCGGCGCCGGCATCATCGGCCTGACCACCGCGTTCGAGCTCACACGCCGCGGGGTGGATCCCCGCAGGATCGCGCTGGTGGACCCGGCCCCGGCAAGCGGCGCGACCAACGTGGCCGGCGGCATGCTCGCCCCGGCCGCGGAAGTGCAGTACCGCCAGGAGCCGCTCTATCCGCTGATGTTGGAGTCGGCGGCGCTCTATCCTTCGCTGATCGCAGACCTGCCGGGCATCGAGGTTGGGTACCGCACCGAGTCGACCTTCGTGGTCGCCGCCGACCGCGCCGACGCTACCCACCTGCGCGAGCTCACCGAGCACCAGCACGCCCACGGCATGGACGTCGACCGCCTCACGCTGCGCCAGGCGCGGGCGCAGGAGCCGGGCCTAAGCCCCCAGCTGGCCAGCGTGGTGGAGATCCCCGGCGACCACCAGGTCAACCCGCGCATGTTCGCCGCCGCTCTGCTGCGCGAGCTTGCATCGCGCGGCGTGACGCTGGTTCGCGAGCAGGCCACAGCACTGCGCTGGGAGGGCGAAACCTGCGTGGGCGTCGAAACCAGCACCGACAGCCTGCGCGGCGACACCATCTACGCGTGCAACGGTCTCGGTGCCAGCGCGCTCGGTCTGCCGCTGAACCTGCGACCGGTGCGCGGCGACATGCTGCGTCTTACCGGCCGCATGCCGGTCGGCCGGGTCGTGCGCGCCTTCGTCGAGGACCGCCCCGTCTACATCATCCCGCGCACCGACGGCACCATCGCCGTGGGCGCAACCAGCCGCGAAGACGCGCGCGTGCGGCCCGCCGTCGATGGCGTGTATACGCTGCTTCGCGACGCCATCCGCGTCGTCCCCGCCATCGAGGACTGCGAGCTGGTTGAGGCGCTCGTCGGCAATCGCCCAGGCACGCCCGACGACCTGCCCTACCTGGGGCTGCGCGGCGAGAACCTGGTGGTCTCCACCGGTTATTTCCGCCACGGCATCCTGCTGGCAGCGCTCGGCGCGCGCGTCGGCGCCGACCTCGGGCTGGACCGCGAAACCACCGTCGATATTTCCGACTGCGACCCCGGCCGCCACGAACTGTAAAGGAGCATCATGCGCATCATCATCAACGAGAAGCCCCATACCTTCGACACCGCGCCGACTGTGCGGTCGCTGGTCGAGGAGGTCGTCGGCCACGCAGAAGGCGTCGCCGTCGCTGTCAATGGCAAGGTTGTGCCCGCAAGTCGCTGGGACAGCTCGCTTGCCGACGCCGACACCGTCGACATCCTCACCGCCGTCCAAGGAGGCTAGACGTGCTGAACATCGCCGACAAGAAATTCGACTCCCACCTGATCATGGGCACCGGCGGGGCGACCAGCCAGCAGTTGCTCGAGGACGCGCTGGTGGCCAGCGGCACGCAGCTGACCACCGTGGCGATGCGTCGGCATGCCGCCCGCACCAATGGCGGCGAGAGCGTCTTCGAGATGCTCACCCGGCTCGGCATCGATCCCCTGCCGAATACTGCGGGCTGCCGCACCGCCCGCGACGCGGTGCTCACCGCGCAACTGGCGCGCGAGGCGCTCGGCACGAACTGGGTCAAGGTGGAGGTCATCGCGGACGAGCACACGCTGCTGCCGGACGTCGTCGAGCTTGTCGACGCCTGCGAGCTCCTCGTCGCCGAAGGCTTCGTCGTGCTTGCCTACACCTCCGACGACCCGGTCGTCGCCGCCCGCCTGGAGCAGGTTGGGGTGCATGCGGTGATGCCGCTCGGCTCTCCGATCGGCACCGGCCTTGGCATTTTGAACCCGCACAACATCGAGCTGATCTGCGCGCGTGCGCAGGTGCCCGTGCTTCTCGACGCCGGCGTCGGCACCGCTTCCGACGCCACCTTGGCCATGGAACTCGGCTGCGACGGCGTGCTGCTCGCCAGCGCGGTCAACCGTTGCCAGGACCCGGTCGCGATGGCGCGTGCGATGCGACACGCGGTCGAGGCTGGCCGGCTCGCGCGGGATGCGGGTCGGATTCCGCGGCGGACGCATGCGGAAGGGGCGTTGGCGTCGTCAAGCTTTGATGGCCTAGCGAGCTGGGCGGATGAAGTCCTATGAGCCTGCCTCACGCTGAGCTGCGGCGCACCGCGCGCCAAACGCTGCTGCCCGGCTTCGGGCTAGCGGGCCAAGAGGCGCTGAACCGCGCGCGGGTGCTTGTCATCGGCGCGGGCGGGCTCGGCTGCCCGGTGATGCAGGCGCTGGCGGCCACAGGTGTCGGCACGATCACGGTGATTGATGATGACGTGGTGGATGACACCAACATCCACCGCCAGATTCTGTTTAGCGCCTCCGACGTGGGCCGGCCCAAGGTGGAGGTGGCAGCCGAGCAGCTGCGCCGACACCGCGCAGACGCCACGATCGTGCCGCTGCGCAAGCGCCTCGACACCTCCAACGCACCTGGGCTGTTCCGCGAGCACGACCTGGTCATCGACGGCTCCGATACCTTCACCACGAAATTCCTCGCCGGCGACGCCGCAGAACTCACCGGCACGCCCCTGGTGTGGGGCTCGGTGCTGCGCTTCCACGGCGAGCTCGCGCTGTGGTACTCCGGACCGGATGCACGCGGGGTCGGGCTACGCGACCTCTACCCCACCCACCCGGCACCCGAGGACGCTCCGGACTGCGCCACCGCCGGCGTGCTCGGGGTGACGACCTCGGTCGTCGGCGGGCTGATGGCCACGGAGGCCGTGAAATACCTCGCGGGCATGGACGCCGAGGTCGGTGTGCTCCATGTCTACGAGGCGCTCGCCGGGACGCTCCGGCGCTTCGAGGTCGCTGCCGACCCGCAGCGCGAGCTGGTCACCGAACTCGTCGCCGAAGCTGCCCCGTGTATGCTGCCGCCAGACGGCGAGAAAACGCGCCTACTCGTGCAGGTCGCGGATGGTCACGCCACAGCGCTGGACGTGCGCGAACTCGGTGAAAAAGCGATCAAGGACCTGCCGCACGCGTCCTTCCACCTGCCGGCCTCGGTGTGGCGCGAAGA
This sequence comes from Corynebacterium lipophilum, assembly GCF_024102595.1. Lineage (NCBI taxonomy): Bacteria > Bacillati > Actinomycetota > Actinomycetes > Mycobacteriales > Corynebacteriaceae > Corynebacterium > Corynebacterium lipophilum. The sequence continues at coordinate 34,867 of NZ_JAEUWV010000002.1, forward strand.
CCCGGACGCCGCGCTCGCACTGCTCGATACGCTGCGCGGCGCGGGCGAGGTCGTGGTCTACTGCGCCTCCGGTAAGCGCTCGGCCGATTTCGTTGCGCGCTTCGGCGAGGCTGCCGCCGCGCGCGGCCTCACTCTGCACAGTTTGCCGGGCGGGGTCTAGCGACCCCTAACGACGCTGCGCCGCTGCGATCTCGGAAGTGTTCTGCGCCGTCTTGATCGCCGAGACCATGAATTCGAGGGTGACGCGCGCGCTGATCAATGAGAACAGCGCGAAAAGCGTACCGAAGAGAAGGAAGCCGATCAGCATGAGCAGGCCGGTGCCAAAACCAACACTAAACGTAGCCAGCGACACCAAAAGGCCGAAGACCCCAGCACAGTCCGATGAAGACTGCGGAGATCAGGTAGATCACGCGGGCGAACTTCAGGGTGATGTACTGGGAGAAGGAGAAGTCGAAAAGCGCGGAGAAGAAGCCGTCGGCGGTCTGCTTGCTTTGCGCGGCGTTGAAGTTGGCGATCATGGGTGTTCCCTTTCAGTCGTATTACAGGTGCACTACGAACTTATACCCGGGTTAACGCGCTCCCGCTTCGTTTATCCAGGTTGGTTACTCAGTCAGCAGGCTTTCGCCTCTGGCTTCCAGGAGTTGTTCCATCTCGTGCATCTCAGCGGTTTGCACGTCGACCATTTGTTGAGCCAGTTCCACGAGAGGCTGGTAGCCGCCGTTGTCGATTTGGTCTTGGGTCATGGCAACGGCACCCGCGTGATGGAAATGCATGAGCTGGAGGAACCGGGTGTCTGCTTCCTCGCCCGAAAGTGATTTCAGCTGGTCCATCTGTTCTGGAGTGATCATGCCATTGGCAATGTGTGGGGCGTGATGTGCCATCAAGTCACCCTGGTCCCATTGTTCAGCCCAGTCGACCATGGTGTCGATTTCTTCTTGTTGCCCGATTTTAATCCGTTCGGCCAAGTCCGCGGTGGCTTCGCTGATGCCATCGGCGGCCAGGATGATCTCGCTCATGTCCACGGCTTGCTGGTGATGCGGTGTCATCATCGCGAGAAAATGCAAATCGACCCCATTGACTTCTGCGGGTTGGTTGGCCCCGGCAGTCACTGCGGCACCGTCCTTGTCGGTCTGGGGCGCGTCTGTGGCGTCTTGGCCATCTCCGGCGCATGAAGCCACGCTGGCCCCCAGTACTGCAACGGTGATCAAGCCGGTGATGCGGCGATGTAAGTGTGTCATGAATGGAGCCTTCCTAGGACTGAAGCACATGGCACCAAAAGTAGCACCATCGGATGTACTCTAGCGCATTTTGTGCATAAGGCGTCGCCACACAACCCGCGCCGCGGAGTGCGGCAACGCAACGAGCTCGCGCGCGTAGTTCTTCGGCCGGGAGCGGCGCGGGGTGCGCGCAGGCACCATCTCCACTGGAATCCCCAGGTGCCAGGCCCACACGCGCGTGCGGCGCACGTGGAAGTTGCTGGTCACCACGATCAGCCGCGGCGCGTGCGGGAACAACGCGCGGGTACGCTCGAGGTTTTCGTTCGTCGACGACGCATGGGGCTCCTGAATGATCAGTTCACGGGGCACGCCGCGCTCGACAAGCCAGCGAGCCATCACGGCCGCCTCCCCGCGGCCGGTGACCACGATGGCGCGCCGCACGCCAGCGTGCGCGTCCGTCCGCCAGCGGAGCAGTGCGCTGCAGAGCCGGGCGTGCAGCATGCGCGACGGGTGGCCGTCGACAATTCGCGCACCCAGCACCACGATGGGACTGCTACTCACCCAGCAACCGGCTGCGCAGCGCGGCATCCTTACGCTCAACTTCGGCCGCCATGTCGGCCTGGTACTTCGCCATCTTGTCCACTAGTTCCGGATCCCCGGCACCGAGCATCCGAACAGCAAGCAGGCCCGCGTTCTTCGCACCGCCGATAGACACCGTCGCGACTGGAACACCCCCTGGCATCTGCACGATGGAAAGCAGAGAATCCAGCCCGTCAAGGTCCTTCAATGCGCGAGGGATACCGATGACTGGCAGTGGCGTTGCCGCGGCAACCATCCCCGGCAGGTGGGCTGCCCCACCGGCGCACGCAATGATGACCTGGATGCCACGTTCATGTGCTTGCTTCGCATAGGCAAGCATCTTCTCAGGGGTGCGGTGCGCGGAGACCACCCCGACCTCAAACGGCACCCCGAACTCCGCAAGTACCTCTGCGGCAGGCGCAACCGTGTCCCAGTCCGAATCCGAGCCCATGATGAGGCCAACGCGTGCGTTCATGAAGAAACTCTCCTCCTGTTAGTACCAGTTCGCGTGAACAATAAAGTGCGCGGCGTGCTGCGCAATTGCCAAGGTGGACGTGGCGTCGTAGCCGGTGACGTTGACGTGTCCCATCTTGCGCCCAGGGCGCCAGCTCTTGCCGTACAGGTGCACCTTGGCCTCCGGGTAGCGGCGCATCACCTCGATGACGCGCTGCTCCATCGGCATCTGCGGATCCTCCTCCGCACCGAGAGTGTTCACCATCACCGTGACCGGCTCGAGCGTGTCCACGGACCCGAGCGGCCAGTTCAGGACCGCGCGCAGGTGCTGCTCAAACTGGGAGGTCACGCAGCCGTCCTGCGTCCAGTGCCCCGTGTTGTGCGGGCGCATCGCAAGCTCGTTGACCAGAATTTTCGACGCCCCGTCCTCCCCGATGCACTCGAAAAGTTCGACGGCAAGCACACCAGTGACATCGAGCTTCGTGGCGATCTTGGTCGCCAGGTCACGGCACTGTTTTGCCACAGCAGCCGGCAGTTCTGGCGCCGGCGCGATCGCGATATGGCACACGCCATCAGCCTGGCGCGATTCAGCGACCGGCCACGCCTTGACTTCACCGTCGCGGTTGCGTGCCACCATCGCGGACAGCTCGCGGGCAAACTGCACCTTTTCTTCCGCGTACAGTACAACGCCCTTCTCAAGGAGGTCCGTCACCAGCTGCTCGCACTCCTGCAGGGTCTCTGGGAACCAGACGCCATGCCCGTCGTAGCCTCCGCGCGTCGCCTTGACGCACACGCGACCGTCGACAAGCTCCCAAAACTCGCGCGCATCCTCCACCGAGTCGAACTTCGCGAACGGCGGCACCGGTGCCCCCAGCTCCTTCAGCTTCATGCGCTGCTCAAGCTTGTCCTGGGCATAAATCAGCGCCTGGGGACGCGGCTCCACGTTGTAGCCTTCGTCCAGCAGGCGCTGCAGGAATTCGTTCGGGACGTGTTCGTGGTCGAACGTGATCGCCGAGGCACCCTGGATGGTTGCGTGCAGGTCGTCGAAGTTGGTGTAGTCACCAAGCTGGACGTCACCAAACACCTGGGCAGCGGAGGCGTCCGGCGCTCCCGCAAGCACCCGGGGCTGCAGTCCGAGCTCGATGGCTTCCGTGTGCATCATTCTGGCAAGCTGACCGTCGCCGATGACGGCGACTCTGGGCATTCCTTGAGCGTCTCTCACAACGAACTACCTTAGCCTTAAGGGCGCTACGATGTGGACATGACTGAAACGAATCCCGCGATTGTTCGCCATACCATCTTCCAAAACTCGTTGATGACCGCGCTTCTCGACGGCATCTACGAAGGCGAACTGACCATCGGAGACATCCTCGGCAAGGGAAACTTCGGCCTTGGCACCTTCGACGGGCTCGACGGAGAGATGATCATTCTCGACGGCGTGTGCTACCAGCTCACCAGCGACGGCAAGGCGCGTGTCGCAAGCCTTGACCAGCGCACACCGTTTACCGTGGTCACCAACTTTGTGCCGCGCATCCGCGTCGACGCGCCGAAAGGGATGCGGCGCGCGGAACTGGCCGAGTTCATCGACGCGCTCGAGCCGAGCCACAACTTCTTCTACGCCGTCAGAATCACCGGCACCTTCGACGAGGTGGTCACCCGCACCGTGACCAAGCAGGAGAAACCGTACCGCCCCATGACGGAGGCCATCGGCGATGACGCCGAGCACCACTTCACCGACGTACACGGCATCATCGGCGGCTTCCGCACGCCCGCCTACGCCAAAGGCATCGGGGTGCCCGGCTGCCACGTCCACTTCATTGACGACGCCCGCACCGCCGGCGGCCACGTGCTCGACTACACCATCAACGACGCCGTCATCGAGCTGTGCCCCGCCACCGACATGGATCTGCACCTGCCGATCACGGCGGACTTCCAGGCAGGCAGTCTCAGCCCGAGCGACCTGGATAGCCAGCTGCACACAACGGAAATTAAGGAGTAGTTAGCGGCGGCGCAGGCTCTCGTCCAGCGCACGCTCCACCGCACGCGCCTTCCCCACCTGTGGGAAGAACACCGGCTGGTCGAACCCCCACAGGGCGATGGACAGCCCGCCGCGCTGGCGTCGAAAAGAATGAATCTGGCGCAGCGGGATGGAGTCGACCGCACCGCGCGCCGAGCGGGCGAGGATGCGGCGGTCGGTGAGCAGGAAACGCTGGCGGCGGTGGCGAACCACCGGCAACACGAAGCGCCACACCGACAGCAGCGCCCACACCGCAACCACGATGTTGTGCGCCTGGGGGTTCACAAACGGGGTGACGTCCATCCAGCCGATGGCAATCCAGGCGATCCCGGTGATCACGATGAGCTCGAGCAACGGGAAAATGAGGCTCGTTAACGGCGGGTTCGTGTCGGCGAGGACGGTCTCGCCCTCTGCCAGCTGAAACTTCACCCGCGACTGTTGCACGGCACAGATCCTACTGTTTCGGCCGGAGGTGGTGCACATCTCCGACGCTGTACGTCGTGCCGTCGATGATCACTTCGCCCTCGTCGTTGACGCCATCGACGGTGCCGACCACCTCGCCGTTGTGCAGCTCAATGCGCACGTGCTGCCCAATCGTGCTGCACACCTTGCGGTAGTCGGCGAGCAGCTGCGGGTCGCGCTGTTGCCACTGCGCGAAACGCTCACCCATCGCGCACAGTACCTGCGTGGTGAAGTCCACGAAGTCGACGTCGATCCCCTCAAGGTTCAGCGCAGTCGCGGTGGGGATGGGCAGCTGCTCACGCTCAAAGTTGAGGTTGATGCCGATGCCGACCACTACGCGCCCGTCCGCAAGCCCGGAGAGAATCCCCGCGAGCTTCTTCCCGCCGATCTGCACGTCGTTCGGCCATTTGAGCTGGGCCTGTGGCACGACGTCGGTCACCGCGACGCCTGGCGCGATTGACAGCAGCCCGAACGGTGGCGGGTTGTCGTCGATGCGCAGCACCATGCTCATCGCCAGCTGCGCACCCTTCGGACTGACCCACTTGCGGCCGAGTCGCCCGCGCGACGCCGTCTGCTCCCCCGCGATGAGCACGGTGCCCGGCTCGCCTTTGTTGAGGAGATCGTCGTTCGTCGACCCGGTGGTTTCCACCCAGCGCACCACCGGCCAGTACTTTTCGACGCCCCGCTGGAGCCTGCTCAGTTCTTCAGCATTCATGTTGACCTAATCTAGCGCTACTGTTAGACACATGACGATTCAACGTTTCCTCCGCAAGGCACTCATCCCGACGTTCGGGGTGGCCGGCATCCTGCACTTCATCAAACCAGAACCTTTCGATTCGATCGTTCCCGAGTCCCTCCCAGGTGAGGCCCGGACGTATACCTACGCGTCCGGCGCCGCGGAGTTGGCAGCTGCTGTGCTGCTGGCCGCGCCCAAGCTTGGCCCGGCTTCGCACGCCGGGCACCAAAAACGTGCTCCGAAGCTGCGCAAACTCGGTGGCGGCTTCGCGGCAGCGCTCTTGCTGGCCGTGTGGCCTGCGAACTTCGAGATGGCCCGCCAGTGGCGCGATAGGCCATGGCAGAAGCAAGTGATCAGCATCGGTCGCCTGCCGCTGCAGCTGCCGCTGATCTCGGCTGCGTGGAGCATTTTCAAGGATCCAAGCATGCGATAGGCGCTGTGCAGATTCCGTGGCGGCGTCCTGGTGCCTGAAACATTAGGGCGGCGCCACGCGATTTATAATGTGGTTTTCTTTCCGTGCTAGTTAGACTGAGGCGATATGGGCGATAAATCTTCTTCCAAACCTGACATGTCGACGACTGCAGGCCGCATCCAAGATCTGCGCAACCGGCTCGATGAGGCCCGGGCACCGCTTGGCCAGGACGCGATCGACGCAGTCCACGAGGCCGGGGACCTCACCGCGCGTGAGCGCGTCGAGCGCCTCTTGGACGCGGGCTCATTCGTGGAGGTCGACGCGCTGGCGCGCCACCGCGTTGAGGCGTACAAGATGGACCGCACCAAGCCGTCGACGGACGGTGTCGTGGCGGGTTACGGCCTGATCGATGGGCGCCGCGTGTGCGTGTTCTCGCAGGACGCCACCATTTTCGACGGCGGCATCGGCGAGGTGTACGCCGAGAAGATCCTCAAGGTCTACGAGCTGGCTGCGAAGACTGGCGTGCCGGTGATCGGGTTCTACGACTCGCTCGGTCCGCGTTGGCAGGAGGGCGTCGTCACGGCGCACATGCAGGCGAAGATCCTGCGGGCCGCGACGCAGGCTTCTGGCCTGGTGCCACAGATCGCCGTCGTTGCCGGTGAGGTTGCAACGCTTGCTGCTACGACCGTTCCTCTGGCCGATATGCGCATCATGGTCGATGGCGCGAGCCTGCACCTGGCCGCGACCGACGTCGCATCGAAGGTCGCTGGTAGCGAGGTGACCGCGGAGCAGCTCGGCGGCGCGGACGTCCACGCCGCGACGACTGGTGTCGCAACCATCCGCGTGAGCACCGATGAGCAGGCCGTCGACAAGGTACGCAAGCTCGTGAGCTACCTGCCACTGAACAACCGCGCGACCGCTCCAGTCGCAGATGCCGCCGAGGGCGCGGACGCCAGCGTGCTCGATTCGCTCGTCCCGGATGAGGACGCCCAGCCATACGACATCACCACCGTCATCGAGACGATCACCGACGGCGACTTCTACGAGCTCGGCGCCGCCCACGCCGGCAACGTCGTCACCGGGTTTGCCCACATTGATGGTCGAGCGCTCGGCATCGTGGCAACGCAGCCAAGCGTGCTCGCCGGCTGCCTGAGCGCCGACGCCGCCCGAAAGGCCGCGCGCTTCATCCGCACCTGCGACGCCTTTAACCTGCCGCTGCTGCACATCGTGGACTGCCCAGGCTTCGTCCCGACCGTCGAGGAGGAGCAGGCAGGCGCACTGTCCGCGGCCTCCACCCTGGCGTACGCATTCGCTGAGGCCCAGGTGGGCACCATGACGGTTATCACGCGCAAGGCACTCGGTACCGCTTACTCGGTGCTCGGCTCGAAGGGCCTGGGCGCTGACTTGGTCTTCGCGTGGCCGACCGCGCAGATCGCGCTGGCTGACGCCCCGACGGCTGCTGAGGCGTTGGGCGTCGATACGCAGGCGTACGAGGAAGAAAACCTCAACCCCTACGTCGCTACCGAGCGCGGGCTTGTCGACGCCGTCATCGCGCCAAGCGACACCCGCGCCCAGCTCGTGGAGGGTCTGCGACTGCTGGAGCGCAAGGTTGTGTACCCGCCGCAGAAGAAGCACGGCAACCTGCCGCTGTAACCACGAAAGGAACGTATGTCTTCCCTCCCCTTCGACGTTGTGAAAGGCAACCCCTCCCCCGAGGAGGTCGAGGCGCTGCGCCTCGTGCTGGAGCAACTGCAGCAGCAGGCCCAGGCCGCGAAGCGCGGGGAGCGCAACGTGTGGGGCGTAGCGCCCTCACCGGTGCATGCGCCGACGCTGTTTAACCCGCTCGCGTTCTCCCCTTCGACGTACTCCTAAGCCATGCGGATTGTTCTCGCCTCACAGTCGCCGTCGCGCCGAATGTTGCTCGAGCAGGGCGGCGTCAAGCCTGTGCTTCGGCCCGCCAACATCGACGAGGATGCGGTGATCGCCTCGCTTGCCGACGCCCCACCAGCACACACCGTCGCCGCCCTCGCCCGCGCGAAGGCTGAGACCGTCGCCGGCGAGTTCCCTAATGACGTCGTGGTCGGCTGCGATTCCATGCTGCTTCTGGACGGCCAACTCCTCGGCAAGCCGCACACCGTGGAGGCCACGATCGAGCGCTGGCGTGCGCAACGCGGCAAGACCGCAGCGCTGCTCACCGGCCACGCTGTGGCCTACAACGGCGAGTGGGTCACGGACACCGTGCGCACCACCATCCGCTTCGGCGCGGCCAGCGACGCCGACATCGTGGCCTACGCCAACTCCGGCCAGCCCCTGCAGTGCGCGGGCGCGTTTACGCTCGAGGCGCTCGGCTCCTGGTTCATTGATTCCATCGATGGCGACCCAACCAGCGTCATCGGCTTGTCGATGCCGCTGCTGCGGCGCTGCCTCTATCACTTCGGACTGGACGCGTCGGAGTTCTGGGTATCCTAGTCGGCATGAAGTTCAACGACATGCTTGCCCCTGACCCGATCCACCTCCCAGAAGACCCAGCCACCGGCTGCGATCTGCTCGCCGACGCCACCGCCGTCACACACCCTGACTCCCCCGCCGTGTGGGCCGCCCGCGCCGAGCGCGAGCTGGCAGACGGCGACACGATCGTCGCCTACGCGTACGCCCGCACCGGCTACCACCGCTCGCTCGACCGGTTGCGCGCCAACGGCTGGAAGGGCTGGGGCCCGGTTCCGGCCTCACACGAGGCGAACGTGCCAGTGCTCAAGGCCATCGCTCAGCTCGCCCTGGCCTCCAAGGCCATTGGCGACGACGCCGAGTACGACCGCTGCCGCCAAATGCTTTCCGACGCCGACCCGGACAGCGTCGCTACGCTCCTCTAAACCCCGGTCGGCGCCATGGCGCCTATGGCTAAACGCGACTAGGCGAACTTCGCCTCGACGCGCTTGATTGCCTCCTGCGCAACGAGCTCCTGAATACCCATGTCGAGCTCGGAAGTGAAGCCGACGCAGGAGCAGTTGATCTCGCCGAGCACGTAGGTGTCCTCGCCGTTCTCGCCGTCGGCCAGCATGAAGTCCGCGGTCCAGACGAGCGGGATGTTGTCGCCGCCGAGGTTCTCGGCGATGACCGGGCGGGCCTCAGCGAACATGTCAATGAGTTCTTGCCATGCCTCTGGCTTGTCGTAGGTGTACGTCGCGCCGGAGAACAGGGTCGCGGAGAAGTTATCGCCGCCCTCTGCAGGCTTCTTGTGCACAACGAACACTGGGTGCGGTCCGACGAGCAGAATGCGGATCTCGCCCTCGACGATGCGTGGCATGAAGCGCATGTCCACCAGCATGCCGTTGTCGCCAACGATGTACTGGTTGCAGAAGGTCATGAACTCGCCGAGCTCACGCGTCTCGGTGTGGTTGTCGACGGCCTCGGTGCAGCGGATCTTGGTGTCCAGCGGCAGCGCGGTGCCCGGCTCGACGGAGGCCGCGAGGTCCTCGTCAGCGATACGGACGCGCCAGATGCCTTCACCAGTTGAGCCACGGTTCTGCTTCAGCACGCGCTCGCCGTAGGACAGGGACGTCGGGAAGGTCTCGTGGAACGTCTCGACGTCGTAGTACGCGGCGGTGTCGGACGGGACGAGGTCGGTGTCCTTCAGCTTCACCAGGGCGTCCTTCGCGCCGTAGGCCATCATCTCGCCCGGCGTGGACATGCCGACCAGGCCCGCAACAGAAAGGCTGGTGAGCAGGTCGAAGTAGCCCTTCTCACCGCCAGGGATGTTGCCTGGGTTTACGCGGGAAATGTAGCCGTCAAAGTTCTCGGAGACGTAGGTGTAGATCGCGTCTTTCCACTCGGGGCGGTAGAAGACAACTTCGGCGTGCCATCCCATAGCCTTGATCGCGTTGACGATCGGCATGGTGTCTTTCCGGTGTCCGTCGAAATACTTATCCGAGCCGCCCTCGACCTCGAATACGACGATAGCTTTATGCATGGGGCACCTTTCTAGTCATTGTCCCACCTTGTGGGTGGAAACGGGTGTCTGTATGTTCCAATTAGTAACTTTATTTGGCAGGATGAATTTTTCCGCACTCGCCTGGGAAAACGTGCCCAAGTTCACACCGCGTATAACCCCCGTGAATACACCCTGCGCACGCGAGTGACACCGCGCACACTGGACCCGTTTTTGCGGAATTTTGCGTCACCTATTTTCCTTGACATGTAGGGTGAGGGGCAGTAAGTAACTTCGCTCTGTGTTATTGGCCATTGCTATTGGAGGTTAACCCACCGTGGGCATCGAACTCGACGATCACTCGCAGTTTGCGAACTACGCACATCCGGAACGATTCGTGTCAGCCGCGTGGCTTTCTGCACGCTTGGGCATGCCGGGTCTGCGGGTGGTCGAAAGCGACGAGGACGCCTTCCTCTACGACATTGGGCACATCCCAGGCGCCGTCCGGATCGATTGGCACAACGACCTCAATGATCCTGTGCAGCGCGACTTTATCGACGGCGAGGCCTTCGCAGAACTCATGAGCGCGCGCGGCATCTCCCGCGACGATACCGTGGTGATCTACGGCGACCGCTCCAACTGGTGGGCCGCCTACACAGCGTGGGTCTTTGAGCTGTTCGGTCACCCGGATGTGCGCATCCTCGACGGCGGCCGCGACGCCTGGATGGGCGAAGAGCGCGATACCTCCTTCGCGGTGCCGGAGTATCCACGCACTGAGTACCCGGTAGTCGAGCGCCAGGACGCACCGCTTCGCACCTTCGCATCTGAGCTGCTGCAGGAAACCCCCGCCCAGCTTATCGACGCCCGCTCGCCCGAGCATTACGCAGGAACAGAGGCGGCCGCACAGGATGGTGGCGTCGATACTCTGCGCCACGGGCACATCCCCGGCGCAGTGAACGTGCCGTGGGGCAACTCCGTGTTCCCGAACGCGCGCCTCAAGGGCAGGGATGACATTGCGCACGTCTATAAAGACTTCGACCCAGCTGCACCGACTGTGGTCTACTGCCAGCTCGGCGAAAGCGCGGCCCATACCTGGTTCGTGCTGAAGCACGTGCTCGGCTTCGAGCAGGTTTCCCTGTACGACGGCTCGTGGGCGGAGTGGGGAAACATGGTGCGTGTGCCAGTGGAGCGCGGCGAACGCTAAGCCAGAACAGGTTGGCGGCCAGTCGCACCGGACTTCTAAGCACATATCAGGCAGGTGGCGGTGGCGTAGTCGCCGTCGTGGCTGAGCGAGAGTGATACGACCGGTCACGTCAAGCTTTGCGAGGACAGGGCGGACCACTTCCCAGCCCATCCCGTTTGTGGGGCTCAAATTTGCGTTGGGCGACGGACCTTTGCGTATCAAAAGAGCCAGAAGTCGTCGCCATCGGTGTCGCTGCCATCGATGCGCTTGATGACGCGCCCTTCCTAGGAAATAATGAGAATGACCTCGTCGATTCATTAATCAAGCAAATAACCAGGAGTTGGGACTCCGAGAGCAGGTGACATAAATGGAAAAGCGCCGTACCCCTAATCAAGAGTTTTACGTCCCAAAGACCAACGTTCCTCCGAACGCGGGCCAGATCGCCGCGGCCAAGCTCATCATGAAGCGCCACCGCGAGGGCAAAGGCCGTGTGGAGATCACACCGAAGATCCGTTACCTCGCGAACTACGGAGACTAATTCTGAGTCTCTCCTGCTCTCCAACCCATTGCCAGGTTGGCTGCCAGGAATCACTTTCCCCGTGTCTGCACCCCGCGGCTACGCATAGGATCGCGGCGTTGAGTGCGCACACAAGCTCGACGGTCACCGGCTGCCGGTCGTGTTTCGCACGCAGCGCAATTCGTGCAGCGTCCTGCAGGTCTTGGAGCAGCTGCAAGTCAGCCCGCGAGGCGATTCCGGCAGTGCTGCCATTTGCCAAGAACTCCTCAGTCGCAAGCCGTCTGGTACGGAGGTTGTCGAAAACCTTGCCCGCCGAATAGATCACTGAGGCAAAGTCGTCCATCCGTAGCATGCCTCGTAGTGTAACGCTGGGGTGCCACGTGGCGTCGGCAAGCAGGCACTTGGACGAGTGTCCTGTGTGTTCCGGCGCCAAGCACGAACCCCCTGGCACGCAGTAAGCGCTGGCTCGTCGACAAGCACAAACTGATAGTCTGTCGCCAAATGCTTTCCGACGCCGACCCAGGCAGCGTCGCCACACCCCTCTCATCTAACCCCAGGACGAAACCATGACACGCATGCTTTTCAACCGCGCATCAGCTGCCACTCTCGCGGTATTGGCACCACTGACCTTCACCGCGTGCAGCTCCGAAACAGACACACCACCCGTCATCACCATTACACAGACCACCGTGGTGGAAGAGCCCTCCTCCTCAGACACCCCTGACACCGCCTCATCGCCTGCCAAGCAGCCAGCGCAGCAGAACGATGCGGATGCGTGTGTCCAGCTACCCAATGATCCACGCGAGGCATACCCCTCCAACTCGACGCCCGGGCGCATGCCCGCTGATGATGGCAGCGACTTCAACTACTGGATCGAGGACATCGACAATCGCTACGACCCGTGTCAGCGTCTGAGCTGGATCATCTTCCGCGGCTCACTCGGGGACAAGGACCGCCCAGCTGGCACCGGCGCCTCCATTACCGACGGAGTAGCGTTCTATGTCGACGGCAAACCAATCAAAGAGATGAAGGCTTTCGACCGAGTCGACAGCATCACCCCACTCGGGGACGACAGCGCAATCTTCGAATGGTCGGAGCGCGGCAGGTCTACAGCCGAAGGGCTCGTCAACCACTACTCTGCCGAGCTTCGCGCCACCGACGAGGGCATAGCAGCGGTCTCGGGGGACGTCGAAAAGTTCCACGACCGCTGGAGCTCCTCCATCAGCTACCTGCTAGGCACGTATGATTAAGCGCGCCCCCGCGACGCGTTTCATGCACTCCTCGCTATGAGAATCGCTGGGACCTACCGGCAAGTAGTAACATAGGGTGGCAAAATCCGATATATTTCGGCAAAGCTCAGACTCTTTGAGAAAGACGGGATTTTTTGTGCCTATTCACAATCAGCAAGTGACCAAGGTGTTGGTTGCAAACCGCGGCGAGATCGCGGTGCGCATCATTCGTGCTGCCCAGGATGAAGGCATCGCATCCGTTGCGGTGTACGCAGACAGCGACGCGGCGGCACCATACGTCTCCCTTGCCGATGAAGCGTTCGCGCTTGGCGGCGAAACCGCCGCGGAAACGTACCTGGACATGAAGAAGCTGCTCAAAGCGGCGGCTGATTCGGGCGCGGACGCCGTTCACCCCGGCTACGGTTTCCTCGCGGAAAACGCTGAATTCGCACAGAAAGTTATCGACGCCGGTTTGACCTGGATCGGCCCCTCCCCCGAGGCTATCGCCACGCTGGGTGACAAGGTGGCGGCCCGTGCGATCGCCGAAGCTGTCGACGCCCCGATGGCCCCCGGCACGAAACATCCGGTCGCAGACGAACAGGAAGTCCTTGCGTTCGCAGATGAGCACGGCCTCCCGATCGCGATTAAGGCCGCCTACGGCGGTGGCGGGCGCGGCATGAAAGTCGCGCATACGCGGGAAGAAATCCCGGAGTTGTTCGAGTCCGCGACCCGTGAGGCCGTTGCCGCTTTCGGCCGCGGCGAGTGCTTTGTGGAGCGCTACCTGGATAAGGCTCGCCACGTTGAGGCGCAGGTGCTCGCGGACCAGCACGGCAACGTCGTGGTCGTGGGTACCCGCGACTGCTCACTGCAGCGCCGCTTCCAGAAGCTCATCGAGGAAGCCCCTGCACCGTTCCTCACCGATGAGCAGCGCGAGCGCATTGAGCGCTCCGCCGAGGCGATCTGTAAGGAAGCCGGCTACTCGGGCGCAGGCACCGTAGAGTACCTGGTTGGCGCTGACGGCCTGGTGTCTTTCTTGGAAGTCAACACGCGCCTCCAGGTGGAGCACCCGGTCACCGAGCTGACCACCGACCTGGACTTGGTACGCGAGCAGTTCCGTATCGCCCGTGGCGAGCAGCTCAGCATCACGGAGACCCCAACGCCGCGCGGGCACGCATTTGAGTTCCGCATCAACGGCGAGGACCCAACCATCAACTTCATGCCTTCTCCTGGCCCGATCAACGTCTACCGCGAGCCAGCCGGGCCCGGCGTGCGCGTGGACTCCGGCGTGCGCGAAGGTTCGGCGATTAACGGTCAGTTTGACTCGATGCTGGCCAAGCTGATCGTGTACGGCGCAACGCGCGAGGAAGCGCTGAATCGTGCCCGCCGCGCGCTTGCGGAATACGTCGTCGAGGGCATCCCGACCGTGATCCCCTTCCACCGCGCAATGGTCGAGCACGACGCCTTTATCGGCGACGGCACCTCGTTCGACGTCTACACTCGCTGGATCGAAGAGACCTGGGATGGCGAGATGCCAGCCGTCACCGCAGCTGATGGTGAAGGTGTGGAGGGCGAAGCAGGCGTCGATAAGCAGGTGTTTGCCGTGGAGGTTGACGGCCGCCGCATCGAGGTAGCCCTGCCTTCCGCACTCGTGCCCGGTGCGGGCCCTGCTCGCAAGCCGAAGAAGCGCCGCGCATCGGCCGCGAAGACCGCCGCATCCGGCGACGCCGTGACGGCGCCGATGCAGGGAACTTTAATCAAGGTCAACGTGGCAGAGGGCGACACCGTCGCTGAGGGCGACGTCCTCGTCGTGCTCGAGGCGATGAAGATGGAAAACCCGGTCAAGGCGCACAAGGATGGCGTCGTGACGGGCCTGGCCGCCGAGCAGGGCGCTCAAGCGGCCAAGGGCGCAACGCTCATGGAGTTGAAGTAGCCCATGGGCTTTCGTTTCCGCCGAGCCACCGAGTCCGACCGCACGTACCTCGAGCGCATTTACTTCCTCGCCGAGGCGCACGGTGATGAATCGAGCGAACTGTTCAGCGACTACCCCACCTACGCCGCAGGCTACATCGGCGACTGGGATCCGGAGCGCGACGGCGGCGTCATCGTCTACGACGCCCTCGGCGTACCGGCCGGGGCGATCTGGCTGCGGTTCTGGGAGGATGCCTCCGCCGTTGGGTGGGCTAACCTTGGGCCGGATATCCCCGAGTTCGCCATCGCGATTGAGGCCCGCGCGCAGGGCAAGGGCCTGTCACGCACGCTGATTGAGCAGGCTTGCGAGCTCGCGCGCGACAAGGGTGCGCGACAGCTCGCTTTATCTGTCGACGCCGACAACCCCAAAGCGCGCCACGTCTACGAGAAATTCGGCTTCCGGGATGTTGCCGATGCCCCACACCCGGGCACGATGGTTATTGACCTCTAGCCGCTGCGATTGAGCGCCACGATTCGACGATAGAGACGATGTCGGGTGCCGCGGCGACGAGTACGCCCAACACGATTGCCAGCACGACTGGCAACACACCGCGCACTGCGGAGTCATCCTCGGAGGACAGCGAGTCCAGGCGCTTGCCCAACTGCGCCCCTGCGTTCGCAGCCGTTTCTACTGGGCGCTTGGCGGTGTGCACCACGGGGCCGTCGATATGGAACCAGCGCTTGAGCACCTCGATTTCGTCATCGCTGCCGTAGTCGCGGCCGTCTTCCGGGTGAACCGCGCGGGAAAGCCCGCGCACGCCCGACGATGAGGAGATGTTGCTCACGCCCGAGTACGGCCCGATCATTCCTTTGCCTTCGACCCACACGGGTGCACCGGAGTCGCCTGCCTGGCCATCTGGGAGCGTGCTGAACACCGTGTTGCCGAGGCGCGCAGCGAACGAGCCGCAGCGCTTCGCCTTCGTCACCCCGCCGTATGTACACACCCGATCCTTCGAGGTCAGCGTCGCGTCCGGGGAAATAAGGGTGTCTCCGCTGAGCCAGTTCGGGCCGAGGGCCACGCCGTCGTCCCAGACCACCATGGCCCAGTCGTTCGCGGTGTAATCCTCCTCATCGCGGTACAACGGCGAAGGGATAAACGTTCCGGTGAGGCCTTCGGCCCCCTTGACGGTGACACGATCCCCGTTGCTTCCACAGTGGGCGCTGGTGTAGCTCACGCCCTGGTTTTTGTCATTCATCGCGACGGTGCATTTCACGTTGCTACCAACAACAATCAGACCCCCCTGCTGCACTACCGGCGCAGCGACCGCAGCCCCATGTGAGATGCCAAGGGCCAACGCCACAGTGACGGCCCCGATGCCGCGTGCAGTTCCTCCTCGCATAGGCCACAGGGTACCGCACGGCCCTGGCTGCGCCTATCCGTAGTAGTCGCGTTACAGTGGCACCATGACACAAAACAAGTCGTTTACTCTACGCCAAGCCACCGAATCAGACCGCATGTACCTGCAGCGCCTGAACTTTCTTGCGGACGTATTCGGCGATGAAACCGCGCCCGTCGGGCACGAGGAGCGCCTCGGGGTGACCGACTACGTGGACCATTGGGACCCGGAGCGCGACGGCGGCATTATCGCCTGCGATGAGTTCCGTACCCCCGCCGGTGGCGTGTGGCTGCGCTACTGGGATGACCCGGATGCAGGCCACGCAAACCTCGGCCCCGACGTGCCGGAGCTCGCCATCGCGGTGGAACGCCGCTTCGCAGGCCACCGGCTCGGCTCGAAACTGCTACGCGCAGTCATTGAGCTTGCAGCGCAACAAGGCGCGCCCCGCGTCGCTCTCTGGGTTGACCCAGACAACGAGCGTGCGCGCCACCGTTACGAGCAGTTCGGCTTCACCACGGTTGCCGACGTTGCCAATGTCATGGTGTTTGACTGCAACGTCGGCTAACTGCGGCGAGAAACCCTTTAGGAGATCACGACGACCAGGTCGCCGCCCTCCACCTTGGTTGCCTGCGTGAAGGCGACTCGCTCAATTGTGCCGTCCTTCGTCGCCGAGATCGCGGCCTCCATCTTCATCGCTTCGATAGAAGCAACCTGGTCGCCGGCCTTGACTTCGTCGCCAGGCTTGACGGTCACGTTCACCACACCAGCGAACGGTGCTGCAACGTGGCCTTCCTGTGCCGGATCAGCCTTCTCCACCTCGGCGACTGTGGACTCGGCGTTCTCGTCCCTGACCTGCATCGGACGGATCTGGCCGTTGACCGTCAGGATGACCTGGCGCATGCCCTTCTCATCGGGCTCGCCCACGGCGTCAAGGTTGACCACGAGCGGCGGCAGGTGATCCTCGAGCTCGCCGTACCAGATCATCGTCTCCTCACCCTCAACGAGGCCGTAGAAGAAAGTGCGGTCCGACAGGTGGTCCGTGATGCCGTAGGTGCGGCGGTGCTCCAGGAACTCCTTGTACTGCTTCGGGAACAGCAGCTGGTCCAGCGCAGCACGGCGCGTCACGTGCTCCTCGGAATCAAGGTCACCAGCGAGCTCTTCCGGCACGTCCACCGTGTGGTCGACTTCCTGGCGGTCCTCGAGCGCCTTGTCGCGCAGCAGCGGCCAGCCACCTGGAGGCGTACCCAGTTCACCCTGCAGGAAGCCGATGACGGACTCAGGGATGTCGTACTTGCGCGGGTTCTCCGCGAAGTCCTTCGGGTCCACGCCCGCACCCACCAGGTGCAGCGCAAGGTCACCCACAACCTTCGACGACGGCGTGACCTTTGTCGGGCGGCCGAGGATCTCGTTCACCGCGGCATAGTAGTCCTCGATGAGCTCGAAGCGGTTGCCCAGGCCCAGCGCCTTCGCCTGCGTACGCAGGTTGGAAAGCTGACCGCCCGGGATTTCGTGCTTGTACACGCGACCGGTCGGGCCAGGAATACCAGATTCAAACGGAGCGTAGACCTGGCGTACGGCCTCCCAGTACGGCTCGAGGTCGCTGACAGCCTGCAGGTCAATGCCGGTGTCACGCTCGGTGTTCGCGAAGGCAGCAACGAGTGCGGACAGCGACGGCTGCGAGGTGGTACCCGCCAGCGGTGCCGACGCCACATCCACAATGTCCGCGCCAGCATTTGCGGCCGCCAGGTAGGTCGCTAGCTGGCCGCCAGCCGTGTCGTGGGTGTGCACGTGAACAGGCAGGTCGAAGCGCTCGCGCAGCGCCTTGACCAGTTTCGCGGCAGCGCCCGGACGCATCAGGCCGGCCATATCCTTGATCGCCAGGACGTGCGCGCCGGCGTCGACAATCTCTTCGGCCAGACGCAGGTAGTAGTCCAGCGTGTAGATGTCCTCGGCGGGGTCGAGCAGGTTGCCCGAGTACGCCATCGCAACCTCGGCGACGGTGGTGTTGGTCTCCAGAACAGCCTCGATAGCGGGGCGCATCTGGGAAACGTCGTTGAGGGCGTCGAAGATGCGGAAGATATCAATGCCTGACGACGCCGCCTCGTTCACGAACGCCTTAGTCACCGAATCCGGGTATGGGGTGTAGCCCACGGTGTTGCGGCCGCGCAGCAGCATCTGGATATTCACGTTCGGGATGGCTTCACGCAGGGCGTCGAGACGCATCCACGGAGACTCGTGCAGGAAGCGCATGCCCACGTCGTAGGTGGCGCCGCCCCACGCCTCTACAGAGGCGAGCTGTGGCGTCATGTGGCCGACGTGCTTCGCCGCAGCAACCAGCGTGTTCGTACGGATGCGGGTTGCCAGCAGCGACTGGTGCGCATCGCGGAACGTCGTCTCGGTCACGCCAAGCGCTGTCTGGTTGCGGATCTTTTCCGCCCACTTCGTCGGGCCGAGCTCCAACAGGTCGTCGCGGGAGCCGCGCGGCAGGTCGCCGTAGTCGAACTCCGGCAGCTTCTTTGAAGGACGAATCGAGGTCGGGCGCGGGCCGTTTGGCTTATTGACGGTCACGTTCGCCAGGTAGTCGAGGATCTTGCCGGCATCGTCAGCCGCGGCAGGAGCCTCAAGCAAGAACGGGTGATCGTTGATAAAGCCGGTGTTGATGCGCTTGAAGCGGAAGTCCTCGTCGGACAGCAGCGCGCGCAGGAAGCCAATATTGGTGGAGACACCGGTGACGGTGAACTCGTTGAGTGCGCGCAGTGCGCGGTCGACGGCAACCTGGAAGTTACGGCCACGGCACGTCATCTTCACAAGCAGGGAGTCGAAGTTCGGGGTGATCTCGGTACCGACGTTTGCGGAGCCGTCGAGACGCACACCCGCACCGCCTGGGGAGCTGTAGCCGGTGATCACACCGGAGTCCGGACGGAACCCGTTGTTCGGGTCCTCCGTGGTGATACGGCACTGCAGCGCGGCACCGTTCATCTCGATGAGGTCCTGGGTCAGGTGCACGTCCTCGAGCTTCGCGCCCGCAGCGATGTACATCTGGTTCTTCACGATGTCCACGCCGGTGATTTCCTCGGTGACGGTATGCTCCACCTGGACACGCGGGTTCATCTCAATGAAGACGTGGTTGCCCTGCTCGTCAACGAGGAACTCGACGGTACCGGCGCCCTCGTAGTTGATCTCCTTACAGAAGTTCACCGCGTCCTGGCAGATGCGTTCACGCTGTTCCTGCGTGATGTGCTGTGCCGGAGCGATCTCGACGACCTTCTGGTGACGGCGCTGCAGCGAGCAGTCACGCTCGAACAGGTGCACCACGTTGCCGTAGGAGTCCGCCATGATCTGCACCTCAATGTGCTGCGGGCGGATGACCGCGCGCTCGAGGTACACGTGGCCGTCGCCAAACGCTGCCTCCGCCTCGCGGGATGCCTCTGCTGCGAGGCGCTCGACATCTTCGATCTTCTCGATGAAGCGCATACCACGCCCGCCACCACCGGCGACTGCCTTGACGAAGACCGGGAAGGTGAATTCCTTCGCAATCTCGGCAAGCTCCGCCGGGTCAGTTGACGGCTCGGAGTCCTTCAACGTCGGCAGCCCGGCGCGCTCAGCAGCGTGCACAGCGGCCGCCTTGTCACCAGTCAGCTCAAGCGCCTCTGGGCTTGGGCCGATGAACTTAATGCCGTTGTCGCGGCAAGCGCGCGCAAGGTCTGCGCGCTCCGAGAGGAACCCATAGCCCGGGTAAATTGCATCGGCGCCGGTCTCTTTCGCCGCACGGATAATTTCGTCGATGTCCAGGTACGCCTTGACTGGCTGGCCCTCAACACCAATTCGTACGGCTTCGTCGGCGAACGGTCGGTGGTAGGACTTTCGATCCTCGCGCGGGTACACCGCGACGGTTTTTGCGCCAGTCTCAAATGCTGCGCGGAAGGCACGAACCGCGATTTCGCCACGGTTTGCTACCAAAATCTTTTTGAATGCCGGGAGGTCATTCAGGGGGAGCTGCTCCATCGATGCAATCCTTCCATACTGTGACATGCGTGACAGTTTGAATGTTATTTGGTTGGCCTGACAATCCTAACGCAGGTCGGCGCCACACCACGGGAAAATGCACAATTGCATCTGTTCCCACAGCGATTACCCCCCAAGTTGGGGTCAATGGTCAACGAGTTTCTGTAAAGCAAAACAAAACGGATGGTCCGACCCAAAGGCAGACCACCCGTCGTTCTGGCTTACTGCGGCTGGTAGGTGCCGTCCAGGTGACGCTCCTCCGGGCCGTTGTACGCGGACAGTGGGCGAATCAGCGAGTTGTTCTCGTACTGCTCAATGATGTGCGCGGTCCAGCCGGTGATGCGGCTCATCACGAACAACGGCGTGAAGAACTCGATGTCAAAGCCCAGGATGTAGTAGGACGGGCCGGACGGGAAGTCAAGGTTCGGGCGGATGTTGATGGACGTGTTCTCGTACATCGTCTTCGCCATGATGTCGTAGATTTCCACCCACTTCTCGGCACCCTGGTCCTTGTGCTCCGCGGCAAGCTTCTTGAACGCGGCCTCCATGGTCGGCACGCGCGAGTCGCCCTTCTTATACACGCGGTGGCCGAAGCCCATGACGAGCTCCTTGTTCTTCAGCTTGTTCAGGCACCACTGCTCCGCGTTGGCTGGGTCGTCAATTTCCTTCATGTGGTGCATGACGAACTCGTTCGCGCCACCGTGCAGCGGGCCCTTCAGGGCGCCGATAGCCGCGGTGATCGCAGACCAGGCATCGGACTGCGTCGAGGTCACCGTGCGGGCGGTGAACGTGGAGGCGTTGAAGGAGTGCTCCGCGTAGAGAATCATGGTCTTCTCAAACGCCTCGATATCCGACGGGATGGTAGCCGGGGAGCCTTCCTCGTCACCGAAGACCATCCAGAGGAAGTTCTCTGAGAAGCCCTTGTCCTTGCTCGGGGCGATGTAGCCCTTGCCCTGGCGGCGGCGAATGTCGGTGGCCACGATGGTCGGCAGCTTCGCCAACAGCTCGGTACCGATCTTGCGGATGTGGTCAGCATCCGGGGTGAACTTGTACTCGTCGCGGGTGCCCAGGAAGGACACTGCGGTGCGCAGCACGTCCATCGGGTGGCAGTCCTTCGGCAGGTAGTTAATGACCTGGATGAGCTCCTCATCGATGTCGCGGTTGTTCATACATCCGAGGCGGAACTCCTCCGCGCCCGACTTGTCTGGCAGCTCGCCGTGCCAAAGCAGGTACGCAACCTCTTCGAAGGTGCAGTGCTCTGCCAGCTCGTGGACCGGGTAACCGTAGTACAGCAGGGAGTTCGTCTCAGGGTTGACCTTGGAGATTGCGGTGTAGTCCGCAACGACGCCAGCGAGGCCCTTCTTGATTTCTTGAGTGGTCATGGGATGAAGTCCTTTCAGGATAGGGATTGGGTTAGGGATGCGGGATAGGGATTACTCGAATGTGGACGAGTAGGTGTCCTTGGAATATGTGAAGACGGACTGGTCGAACTGGTTGAAGTCTTCGTACTTGACCAGCTCGTATAGGCGGGACCTGTGCTGCATGCGGTCCAACCACGGCTCCTGCGTGCCGGTTTCCGCGATGTCGCGGAGCATGGCCTCGGTCTGCCCCATTGCGAGGCGGAACGTGGTCACCGGCCAAATCACCGCGTTATAGCCGAGGTCCTGCAAGGTTCCGGCGGAGAGCAGCTTGGTCTTACCGAACTCCGTCATGTTCGCCAGCAGCGGGATATCGACGGCCTTGCGGAAGGTCTCGAAGTCCTTCTCGGTATAGAGTGCCTCCGTAAAGATAAGGTCCGCGCCGGCATCTGCGTAAGCCTTGGCCCGCTCGATTGCGGAGTCGATGCCCTCGATGCCAGCCGCGTCGGTACGCGCACAGATGACGAATGCATCGTCGTGGCGCTCCTTTACTGCGGCGCTGATGCGTCGCACCATCAGGTCACGCGGCACTACTTCCTTGCCGTCGAGGTGCCCGCAGCGCTTCGGGTTCACCTGGTCCTCCAGGTGCAGCGAGGCAAGCCCCGCGGCCTCGAACTCAGCCACGGTGCGTGCTGCGGACATCGGTTCGCCGAAGCCGGTGTCGGCGTCGATAAGCACTGGAAGGTTCGTAGCGCGAGCGATGTGCCCGCCGCGCTGCGCGACCTCCGTCAGTGTGGTCAGCCCAATATCCGGCAGGCCTAGGTCGTTGGCGAGTACCGCGCCGGAGACGTAGACACCTTCGAAGCCACCGATGTCCTCGATGAGCCGAGCCGTCAGCGGATTGAACGCGCCGGGCAGTTTTGTAATTTCGGTGGACTCGAGTGAGGCCCGCAGCGCCAGTCGGCGCTCATTTGGCGTTGTATCAGGAACAAACATCTTAGAAAATCCCTCCTGGGATCTGAGGAGCATTGGCTTGCGCGTCCGCGTTCACCTTGATGTTGAGCTTGCTCAAGTCGGTGAGCTGCTCGAGGTTCTGCACGTCTTCAAGGAAACGGTCCTGCTCTTCCTTATCGACGATCCCCTCCGCCAGCGTGCGGAACTTCTGGATGTACTGCTCACGGGCAAACGGGCGTGCCCCCAGTGGGTGAGCGTCCGCCACGGCCATCTCATCCTCGATGACGGTGCCGTCATTGAAGGTGATGACGGCCTTTGCGCCGAACGCCTTCTCGGCCGGATCCTGCGAGTGGTAGCGACGCGTCCACTCCGGGTCCTCCACCGTGGAGATCTTGTGCCACAGCGTGATCGTCTCAGGGCGATTCACACGCTCAGGAGCGTAGGAATCGACGTGGTGCCACGTGCCGTCCTCGAGCGCTACGGCGAAGATGTACATGATCGAGTGGTCGAGGGTCTCGCGAGACGCCTTCGGATCCATCTTCTGCGGGTCGTTCGCGCCGGTGCCGATGACGTAGTGCGTGTGGTGCGAGGTGTGCAGCACGATCGACTCAATATCGGCGGTGGACTTACCGGCATCCGCGATGGTCTGCTTCATGCGACGCGCCAGGTCGATTGGGGCCTGCGACTGGTACTCAGCCGAATGCTCCTTGGTGTAGGTATCCAGGATTGCGCGCTTTGCCTCACCGTCTGCAGGCAGTGGCACCACGTAGGTGCGTTCTGGGGAATGCAGCATCCAGGCGATGAAGCCGTCCTCGCCCTCCCAAATCGGAGCGGGTGCACCCTCGCCGCGCATCGCGCGGTCGACGGCCTCGATGCCCATCTTGCCGGCGAATGCCGGGGCGGACGCCTTCCAAGAAGAGATGAGGCCCTTGCGGGACTGGCGCGTCGCCGTCGTAGTGTGCAGCGCCTGGCCAACCGCCTGGTAGATGGTGTCAATGTCCAGGTTCAGCATGGTGCCCAGACCCGCCGCAACAGATGGGCCGAGGTGCGCCACGTGGTCAATCTTCCACTCGTGCAGGCAAATACCCTTGACCAGGTTGACCTGGATCTCGTAGCCGGTCGCGATACCACGGATCAGCGCCTTACCGTCGAGGCCCTTGTGCTGTGCTACTGCAAGGATCGGCGGAATGTTGTCGCCCGGGTGGGAGTACTCCGCCGCGAGGAAGGTGTCGTGGAAGTCCAGCTCGCGGACCGCTGTACCGTTGGCGAATGCGGCCCACTCTGCGGAGTAGGAGCCGTCGACACCAAAAATCTGCGCACCGCCTTCGGATACTGGATGTGCCTCCGCCATCACGCGAGCGGTCGCGACTGGGCGGCGACCGTAGGAAGCGACGGCGACCGACGCATTGTCGATAATGCGGTTGATGATCATCTCAGTCGTATCAGCTGGAACCTCTACCGGGTCTGCTGCAACCTTGGCGATCTTGTATGCGAGGTGCTCTTCAATCGGGAAATCTTCTGCCGAACGGTGCGTGCGCACGTTGTGTTCGATCATCTTGGCTCCTTCGTCTTCGTTGTAGTTCCGCTACCGCGAAACCTCGTTGATGTTGCAGCTCATACTAGGGAGCCAAATGTGATGCGGGCCATGATTTTCGCATGTAAACTTCTGCGTACAAATTCTGCTACTTGTGCAAATTCTGTTAACTACGCAGTACACGCATACAAAATGGGAGAAAGGTACGATGGCAAAGCTGTACGCGGGGGCAAAGATACAGACGCTCCGCCATGAACTCGAACTCACACAAGGCGAAATGGCCCGCCGCATAGACATCTCAACGAGCTACCTCAACCAGCTCGAAAACGACCAGCGTCCACTCACCGTCAGCGTGCTCCTCCAACTCACCCACGCGTTTCAGCTCTCCACCACTTTCTTCTCCCCCGATGAAGACCAACGCGTGGTCAACGAGCTTTCCGAGCTACTCCCCGACGTCCCACAGCCGAAACTGCACGAGTTCGCACAGCGCTTCCCCGACATCGCCAACTCTCTCAGGGTGCTGCCTTCACCCGAGGCCACCGACTCCGAACACCCCCACGCACTCGTGCGTGAATTCTTCCAGAACCACAAGAACTACTTCCACGAGCTCGACGTTGCTGCCGAGCAGCTCGCAGCGCACGCCGCGAACCGGCAACTGCGACTGACACGCCTCGCGGCAACCTTCGACAGGGAATACGGCATCCAAGTGCGCTTCAACCAATACGCCCACGGCCCCCGCTCGACCCTGCAGCACGACCAGCGCGAGATCCGCCTACGCACCGGACTCACCGAGTCCCAGCAGTGCTTTGAACTCGCCTACCACTACGGCCGCACCGCCTTCGCAGAGCTCATCGACGAGTACGTCCGCGACACTTTCGACGAATCGACACAGCCCGAGCCCGTCCAGCTCGCGCGCCACGGGCTGGCGCAGTACTTCGCCGCCGCTGTCACCATGCCCTACGCGGAGCTCCTCCAAGCTGCCGAAGAAACCCGCTACGACATCGACGTCATCTCCGCGCGCTTCGGCACTGGTTTCGAGTCAACCTGCCAGCGCCTCGCGACGTTGCAGCGCCCCGGCGCAGAGGCGATTCCGTTCGTCTTCGTGCGCACCGACCGGGCAGGCAACATATCGAAGCGGCAGTCATCGACAGCCTTCCACTTCTCGCGCCACGGTGGGGGCTGCCCGTTGTGGGTCGTGCACCGCGCGTTTGAAACTTCGAATAGAGTGACGCGTCAGGTCGCCGTCATGCCGGACGGCCGGACCTACCTATGGATTGCGCGGATGGTGCAGGGCCCCGTCGTAGGATTCGACTCCCCGCGCCGGGAGCACGCGGTGGTGCTGGGCTGCGATATCGCGTTCGCCCAACGCATGATCTACGCCGACGGACTGAACATCTCCCCCGAATCGGCAACAAAAATCGGCCCCGGCTGCGCTACCTGCCCACGAACATCCTGTCCGCAGCGAGCGTTTCCGGGGCCGCCTAGTTCTAGCCCGAGCGCTAGTCCAGATCGGACTTAGCAATCAGCCTGCGTGCCGCCTCTGTAATCGAACCGGACAGGGACGGGTACACCGCCATCGAGTTCGCCAGCTGACGCACAGTCAGGTCGTTGGCTACCGCGATGGTCAGCGACAGAATCAGTTCGGAGGCAGTCGGTGCGACAATCACGCCACCGAGTACCTGGCCGGAGCCCTTGCGGGCGAAGATCTTCACAAAACCGTGCTGGAGGGAACGCATCTTTGCGCGAGGGTTCGTGGACAGGTCCAGTTTGTAGATGTCCGCGTCAACCTCGCCGTCGGTGATCTGCTGCTGCGTCACACCAACCGCGGCGATCTCCGGGCGGGTAAAGACCGCGTTGCCCACCGTCTTCAGGCGTACCGGTGACACGCCCTCGCCCAGCGCGTGGTCGACCGCAATGCGTCCCTGCTGCGCCGCGACCGATGCCAGCGGCATCAGGTCGCTGCAGTCACCCGCAGCGTAAATACCTGCAACGTTGGTACGCGACACGCGGTCAACAATGATGTGGCCCGACGGGGCGACTTCCACACCGGCCGCCTCCAGGTTGAGGTCCGCCGTGTTCGGAATCGAACCAATGGACATCATCACGTGCGAACCGGCGATCTCGCGCCCGTCCGTCGTGCGCACAACCACGCCGTCGCCGGTGTTCGTCACCGACTCCACGCGAGCGTGTTTCTCCAAGTGGACGCCACGGCCCGCGAGCACCTCCTCGAGCACGTCAGCGGCATCGGCGTCATCGTGCGGCAGGATGCGGTCACGCGAAGCAACCATGGTCACCTCGACGCCCAGCTCAGCGAACGCAGAAACAAACTCAGCACCGGTCACACCGGAACCAACCACGATCAGGTGCGTCGGCATCTCCTGCAGGCTGTACATCTGACGCCAGTTCAGGATGCGCTCGCCGTCCGGCTCAGCGCCCGGCAGCACGCGCGGGTTCGCGCCGGTGCACACCAGCACCATGTCGCAATCAATAATCTCGGTGTCTTTACCCTCGCAGTGCACCTCCACGCGGTGCGTGGTGTGACCGTGCTGTTGGTCCGTAAAACGAGCGCGCCCCTGGATAAGGCGCACGCCGCGCTGCTCCAACTGCTTAGCGATGTCACTGGACTGCTTATCAGCCAGCGCGATCACGCGTGCGTTCAGGGCGGTCAGCGAAAGCTGGGCTTCCCCAAGCCCGTGGTTGAGCCCCATGTCGTCTGCACGGCGAAGGTCCGTCTTAATGTTGGCGCCGGCGATAAAGCTCTTCGAAGGAACAACGTCCTTGCGGATAGCGGAGCCGCCCAAACCATTGTCTTCCACAATGGTGATATCGGCCCCGTACTTTGATGCAACCAGCGCAGCCTCGTAACCAGCTGGCCCTCCGCCAATGATGACGATCTTCTTCGACACCTACATACTCCTCAACGGTCTTCGTCGTTCGCACAAATACCTGGCTAGTCTACACGGCCGCCCATGGCTTCGTTACCAACCAAAAGTTGCACTAGCTGAGGTTTTCGGCGTACTTTTCGACGACCCCTCCGAACAAACGCACCCCAACTTCAAGTGCTCGCTCATCAATATCAAGGTTGCCTTGGTGCAGGTCCTGCATCTCTCCCTCACCGCTCCAGGCACCGAGCCGGAACATCGACCCGGGGACGTGCTCCAGGTACCAAGAGAAGTCCTCCCCGCCCGAGGACTGCGGCGCGGTCACCACCGCGTGCGGGTCAATCCTGCGTCCTGCCTGCACCCCGATCGCCGTCGCGGCGTCGTCGTTGAGCACCGGTGGCACGCCCCGCATGTAGTCGAGGTGGTACGTGCACCCGGTCGGTGCGACGACGAGGTCAATCAGGTCAGTGACCAGATCTTCGAGGATCCGCCACGTCCCGATATCCGCTGTCCGCAACGTGCCCAGTAGCTCGCCTGTCTTCGGGATCGCGTTCGCCGCGTCGCCCGACTCGACGTGCCCGAACACCAACACCGTGCCCGTACGTGGGTCGACCCGGCGCGACAGCAGCGCCGGCAACTGCGTAATCAGCGCCCCAAGCGCGTAGACCACGTCCGCCGAAAGCTGCGGGCGAGAGGTGTGGCCGCCAGGCCCGTTGACCGTAATGCGCAGCACGTCCGACGCCGAGGTAATAGCGCCCGTGCGCACACCGATCTGGCCTACGCGCAGTTTCGGTTCGGCGTGGAGGGCGTAAATGCTCGCGACATCCTGCAGCGCGCCCCACTCGATCACGTCGAGCGCACCGCCGTTCATCACCTCTTCCGCCGGCTGGAAGATGATGCGTACGCCGAGCGGCAGCTGGACCGTCGATAAGGCGCACGCCAGCGCGAGCACCACCGTCGTATGCACGTCGTGGCCGCACGAGTGGGAAACGCCCGGGTGCTGGGATGCGAACGGCAAACCGGTTTGCTCCGGCACTTTCAGAGCGTCGATGTCGCCGCGGAACGCGAGCCGCTTGCCGTCTTTTGGGCCCAGGTCGACGTAGAGTCCCGTGCCGGGAAAGAGGACGGGCTCAAGACCGTGCTCACGCAGCACCTTCGCAATGAACTCGGTAGTGGCGAACTCTTGGTTGGAAAGCTCCGGGTAGGAGTGGAAGTGACGACGCCACTCCACCATTGTCAAGTGATGTTCCTTCACCCATTGGTCTACCGCGCGCGCAATTCCTCCGGCCGTCATCGTGTATGTTCACCCTTCACCCAGCATTTGTGCGCGTGGCTCCCACTGCGCCTTATTGTGGCAATGATTCTACGCTCATCTCCGCCGAATCTTGCGACTGGTCATGTTCGTCCACCTGCCCCTCGTCCGCTGGAAGCAGCTGCAGGGGCGAAACATCGAGCGCGGCAGCGATCCGGTAGATCGTCGAAAGCGTGGGGTCAGCAGCCCTATTCCTGTTGTAGCTATTGCGCTCCAGGTTAGAGAGCAGCGAACGAGAGATCCCCGCCCGCTCCGCCAGGTACGCCTGCGATAGCCCCTGCATTGTTCGCAGCGCGCGGATCTTCTCCCCTAACGCAAACGCGTAGCTGGCCCAGTACTGGTCCGAATCCACGTCCGAAAAACGTGCGCCAAGACTCCCCTGAAAGAACACGTATACCCCCTCGTGTACGTAACAAACTTCCGGTGATTATATCCGACGCACGTTACTTTGACTAGAGGTCAATATTGCGTGGCCCGTACAACCTATCTCCGGCGTCACCGAGGCCCGGCACGATGTACGCGTCCTCGTTGAGCCCTGGGTCAATGACGGCGGTGATCAGTCGCACCGATCCGCCGTGCTGCTTCAGCTTGTCGACGCCCGGCTGCGCACTGACCATGCACACACAAGTAATGTCGTCTGCCCCACGGCCTTCCAACAGTTCAATCGCGTGGATGAGGGAACCTCCCGTGGCCAGCATCGGATCAACCAAGAACACCGGCTGTCCCGACAGGTCGTCGGGCAGCGCCTCGAGGTACGGAACCGGCTCGTGCGTCTTCTCGTCGCGCGCCATGCCGATGAAGCCGACCTGCGCGTCCGGGATCATGGACAACGCCGGGTCAATCATTCCGAGGCCGGCACGGATGATCGGAACAATAATTGGGGGCTTTTCCAAGCGAACGCCGGTGGCTGTTGCAACCGGCGTTTTGGTTTCAAAGGTTTCGGTTTTCAGGTCACGCGACGCCTCATAAATCAGCATCGCGCCCAGGTCAGCGAGTGCGGCACGAAACGCGGTGTTGTCGCTTCGCTCATCGCGCATCAGTGTCAGACGGGAGGCTGCTAGGGGGTGGTCAACAACGGTAATTTCCATGATTCACATGGTAATTGAAATTCGGAGGGAACCGTTTACTGACTCTGTGCGTCCAACCTCTTATGACTACTTTCGCTTTTGACCAATCAACGATCCATTCGCACGCTGACTCGCTACGCGACGACGCCGCTGCGCTCCAACCACTGCCAAACGTTCCGGTTCCCAATGTGTGGCCGCTCGCGGAGTTCAGCCAGGCGCTCTCGCAGGCCGTGGAGCAGGAAAACGCGAGAAGCGAGGCTTTGAGTGAGGAAGCAAGCCGCGTCGCTTTCGCGATGCTCCTGGCTGTAAAAGCGGCCATCAGCGTTGATGAGCGATTCAGCAACCTTCTTCAGGCGGTGTTGTGATGGCTGCACTGGCTGCGGGCATTGACCCGATCGCGGCAGCGCAGCTCATTCTGCGACACGTCCCTGCCCCACTTCCCCAACTCCCATTCCTTTCCACTCCAGATTTTTCCGCCATCGAGCCCCTTGCCGCGTTCGTAGGGGCGCACCCTGCGGGCCAGACGCTGCGCAATGCTGCGAACCTGCTGGGGAAAGATCGCGACACCATTGTGAAGATGTTCGGTCAGGCGAGCAGCCTCGTGTTCTTTGCCGCCAAAGACCTGAGCAATATCGTGGTTGACCTCATCCGAGACACCCAACCGCTCCTACCACTGCTACTCAACCCTGCAACTGCGATCGGAGCGGGGATCAAGATCGCCGCCCAGGTCGCGTGGGCGGTCACCCAGGCTGGGCTCACGCTCAACGGACTGGCGAACGACCTCGCACCACTAGCCAAGCAGCTCTCGGAGATCGTGGCACACGCAGCGAGCCAACCCGCTATTGCCGCATCCTCGCAAGCAAAAGCCGCCATGTACGAGCTCGAGCGCCTCATCACAGCCCGCGAACTCCCTCACGCTAAGAACGAGGTCACCCAGCTCGCCGCCGTTCAGCAGGCGGGACCTCCTCCCTCCCGGGGTGGCTCGGCAACTGGTGAAGCTGCGGTCGCGGCGGCGAAACAACAGCTCGGCACACGGTACGCGTGGGGTGGATCTGCGCCCGGCGGGTTCGACTGCTCCGGGCTGACAAGCTGGGCGTATCGGCAGGCCGGTGTGGAGCTACCACGCCTAGCTCAAGAGCAGAATATCGGGCAACAGGTCCGCTACGAGGACCTACAACCGGGCGACCTCGCGGTGTGGGATGGACACGTTGCCATGTACGCCGGTGACGGGATGCTCATCGAAGCTGGCGACCCTGTACAGATGAACCCAGTGCGAACAGAAAACATGGGAATGGCCTTCAAAGGTTTCTGGCGTCCAACAGCGTGATAGATTTGCTGCATGATTACCCGTGCTATTTTGCCCGTCAAGCTTTCACTGACCGACGGCGATTTCTACACCCTGTGGGCGCCAACCTGGAAGGAGCACGGCTCCGAGTGGCAGGCCTTTTTCGGCGATGAAAACTCGGTGCTCGTCTTCGAATCTCCTGAGGCGCTGCTCGCATATGTCAATAACACGCCGAAGCATGACCTGGCGGACCACCCCAAGTGGGAGCAGTTTTCCAACCAGGGCGACGACCGTGTGGTGCCGAATGACAAGCAGTACTTCGACATCATTGGTGCACCGGAGTTGCTGGCTGGCCGCCCAAGCCACGAGAACGTCTCGCACCTGTCCCGCGTGTTGCAGATTTCGCGCTCCCTCGCGGAGGTAGCGGCGGCAGAGCCAGCACTGATCTTCTTCGCCTCCCACTCGATTTTGGGCAACGTCAACCGCGGCTCTGATCACTACCAGGGTGAGAACGGCCTGGACGAGTGGTCTGGTGTCGGCCGCGTCGTGCTGGCGAACTGGGAAGAGGTAGTCAAATCCCTCGACGAGTCGGTCCGCGTAGTGAAGACGGACTCCATCGACGCGGCAGCGGTCAGCGCCGCTGCCGCAGCTATCGAGGCCGCGCAAAAGGCCCGCGAAGAGGCGCAGCAGCAAGCCAGCGAGGCCGAGCGTGCTGAGCAGGAGGCGCAAGACCCATACGACAACTCCGTGTGGGCACGTGCCGGAATCGACCCAGTGAAGGTTTCCATCCAGGGCAAGAGCGTCTACACGCTGCGCACCTACCTGGGCTCCAACCCGGTATTCCTGGGCAAGTACGGTGAAATCTTCACGTTCCCGTCCACCAAGCACCTTGGACGCTGGATTATCGAGAACGATGACCATGACCTCGCCGCAGTAGCAACCTGGCCTGACCTGGTTACCCTGGCCAACGCTGGTGAGCTCGAGGTCACCGTCCACCCGGACAACTCCTACTCCTTCAACGGCATCGCGCAGGACATCAAGCAGGGCGTCGATAGCGTCGATACCAAGCAGATGGCGAAGGCCTACGAACTGCTTGCCGACGCCGCCGACTGGGCCAAGGACGACTCGCTCAACTCCTTCCTCCTGGCAAACCCACGCATGCAGGACTACCTGGCGTACATGCTGGGCTCCACCGAAGCCGCAGGCTACGTCCCATCCGCGCCGTTTACGGATAAGGCTGAGGCGTGGAACGAGATGGAACTGCAGCTCATCAAGCGCTTCTCCAAGTTCTAGTCGCAGCCTACATTCCTGAGGCCGTCGAAGACACCGGATTCTGGCACACGTAAAATGTGCCACCATGGACCAGGTCGATCCGTTAATCTCCGCTATTTATCGTTGGTTCGATGTATCCGGTGTCTTACTGATGGGCATCATCGGTGGCACAATCGCACGCCACCGCGGCTACGACATCATCGGGTTTTTCTTCATCGCGATGCTCTCCGCACTCGGCGGAGGCATGCTTCGCGACGTCCTCATCAACGAAGGCACCGTGGCCGCAATGAGCCAGCCGGAGTACCTCATCCTGGCCTTTACCGGCGCGGTGATCGCGCGCTTTACATACTTCAAAGGGCGCGCGTGGAGCGTGCTTGAAAGCCACGGCGACGCCTTCGTCTCAGCGCTGTGGGCGGCCACCGGGGCGTCGAAAGCCCTGACGTACGGGCTGCCGGTCCTGCCTGCGATCATGATGGGCGTGTTCACCGCGACGGGCGGCGGCATGATCCGCGACGTCGTCACCGGCCGCGAGCCGAGTGTCTTCGGCAACAACCAACCAACGGTCATCCCGGCGGTGGCCTGCTCCATCATCGTCCTGATCGGGCACGCCACGGGCCACATGGCGATCGGGATGGTGCTTGGCCCGATGGTGAGCTTCGGACTCTTCCTGCTCGGCTACTACGGAAACTGGCGGATCTCCACGAACTCCGAGTTCGCGCCGGTAAACCAGACCGCGGCACACCTCGCCGAACTGGCTCGGAAAGCGGAGCGTCGCTCACGCAACATCGCACGTGAACTCGAGCCGACCCGCGTGCGCTCCTGGCGCCACCGCCAGATGGAAAAGGCGCTCCAGCGCAGGATAGAATCGGAGGTCAAGCGCGGCAAAGGGCGTAAGGAGGCCGTGCACGAGGCAGACGCGTTCCTGCAGGAATTCACCTCCCAGTTCGAGGCGATTGATGCTGAGGACAAGCAGGATGTGACGGAGGAGGCGTCGACAAGCGAGTCGCTGCTCGACGGCATCGGGGTGGATCTCTCCGGCGACTCCTACGACGAAGACCAGCACCTGGACCAATCCGCGAGCAAGATGTTGGACATGATCCTGCAGGACGACAAACTCACCGACGAGCTCATCGAGCGGCTGGTCAAACAGTACGAGGCCCGCAACCCCTAGAGCGCCGTGGTGCCGAAGACCCAGCCGGCGCCGAACGTAATAGCAAGGCCGAGTGCGCCACCAATGACCAGGCGCAGCACGGCGCGCGTCACGCTCGCGCCGCCAATGCGCGCGGAAACCGCGCCCGTCGCCGCCAACGCCACGAGCGTCACAATGAACGTCGACGCCACACGCCACGAGTCCGGCGGGAGCAGCACCGCAGCAAGCGGCAGCAACGCACCGAGGAAGAAGGAAATGAACGACGCAATGGCCGCGGACCATGGGTTCGCAAGGTCGTCCTCGTCGATGCCGTAGTGCATTTCCAAGTGGGCCTTGATGGGGTCCTCGGCGGTGCGCTCCTTCGCCACCTTCAGCGCCGTCTTCGAGCTCAAACCAGACGCGACGTAGCCTGCGACCAGGTGCTCGAACTCCTCGTGCGGGTCCTCCTTGTGCAGCTCGAGCTCGCGCTCAATGAAGGCGTTTTCCATATCCCGCTGGGAGGACACAGACACGTATTCGCCGAGCGCCATCGACACCGCGCCACCAATCAGCGCGGCGATGCCGGCCGTAGCGATCGCGGGAACATTCGGGGTAGCACCCGCGACGCCGACGACCACCGCGGCCGTCGAAACGATGCCATCATTCGCGCCGAGCACTGCCGCGCGCAGCTTATTCAGCCGCTCATTCATGCCTTCTACTGCAACCATGCGCACATCGTGGCTGAAACTACACACCTGCGCAACAAAGCGCAGCCTCACCAATATCGTGGGTGACCTGGCGTACGATAGCCTGCGATGAACACTGCAATACGCATCGCAAGCGCCGTGTGCGCGCCCCTGTGCCTGACTCTCGCCCCTGCCCCGCTTGCGCAGGCGGAGGATATGACGGTCACGACCACGGTCACTCCCCGCCCCGGGTTTTACGACGACTACGGCAACTGGGTCCCTCCTGTTCGCCTCCACGCGCCGGACACGAACAATTGCGAACGCTCCCTGTGGCCGCCCGAACCAGTCTCGACGTCCGAAGCTCGCGAAACCGAGACGCTCCAACCACTCCCCGTAACCTACGAGGGCTCCTGCGGCATCGAGGCGCCCGAGGGATTCCATGTCGATGAGGGGGTGCTCGCGTCCGCGTGGCTGGTCGCCAACCTCGATACCGGCGACGTGATTGCGATGAAGGATCCGCACGGCAGGTACAGGCCGGCCTCGATTATTAAGGTGCTGCTCGCACTCGTGGCGATTGACGAGCTGCCCCGCGAACAGCGCGTTGTGGTCAGCGAGGAATCCGCTGGCCAGGAGGGCTCCGCCGTCGGCATCGGGGCCGGCGGCGAGTACACCGTCAACGACCTGCTACACGGCCTGCTGATGGCCTCGGGCAACGACGCCGCCCATGCGCTCGCGCAGGCGCTCGGCGGTGACGACGCCACCCTGACGAAGATCAACGCGAAAGCCCGCGAGCTCGGCATGACTGACACCCGCGCAACCTCCTACTCCGGCCTGGATCGCACCGGCATGTCTACCTCGGCGTGGGATATGGCGCTCGCCTACCGGGCCGCATTTTCCAACCCCACGTTCGCCGAAATCGCGGACACCGCCTCCTACCCCTTCCCCGGCTACGGCGACATCCCGGGATACGAGCTGTGGAACGACAACCAGCTCTACCTCAACGACCCAGACGGCATCGGCGGCAAGACCGGCTACACCGATGACGCAAACCACACCTTTGTCGGCGCCGTCAACCACGACGGCGTGCGTCTGGTGGCAGTCGTGCTAGATACCACGGTAGATAAGATGCGCGCGTGGCAGCAGGCGCAGGCGCTGCTCCACGAGTCCTACGCCTACGCCTCCGAGGGCCACACCCACGTGGCGTCGCTGAACCCTGTCGAGGGAACGCCGACGACAACATCGCAGCCGACCGATACCGCTGATGAGCAGCCTGGAACAGCAAAAAGCCAGGGTGGCATTCCCTGGCTTTCCATCGCGCTCGTCGGCGGCGTGCTGGTGGTTACCGCACTCGCCGTCGCGCTTAGTTTCGCGTCAGCAAAGAAACGATCCCGACGCCAATAGCACCAATCGCGGCCCCAATGCCTAGCGCCTTGCCCGATGCCGAGGCGCTGCTAGCAGGGTCCTGGTACGCGCCCGCGCGCACATTAATGATCGCGGACTCCGGGACCTCAACCGGCTCGAGCTCCAACGACTCCTCTGTAGTTGCGGTCCAGGCAGAAACGTAGAGCACAACGCGCCAGATGAGATAGAGCACCACCATCAGCACAATCACTGGGCCGAAGATCGCGCCGGCTGGGTTGCCCGTCGCCGAGCTGACGATCACGGTTGCGAACTGCTTCACCAGCTCGAACGCGACCGCGCCGAGCAGCGCGCCCTTCAGGCCGGACTTC
This sequence comes from Corynebacterium lipophilum, assembly GCF_024102595.1. Lineage (NCBI taxonomy): Bacteria > Bacillati > Actinomycetota > Actinomycetes > Mycobacteriales > Corynebacteriaceae > Corynebacterium > Corynebacterium lipophilum. Next base: position 70,116 of record NZ_JAEUWV010000002.1, read on the forward strand.
ATCGGCACCTTCGTGCGCGGCATGTACGTGACCATCCACCACATAACCAGGAAGTTCGCCAGCACACCGACCAACAGGCCGACGGCCCACACCACGAGGCGGGCCCCCGGGAAGTCACCGAGACCGAAGTGCTCCATCGCCTGCGAGGTCCAGGAGGATGCACCTACAGCGGTCACACCGAACGCCACGATGAAGAGCAGAATCAAACCGATCAAGCCCAACAGGTCCGTCAGCTTCTTCACGACGAAGTTTCCACCATCATTCGCGTCAAGGTTCCACATCGCCGAAACGCCGACTCGCAGGTTGTTCATCCATCCCAAGCCGGACCAGAGGGTTGTGAGCAAACCGACACCTGCGACGGCTCCACGCTGGTCGATCGCTGCCTGTAGCAACTCGTTGACGGTCTCGCCGAGTCCCCCTTCGAGGTTCTCAGTGATTTGGTCCTGCACCTGCTGCATGATGTCCGGGCGCCCGTTCAAAAACATACCGAGGGCAGCGAACAGCAACATCGCCAGCGGGAAGAGTGACAGTACCGAGAAGTACGTAATACCTGCTGAAAGCTGGTTTCCGCCCTGCGCGGAGAAACGCTCGTTCATCCGCATCAGGTGCCCGACCGCCGGAGCCTTCTTCGCAATCTCGTCCGCAGCGCCCTCTGTTTGCTGCTTCGTGGCGCGCTCAATGCCCTGCCGATCGGTGTACTCCGTCTGTGGCGACGTCGAAGTGGCCATCACAGTCCCTTCCCTACTTCTGGTTTGTTACGTTAAGCACACCATCGTAGAGGAAAGGTCCACCATCTAGCCACCGAATTGCTAGGCTCCCGCGAGAAAACCAACCTTCTCATACACGTCTTTTACCAACGGCGCCGCGATCTCGCGTGCGCGCTGCGCTCCGTCCGCAAGGATGCGTTCCAGCTGTCCACGGTCGTTCATGAGTTCGTCGTAGCGGGCGCGAAGTGGCGTCGTAAAGGCCTCAAGTGCATCGGCCGTGTCAACCTTCAGTGCGCCGTAGCCCTTGCCCTCGTAGCTGGCCACCAGCGAGTCGATCGGGGTGCCGGTCAGCGCAGACTGGATCACTAAGAGGTTGGAAACACCTGGCTTGTTTTCCTTGTCATAGGCGACGACGCCATCGTCGTCCGTCACCGCGGAACGGATCCGCTTCGCGGACACCTTCGGATCATCCAGCAGGTTAATCAGACCCTTGGGGTTCTGCCCAGACTTGCTCATCTTCGACGTCGGGTCCTGCAAGTCGTAAATCTTTGCCGAGCCTTCCGGAATCAGCCCCTCCGGCACAACGAACGTGGAGCCGTAGCGGGAGTTGAAACGCTCGGCGAGCGTGCGGGTCAGCTCAAGGTGCTGACGCTGATCTTCACCAACGGGCACAACCTGTGGCGAGTACAGCAAAATATCGGCGGCCATCAACACCGGGTAGGTGAACAGACCGACCGAGGTGCGATCCTGGCCCTGCTTCTGGCTCTTGTCCTTAAACTGCGTCATGCGGCTTGCCTCGCCGAAGCCGGTGAGGCACTGCAGCACCCAGGTCAGCTCCGTGTGCTCAGGCACATGCGACTGCACGAACAGAGTGGACTTCTCTGGGTCGATGCCGAGCGCGATCAGCTGCGCGCAGCCCGCGATGGTGCGCTCGCGCAGCTCCTTCGGATCCTGGTCGACCGTGATGGCGTGCAGGTCCGGGATGAAATAAAACGCGTCGTACCCGTCTTGCAGGTCAATCCACTGCTTCAATGCCCCAAGGTAGTTGCCGAGGTGGTAGGAATCTGCCGTGGGTTGAATGCCGGAAAGTACGCGCTGTTTTTTAGTCATGCCTACCTACTGTAGACCGGAACGTGCGCGTGCGGTACCTGCCCTATTCTTTTTCCTCTTTGTCGGTCTTATTGTTTGGCCGCGGGTCGGTTCGGCGCATGCGCTTGATGCCGCGGTAGACCTGGCGCGCCCCCGGCACCATCCGCGCTCGCCGGTAGAAGTAAGAGGTCAGCGCGTACTTCGGGTCGATCTCGGCGACGCGCTCGTCGTCGTACACATAGACCGGCAGTGACCAGCCACGCTTCAGGGAAACCAGGCGGATACCCAGCACGAGCAGCACGGTAACAATGACGTTGACCCACTCCGGGACCCTCGCCATCATCATGAGCCACCACGCCACGGTGCCAATCACCGCCGCCGACGCATACAGCTCTTTCCGGAACACCAGCGGCACACGATCGGAGAGGACGTCGCGAATGATACCGCCGGACACACCGGTGGTGATGGCGGCCACGCAGGCAATGATGAACCCGTGGCCGTTCTCAATCGCGATTCGAATACCAACAACAACGAACGCGGCGAGCCCGATGGCGTCGGCAACTAAGAAGCCGCGACGCAGCTGGTGCATCAGCCAACTAATGCGGACAGTCAGTACGGAAGCAACTACGACGAGCAGCAGATACTCGGGTTTTTCCACCCACACCATCGGGTAAATCCCCAGCAGCAGGTTGCGCACCGTGCCGCCGCCGAGCGCGGTCAACGCGCCGAGGGTGATGACCCCGAAGAGGTCCATGCGCATGCGGCCCGCGGACACGGCGGCGGTCATGGCCTCTGCGACGATGCCGATGATGAAGAGCGCGGTGATGAGCTGATCGGTGCTGACTGCGTCCATATTAAATGTCGTATTCCACGATGAGTGGGGAGTGATCCGACCAGCGCTGCTCAACCGTAGGCGCCTTTTCCACCCAGCTGCGCTGCGCGCGCTCGAGCATGGACTTCGTTGCGGCCTGGTAGTCGATGCGCCAGCCGGCGTCGTTGTTAAACGCCTGGCCACGGTAGGTCCACCATGTGTACGGCGCGTCCTCGGGCTGCAGGCGGCGCGCGACGTCGAACCACTGCGGGCTCTCATTCGCTTGTCGACGCCCCTCCGACTCATACTCCACCGCCCCAGCCCACCGGCTTGCTTCCTTGTCTTCGAGGTCCTGCGCGGCGTCATCCGGGAACGCACCGAAGACGGAGTCCATGAACGCGCGCTCGTCGGGCAGGAAGCCGGACTTCTTCCGGTTCGTCTTCCAGTTCTTCAAGTCTTCGCGGCGGTGGCAGATGTTCCAGTCGCCTGCGATCACCATGTCGGGGTACTTCGCGGGCAGTTCCTCGAGCACCGGGCCGAACTGGTCGAAGAAGCGGTACTTCTCGTCCTGCTTGGCCGTCTCCGCCGCACCCGACGGCAGGTAGAGCGATGCCACCCGCACACCATTTTCGAGCGTCGCCGCAATGAAGCGCCCCGCGTCCTCGAATCCTGGGATACCAACACTTACCTCAGATAGGGGGGTTCGTGAGAGAATTCCCACACCCGCGCGGCCTTTCGCGCCCGGAGTTTCTGCCGGGGCGACGGCGAGATACCACCCTTGCTCAAGCGCAGGCGCCAGCGCGAGCTCGGTTTGTTCCTGCGTTGCCCGCACCTCTTGCATCAGCACGACGTCGACAGACGAGGCGTCGAGCCATGCGTGCATCCCGTGATTAAGCTCGTTGCGGACCTTCGTGGCCGCGCGGATTCCGTTGACGTTGACCGAAGCAATGCTTAAAACCATGCCCATGACCCTACCTTTCCCCGCTAATACAAGACACGCGGTATGTAAAAGCTGTACGCTGTGGGTTTAGGCAACACATTTGACGCGATACTTAAGGAGAACCATGGCTCAAATCATTTGGACACGCACCGATGAAGCGCCACTGCTGGCAACCTATTCCCTCAAGCCAATCGTTGAGGCATTCGCCGCTCAGGCGGGACTCGATGTCACCACCGCTGACATCTCGCTTGCAGGCCGCATCATTGCGCAGTTCCCGGAGCGTCTCACCGACGAGCAGAAGATGGACGACGCACTTGCGCAGCTCGGCCAGCTTGCTACTACCCCCGAAGCGAACATCATCAAGCTTCCGAACATCTCGGCTTCCCTGGTCCAGCTGAAGAAGGCCATCGCAGAGCTGCAGGCCGCTGGCTTCGACCTGCCGGAGTACCCGGACAATCCTTCCACCGACGAAGAGCGCGAAGTACAGAAGCGTTACGACGCCGTGAAGGGCTCCGCCGTGAACCCCGTCCTGCGCGAGGGCAACTCCGATCGCCGTGCGCCGGAGGCCGTCAAGAACTTCACAAAGAAGCACCCACACTCGATGGGCGCGTGGTCGAAGGACTCCAAGACCAACGTTGCGACCATGGATGCTGGAGACTTCCGCCACAACGAGAAGTCCGTCATCATGCCGGCGGCCGATTCCCTGACCATCAAGCTGGTCGCCAATGATGGCACCGAGACCGTCCTCAAAGACTCCCTGGCCGTTGAGGCTGGCGAGGTCGTGGACGGCACCTTCATGTCCGCCAAGGCACTCGACGCCTTCCTTCTCGACGCCGTCAAGCGCGCCAAGGAAGAGGGCGTGCTCTTCTCCGCCCACCTGAAGGCAACGATGATGAAGGTCTCCGACCCAATCATCTTCGGCCACGTCGTCCGCGCATACTTCAAGGACGTCTACGACAAGTACGGCGAGACCCTTTTCGCTGCTGGCCTGAACGGCGAGAACGGCCTGGGCGCGATCCTCGATGGCCTTGCTGGCGTCGATAATGGCGAGGAGATCCGCGCGGCCTTCGAGCAGGCACTGAAGGACGGCCCGGCGTTGGCGATGGTCAACTCCCACAAGGGCATCACCAACCTGCACGTACCATCCGACGTGATTATCGACGCCTCGATGCCTGCGATGATCCGCACCTCGGGCCACATGTGGAATGCTGCCGACCAGGAGCAGGACACCCTGGCGACCATCCCGGACTCCTCCTACGCGGGCGTCTACCAGGCGGTTATCGACGACTGCCGCGCCAACGGCGCCTACGACCCAACCACCATGGGCACCGTGCCAAACGTCGGCCTGATGGCGAAGAAGGCTGAGGAGTACGGCTCCCATGACAAGACCTTCAAGATCCCTGCCGACGGCAAGGTGCAGGTTGTCAGCAAGCTTGGCAACGTCCTCATCGAGCACGACGTCGAAGCCGGCGACATCTGGCGCGCATGCCAGACCAAGGACGCCCCGATCCAGGACTGGGTCAAACTCGCGGTCAACCGCGCACGCCTGTCCGGCATGAAGGCCATCTTCTGGCTCGACGAGGAGCGCGCACACGACCGCAACCTCATCGAGCTGGTGAACAAGTACCTGCAGGACCACGACACGGACGGCCTGGACATCTCCATCTTGAACCCGGTTGAGGCGACGAAGGTTTCCGTCGAGCGCATCCGCCGCGGCGAGGACACCATCTCCGTGACCGGTAACGTCCTGCGCGACTACAACACCGACCTGTTCCCGATTCTGGAGCTGGGCACCTCCGCGAAGATGCTCTCCGTCGTTCCACTGATGGCTGGCGGCGGCCTCTTCGAAACCGGTGCCGGCGGCTCCGCGCCGAAGCACGTCCAGCAGGTCCAGGAGGAGAACCACCTGCGCTGGGACTCCCTCGGCGAGTACCTCGCACTTGCAGAGTCCTTCCGCCACGAGAAGAACACCAAGGGCAACGAGAAGGCAGGCGTCCTCGGTGACGCGCTGGACCGCGCAACGGAGAAGCTGCTCAACGAAGGCAAGTCGCCATCGCGCAAGGTCGGCGAGATCGACGACCGCGGCTCCCACTTCTGGCTGGCCCGCTACTGGGCCGAAGAGCTCGCCGCGCAGTCCGAGGACGCAGACCTGGCGGCCACGTTCGCTCCGGTTGCTGCGGCGCTGGCAGAGAACGCCGAGACCATCGACGCAGAGCTGCTCGCGGTGCAGGGCTCCCCTGCCGACTTGGGTGGCTACTACTGGCCTGAGGAGGCCAAGGTCACTGCCGTCATGCGTCCGTCGGCAACGTTTAACAAGGTGATTGACGGTTTGAAGTAAACCCTCGGTTTGATCGGCCCCGGTTGCTGCGTTTTCGCGGCGGCCGGGGTTTCGTTTACGGTTCTTGACCTGGCGCCCAGGATGGTACCTCTACGTGGTAACCAGAGGATGGTAATCAGCCGAGTAACTGGGCCGACGGCGATCACCTCTACTCGGCTGATTACCGTCCTCTGGTTACCATCCTCGGCAAAGAGCGGGCTGCGGGTGTGGTGGCGTCGAGAAGCGACTGCTCACGCGAGCGCAGCCCGGCGGCCAGCGATGGTGTCGCGGACCTCGCGGACGAACTGATCGGGGTACCGACGCAAGAACGACGGCGAGTAGCGGAGGAAGACATACCCCCTGTTGGCGATTATCTTCTGCCGCTCGAACTCTTCCTGCCGCGCGCGTTCGGCGTTGGGTCCCTGGTATTTCACGTTGCCGTCGATCTCGATGAGCAGCCAGCCGTCGATGCAAAGATCTGCGTAGCGTCCAGCCACTTCGTACTGCGTAAGCAAAGGGCCGATCCCCGCCCGGATCAGCAGAGCGCGTGCGAAAGATTCGTAGGGCGAACCGGAATCCGCGACACAGTGCCGGATGCACTCCCGGACCACGGCAACGCCCTTTAGCCTGCCAAGTTGGGATGCCTCCCGTTCAAGAAGTTCAAACGTAAACCCACTACACCGAAGGTAGTCGGCAGCGACGAGCCCTTCGACGAAGCCGTAATGGCGGGCGATGTCAGCAAACGTTCGGAAACCGTTAGTAACCCGGTGGCCGTCGCGCAACGAGATTTCGTTGCTACGCAGCACCATGCGCCGAAACATTATCCCCTCCCGGTTTCGGCGAGATGGCGGGCTCCCCCTCGAAAGCAGACACAGTTCGACGGGTTCTTCCGTCGTACTGATCACCCAAATGCCGTGCATGCGCGCGGCCGATCTTCCGACCAACACCGCTTCCCTGCTCATCATCGCAGCAGCTTCGACGCGCAGCCACTGACGTTCGTGGAACCTCAGCTCTTTCCATCCCGTCTCTGCATACACAATGCTCGTGTCGAGCACCCGATACGGCCCTCGGAGTTTGTCGAGTTCCTTGTGGGAAAGAACCCGCTTGTCCACAATCCCCCGCCGTAGCTCTTCCTTCCGTTCCTCCCACCGTTGCCGTTGTGCATTATGCGCTCTGTCAATCCCCATGTCTTTTCTGACGGCGAAAACCCGGCACCGGTTCCCTCCCGCCGCGAAGGCCTAGCCCGCGTTGCACGACGCGAAGGTTCACGAACGTACACCACCGTCACTATTGTCAACATGGTTGAACCAGCAAGTTGGCATGACTACCGCCCGGGGTGAGCGTGACGCTGGAAGCTCTTCACTTTTCTATTTATATTCACATATATCGCCTGGTTAAACAGTATTGCTAGACAGCTTGGTTCACACGAAACCTACCAAGCGTTACATTGTTCCCCATGACTCAATACGACAACAGCAATACGAAAGATTGGTCCTTCAACACCCGCACCATCCACGCCGGACAGGCCGTGGACAGCGACTACGGGGCCCGCAACCAACCCATCTACATGACCACCTCCTACGTGTTCGACAACGCTCAGCACGCAGCAGACCGCTTCAACCTCTCCAACCCAGGCCCGATCTACACTCGCCTGACCAACCCAACCCAGCAGGCACTCGAAGACCGCATCGCGGACCTCGAGGGTGGCGTCGCAGCTACCGCATTCGCCTCTGGCATGGCTGCAGAGACCGCCGCCATTACGAACCTGGCGTCGGCAGGTGACCACATCGTCACCTCGCCTCGCATCTACGGTGGCACCGAGACCCTGTTCCAGGTGACGCTGCCACGCCTCGGCATCGACGTCACGTTCGTGGACAACCCTGACGATCCAGAGAGCTGGCAGGCGGCTGTCCAGCCGAACACGAAGGCGTTCTACGGCGAGACCTTCGGCAACCCGATCGCCGACGTCCTCGACATTCCGACCGTCGCCGAGGTCGCGCACCGCAACCAGGTGCCGCTGATTATCGACAACACCATGGCCACCGCTGCCCTGGTCCGCCCACTGGAGCTCGGCGCGGACATCGTGGTCGTTTCCACCACGAAGTTCTACACCGGCAACGGCGCAGCTATCGGCGGCGTCCTCGTCGACGGCGGCAAGTTCGACTGGACCGTCGAACGCGACGGCAAACCGGTCTTCCCGTACTTCGTCACCCCGGACCCGGCGTACCACGGCCTGAAGTACGCGGACCTCGGCGCACCGGCCTTCGCCCTGAAGGCTCGCGCTGGCATCCTGCGCGACACTGGCGCTGCAATCTCCCCGTTCAACGCGTGGGTTGCACTGCAGGGGCTGGACACGCTCAGCCTGCGCGTGGAGCGCCACAACGAGAACGCGCTGAAGGTGGCAAAGTTCCTCAGCGAGCACGACAAGGTGGCCAAGGTGAACTTCGCCGGCCTCGAGTCCTCTCCGTACTACGCGGTCAAGGAGAAGCTCGGCCTGCGCTACACCGGCTCGGTGCTCTCCTTCGAGGTCGCAGGCGACAAGGACGACCACACCAACGCCTGGAAGTTTATCGACGCCCTCAAGCTGCACTCGAACCTGGCGAACATCGGCGACGTCCGCTCCCTGGTGGTTCACCCGGCTACAACGACGCACTCCCAGTCGGACGCGGAGGGCCTGGCACGAGCCGGCATCTCCCAGGCAACCATCCGCCTGAGCGTCGGTATCGAAGACGCCGACGACATCATTGCGGACCTCGAGCGCGGATTCGCAGCGATCTAACATGCCCAACCTGGCGCCTGAAGGCGAGCTGCAATTAGTCCCGATTGGCGACTTCACCACAGAGGCCGGAGCCACCATCCAGGACGCCCACATCGCATACCAGCGGTGGGGGCAGTTCCGGGGTGACCCGAAGGGCGACAACAACATCCTTGTTGTTGAGCACGCCTTAACCGGCGATTCCAACGCCGCCGAGTGGTGGAGCGGGGCGATCGGCCCCGGCAAAGCACTCGACACCGACACTTGGTGCGTGATCTGCACCAACGTGATCGGGTCCTGCTACGGCTCGACTGGCCCTGCGAGCACGCATCCCGACGGCGCCGCGTGGGGGTCCCGCTTCCCCGCACTTTCAGTCCGCGACCAGGTCCGCGCCGAACGCACCTTGTTCACCCAGCTCGGTATCCACCGTGTGCATGCCATCATGGGGGGCTCCATGGGCGGGGCGCGCACCCTGGAGTGGACGCTGCTTTACCCCGAATCTGTCGGCTACGCCTGCGTCATGGCGGTCTCCGCGCGCGCAAGCGCCTGGCAGATCGGCATCCAGGAGGCTCAGATTTACGCCATCGTGCGCGACCCCAACTGGCACGGCGGCGACTACTACTCCACCGGCACCTCCCCCGATGAGGGACTGGCTGCCGCCCGGCGCATCGCACACCTCACCTACCGCGGTGAGCTCGAAATCGACGAGCGCTTCGGCACAAGCGCCCAAGAAGGCGAAAACCCACTCGGCCCCTACCGCGAGCACGACCAGCGCTTCGCTGTGCAAAGCTACCTGGACTACCAGGGGCAGAAGCTCGTCAAGCGTTTCGACGCCGGCGCCTACGTCACACTCACTGAAGCCATGAACCGCCACGACATCGGCCGCGGTCGCGGAGGCCTGAACAAGGCGCTGCACTCGTCGACGGTGCCGACGATGATTGTGGGCGTCGATACGGATATTTTGTACCCCTACCACCAGCAGGAACACATGTCCCGCAACCTGGGAAACCTGCTGGGGATGCACAAGCTGTCATCCCCGGTTGGCCACGACGCGTTTCTCGTCGAAGCCCGCCAGATGGACAACATCTTGCGCAACTTCATCGCGCTGACCAGCGCGTAAGATCCTTTTAAGAGCCCAGCGCGTCCACCGACCAGGCTAGCCACACCATCGCGGCGCCCAGGCCGGTGGAAAACGCGATATCGAAACGCTTGGAGCGCACTGCCAGCAGACCAATGACTTGCGAGTCGCACGTCAGGCGCAGCAGTGCGCACCACAGCATGGTCGCCCCGAGTGTGAACGTGGCACGCCGCCAGTGGTCCGTCAGCGACCACACCCCCGCGGCGACAAACCCCAGGATGAACACGCCGACCATCGCCACCTGCACGTTCCGAGGCAGTGGCGAGGGCGGGTTCCCAATGTCATGAGGGTTGTCCAGCGACAACCCTTCTGCCGAGTTAGGCAAGCTGCTCAGCCCGCTCCACGATATTGCGGACCAGGAACGTGCGAGTCATCGGGCCAACGCCACCAGGGTTCGGCGAGACCCAGCCCGCCTTCTCCCATACATCCGGGTGCAGGTCGCCGACCGTTTTGCCGTCGACACGAGAGACGCCCACGTCCAGCAACGCGGCGCCTTCCTTAATCATGTCCGCGGTAATCATGTGTGGCTTGCCAGCGGCCGCGATGACCACATCCGCCCGGCGCGTCTCCGCAGCCAGGTCCTTCGTGCCGGTGTGGCACAGCACCGTCGTGGCGTTGACGTTACGCGAGGTCAACATAAGGGAAATCGGGCGCCCCACGGTCACTCCGCGGCCGATGACACACACGATCGCGCCGTTAAGATCCACGCCAAAGCGCTCCAGCAGCTTGATGGAACCGTTCGGGGTGCACGGCAGCGGCGCGGGCTCGTTAAGCACCAGTTTGCCCAGGTTGACCGGGTGCAGGCCGTCGGCGTCCTTGTCCGGGTCGATCAGTTCCAGGATGCGGTTCTCATCCAGGTGCTTCGGCAGGGGCAGCTGCACGATGTAGCCGGTGACGGCGTCGTCGTTGTTGAGCTCCTCGATGACTTCCTCGAGTGCTTCCTGCGTGATGTCCCCCGGCAGCTCCTTCATGATGGAGGCAATGCCCAGCTCCTCACAGTCGCGGTGCTTCATGCGCACGTAGTTCTGGCTCGCCGGATCATCGCCGACCAGCACGGTGGCCAGCCCCGGCGTGATCCCACGCTCGCGCAGGGCAGCAACTCGTGTTTTGAGATCCGCAAAGATCTCCTCGCGGTACAGTTTTCCGTCTAATTTAATCGCAGTCACGGTGACCATCCTAGACTGTAACCATGTGCGCTTTTCACGTTATCTTTGACAATCCCGTCATCCCAGGCAACACCGGCAACGCAATCCGGCTGTGCGCAAACACCGGCGCCGTACTGCACCTGGTGGAGCCACTCGGGTTCAACTTCGAAGACAAGCACCTGAAGCGCGCAGGGCTGGACTACCACGACCTAGCGGACGTCCAGATCCACCCAACTATCGACGCCTGCTTCGCCTCCATCCCGGACGCCCGCATCTTCGCGTTCACCACGCAGGCAACCGACTACTACCAGGACGTCGAGTACCGCGACGGTGACGCCCTCCTTTTCGGCACCGAGCCGACCGGTCTCCCCGAAGCACACCGCAGCCACCCGCGCGTGACCAAGCAGCTACGCATCCCGATGCTGCCGAGCCGCAGGTCAATGAACCTTTCCAACTCCGCGTCCGTCGCCGTCTTCGAGGCCTGGCGGCAGTTGGGATTCGTCGGCGGCGTCTAGCTCCGGCTCGGTAGCTACCGGGGGCAGCGTACGGGTGCGCAGCGTGTCGACGAGCCAACGCCCCTCCCCCGCACGCACGTCCCGCGCCACCATTTTGACGGCTCCCGGGACCAGATCAAATCGCACATGTGCCAGGCCAAGCCTGCGCTGCAACGGCCCTTGTTTGAAGGAAAGCTCCTGGATATGCGCGTTTTCCACCATCTGGTACCGCTGGGACAGGCGACCGAACGTGACCACGGTGACCTCTGGGTACAGCGTGACTGTCTGCCGCCGCCAATCAACCGGTGAAACCCACCGCGCAGAGCGCGGGGAGCGCAGCTGTGCACGCGACATGTCTCGCATCGCCTCACCGGACAGCGGCGCAATCGCGTCGATGACCTGCATGGCCTGCTCCAAGGTCCCGACCGGCAGCAGCTTGGATGTGCCAGTTGCCTTGTTGCGCTCGGACCCGTACCCGGCCACAGTCACCGAGACGGTCCACCACCCAAACATGCGCCACAGCAGTGGCTGGCGAAGCTGTACCGCGTGGATGCGGTGCAGCGGGACCGCTTGGTGCCTGCGGTTCGCAAGCCCGTACGTCATGTTGATGACGGCCCCGTTGCTGCCGGAGGTGGCGTCGTCAAGCACTGAATTGAAGCGCCACGAGTGGTCGATGGTGCGCCAGATCTGTGGCACGAACCCGACGAGGATCGGTACTGCCGCGGTGATCGAGAGATCGGTGAAGAGCGGGACGGCGCTCGAGACAACAGTAATGATGGTTGAGAGTTGGAACGCCGCAGCAAGCAGCGAACGACCAATCGGGATTGGTGGCACCAGCGTATTAGCCGGGTCGGCGTCTTGCTCGGTGGGCGTCAACGCGGACGCAGCTGCGCCGGGGCGGGCAGCAATGGCCTGCAGGATCTCGGCGCGTAGTTCGTCCGCTTCCGCGCGGGGCAGGTAGGCGATCTCGATGGCCGAATTGTTGCCTCCGGCCGCCTCGACGCGCACCGCCGCAAGCCCGAACAGGCGCGGCGCGAACGGTTCGATGACGTCGACTGCCTGGATCCGGTCGTAGCGAGCGGTGCGCACCTTAGTGGTGAGCACCCCTCGCGTCAGCTCGATGTCTTCTTCGCCAACGCGGAATCCGATCTTGGCCCACCACAGCTGCGAAATAATGAACACTACGAGCAGGCCAACGACGAACACGCCAACGGCCACGCCCACATCCATGATGCCGATGCCTTCGTCCTGCAGCCAGTTGACTAGGGGCATCGTGAAGTTGAAGACAGCGATCGTGAGCAGCGCAAGCAGCGTCGCCCACACGCGCAGCAACGGGGTCAGTCGGTGGACCCGCCGGTACTCAGAGGCCGCCGTCATAGGCCACTCATCTGTTCGCGTGCTTTGACTACAAGCCGGTCACGCAGCGCGTCGGCGTCGTGGGCGGGAAGTCCAGGCAGCGTGGTCACCGAACTGACCGATGCCGTGTTCACCACCAACTTCTTGAGCCCAAGTATCCGCATCACCGGTCCCGTGTTGACGTCCACGAACTGGATGCGCCCGTAAGGGATAACGGTGAGCGTGTGCCACATCTTCCCCTGGCTCAGGATGAGCTCGTTGTTCGTTTCCAGCCACGCCAGGTTGCGTACCTGGAACGGGATAAGGAAGTACTTCCAGATGAAGAACACTCCGCAGACGGCCGCTCCCCACATCCACCAGCCGCCGTACTTCCACTGCGCCCACAGCAGGCTGCCGATGACAATCAGCGCCCACACCGTGTTGGTCACCAGCATGGGCACCATGTACTTCGGTGATACGCGGTGCATCTGCTCAACCGAGGCCGGTAGCGGTGGTCTCGCGAGTGCGTCAGTCTGCTGTTCCATGGGCCCTACCCTAGCGACTTCACCGAAAATCACGTGAACCACGCGAGAGCCACTGGCCGACATCGATTTGCTCCAGACGGTCCGCCACGACGCTGACCGCACCTGACGCATTTTGGACAATCCCGCGCACCACCAGCGCGTGCGCTGTGCGCGCCACTACGCGCTGTCGCTTCCACAGCCCCGGCGACACCATGATGTTCAGCAGCCCGGTTTCGTCCTCCATCCCCAGAAACGTCAGGCCTGATGCCGTCTGCGGCCGCTGCCTGTGCGTGACCACGCCTGCGACGCGGACGCGGGTACCGTCTTCCACGCTACGAAGGTCGACCGCTCGGAGAATCCCCTCCCGTTGCAAGTGTTCGCGCAGCAGCTGCATCGGCTGCGTGTCGGGGGTAACGCCCGTGGCGGCAACATCGGCCGCGAGCAGCTCGAACGCGGTCATCCCGGGCAGCGCTGGGGCGTCGATACCTGAAAGCCCAGGCAGCATGCCGTCGCGCTCTGTTGCTGCGATGCCCGCAGCCCACACTGCTTGTCGACGCTCCCCTCCGAAGCAGTCCAGCGCACCCGCCTTGGCGAGCGCCTCGACGTGCTCCACGGTCAGCTCCGCCCGACGCGCCAGGTCCGCGATGTCCGTGAACGGCGCGGCCTTCTCGATCCTGGCCGCAGCCTTCTCCCCGACCCCCTTCACCAAATTCAGCCCGATCCGAATTGTGTCATTATCTATACAGCGCGCCTGTACGCCGGATCCGTTCACGCTCACCGGCAACACCGTGATGCCGTGGCGGCGGGCGTCTTGAATCAGGGACTGGGGCGAGTAGAAGCCCATCGGCTGTGCCCGCAGCAGGCCGACGCAGAACTGGGCCGGGTAGTAGTACTTCATCCACGCGGAGAAGTACACAAGCGACGCAAACGATTGCGAGTGCGACTCCGGAAATCCGTAGGCGGCAAACGCGACGATCTTGTTCCAGAGCTTTTCCGCGACGTCCGCCCCGATCCCGTTCGTGGTGTTGCAGCCCTCGAAGAACCGGGCTTTGAGCGCCGCCATTTTAGCTGGAGAACGCTTCGAACCCATCGCGCGGCGCAGCGCGTCGGCCTCCCGGCGGCTGAATCCTGCGGCGTCGACGGCGATCTGCATGAGCTGCTCCTGGAACAACGGAATACCCAGCGTCTTCCCAAGAGATTTTTCCAGCACCGGGTGATCGTAGAGAACGGGCTCGAGGCCATCGCGGCGCCGTAGATATGGGTGAACGGATCCGCCTTGAATTGGGCCTGGGCGGATGAGGGCCACCTCGACCACGAGGTCAAAGAAGCGCTGTGGTTTCAGCCGTGGCAGCGTGGAAAGTTGCGCGCGCGACTCCACCTGGAATACTCCGACGGCGTCAGCGCGGCACAGCATGTCGTAGACGTTGGTGTCGGCGAGGTCGAGCTCCCACAGGTGCACCTCTGTGCCCGTTGTATCGCGTACGAGGTCCACCATGTGGTGCAGGGCCTCCAGCATGCCGAGCCCGAGCAGGTCAAACTTCACCAACCCCGCCGAAGCGCAGTCGTCTTTGTCCCACTGCACCACAGAGCGCTGTTCCTTGCGCGCCCACTCGATGGGAACGACGTCCGCGATCGGCCGGTCGCAGATCACCATCCCGCCCGAGTGGATCCCGAGGTGGCGTGGCTGGCCAATGAACTCCTCCGCCAACGTACATACCTGCTCCGGCGGGTCGCTGAGTCCTTTTGACCAGGCATCCGCAGCACCTTGTGGGTACCCGAGCGCCCGGGAAGCGTCACGAACAGCACCCTTCCTCCGGTACGTGATCACGTTCGCCACCTGCGCGGCACGCTCGCGGCCGTAGCGCCGGTAAACGTACTGGATTACTTCTTCGCGCCTGCCGGACTCAATATCAATATCGATATCCGGTGGGCCATCGCGGTCCGGCGACAGGAAACGCTCAAAGAGAAGGCCAGCGCTGATCGGCTCGGCGTTCGTGATCCCGAGAGCAAAGCAGACCGCTGAGTTCGCCGCCGACCCACGGCCTTGGCACAGGATATTGCTGCGCCGACAAAAGTCGACCAGGTCGTACACGATTAAGAAGTAGCCGGGGAATTGGAGCTCCTCAATCACGCTGAGTTCGTAAGCAATCTGCTTCATCGCCTGCTCACGGATGTTTTCCGGGCGCGTCGCGTACCGCACCTGCGCACTCGCGTAGGTCAACTCCTTCAGATAGCTCATTTCATTGTGGCCAGCAGGAGTGTCGTAGTCCGGTAGGTTTGGCGCGACAAGGTCGAGCGTAAACGCGCACTGTTCGGCAACCTCCACGGTGGTGGCCAGCATCGGCTCACATCCCGGCAGCAGCCGGGCGAGCTGCTGCCCGCTGCGCAGCCAGTGCGCCCCCATGGGGTGCAGGTCAGCAACGTCTTGCCGCAGCGCGCGGCGCTGGCCAAGCGCATGTTTCGCTGCAGCGAGGCGCGCGTGTCGGCGCGTCGCAGCGGCAGGCCGGGTACTCACTATGGCGGGAAGATGAACGAAGCGGTCTAATTGTTGGTGATGATCGGCGTCATCCGGCATGAGTGAGACCACGTACTCCCTCACCACATTTTCCACCCCGAAGCTCTCGCTCAATTTATCGAATAGCGGGGTCCACTCCCACCCGCCAAGCGCTAAGCAGGAGCCATCAAGCCACTCCCCGATTTCCCACATCGGCGGGTACGAGAGCTCGCCTTTTTGCCTACCCTCCATGTGTGCGCGCGACATCAGATGCGATAACCTCCGGTACCCTTCCGCACCACGGGCCAGGACGGGCAGCACCCCCTCTTTCAGCGTCAGCTCTGCACCAAACACCGTGGGCATCCCGGCCGCAGCAGCAGCTTCCGCAAACTTCACTGCACCGTAGAAACCGTCACGATCACACAGGCCAAGCGCCGAAAGACCGAGCGACCGAGCGCGCGCGACCAGCTGTTCAGGCTCGCTCGCCCCGCCAAGGAAGCTATAGGACGACACCGCGTGCAACTCGGCGAATGGCACCCCACCGCGCCGCCCACCGACCCCCTCACCCTCCGCTTCACCAGCAAAGGTGAGGTGATCTACCGGAACGACAGGACCGACGTCGTTCCCAGACAGTATCCGCTCCAGCTTTGACCATGTCAGCGGAGCACCCCCATTGAATCGCATGTTCGATAGTGTAAACATGTTCGAATGCTCGCGCAAGCGGATTTATATTCAACGTTTGTAGCCAGGGATAGACTAAGCGGTCCAATAGATGCTAAGTTTTCAAACCATCAATGATTCCCCAACGAAAGACATAAAGGAGACATCATGCGCCTCAACCGTGTGATTGCAACCATCGCAGCTTCAGCCCTCGCCGCTACCAGCCTGGTAGCTTGCTCCAACGACTCTGCCGAGAAGACCACCGACGCTGCCGGTGGCGGCGAGGACACCGTCGTCAAGATTGGTACCACCGACGCTGACCAGAAGGCATGGTCCGTCTTCGAGGACCTCGCGGCAGACAACGGCATCACTCTCGACATCGTGCAGTTCTCTGACTACGCACCAGTCAACGAGGCGCTTGCCCAGGGCGAGATTGACCTGAACAAGTTCCAGCACATCCTCTACCTCGCCACCTACAACGAGGCTTCCGGCAACGACCTGAAGGTGCTGTCCACCACGGAGATCTACCCGCTGGCACTGTTCTGGAAGGATCACGATTCCCTCGACGGCATCGAAGGCACCGAGGTTGCTATCCCGAACGATGACTCGAACCAGGGCCGCGCAATCAACGTCCTCGTCCAGGCTGACTTGATCACGCTGAAGGATGGCGCTGATGAACTGGCACCGTCCCCAGCAGATATCGACGAGGCAGCGTCGAAGGTGAAGGTCGTTCCGGTCGACGCTTCCCAGACGACCTCCGCATACAAGGAAGGCCGCCCGGCCATCATCAACAACTCCTGGCTGGAGCGCGCTGGCATTGAGCCAAAGCAGGCTATCTTCCAGGATGACCCGGCTTCCGAGCAGGGCGAGCCATACATCAACGTCTTCGCTGCACGCGCTGAGGACCTGGATAACCCGACCTACAACCGCCTCGCAGAGCTGTGGAACTCCCCAGAGGTCGCAGCTGCCGTCCAGGAGGATTCCCGTGGCACCGCGGTCGCTGTTGAGCGCTCCCGTGATGACGCAAACGCTATCCTCGCACGCCTTCAGGAGAAGTAATCCGTGACGAAAACCGGCACCCGGGTTGAGTTCCGGGACGTATCGAAAGTCTTTACAACGGGTGGGCGCGAGGTTGTGGCCGTCGACAATGTGTCGCTGACGGTCGAGCCTGGTGAGATCCTTGGAGTGATCGGCTACTCCGGCGCTGGCAAGTCCACGCTGGTGCGGCTGATCAACGGGCTCGACATGCCTACCAGCGGCGAACTCCTCCTCGACGGCACCAATATCGTCGGCAAGAGCGAGAAGCGCCTGCGGGAAGTGCGCCGAAACGTTGGGATGATTTTCCAGCAGTTCAACCTGTTCTCTTCCCGAACTGCGGCGGGCAACATTGAATACCCGCTGCAGCTTGCCGGTTTGGGCAAGCAGGAGCGTCGGGCGCGCGTCGAGGAGCTCCTCGAGTTCGTCGGCCTGTCGGATCGTGGCAAGAACTACCCCGAGCAGCTTTCGGGTGGTCAGAAGCAGCGCGTGGGCATCGCTCGTGCGCTCGCCACGAATCCCTCGCTCTTGCTTGCCGACGAAGCCACCTCCGCCCTCGACCCCGAGACCACCCACGAGGTGCTCGAGTTGCTGCGCCGCGTCAACGCGGAACTTGGCATCACGATCGTGGTGATTACCCACGAGATGGACGTGATCCGCGCGATTGCGGACAAGGTCGCCGTGATGGAGGCCGGCAAGGTCGTCGAGTATGGCTCCGTCTACGAGGTGTTCTCGGACCCGAAAACGAAGGTCGCGCAGCGCTTCGTATCGACGTCGCTTCGCAACACCCCAGACAAGCACGAGGAGCTCGAGTTGCTGAACGCGGCGCCTGGGCGCCTCTTCACCGTCGACCTGACCGAACACTCGGGATTCTTCGGTGCGGCGGAGAAGGCGCGCCAACGCGGCGTGTCGATTCAGCCGGTGCACGCGGGTATTACGACCCTGCAGGAGCACTCCTTCGGCAAGATGACGGTCCGCCTCAACGGCGACGATGCAGCGATTAACGAGTTCCTGCACACGCTGCAGGGCACCACGGATATTCAGGAGATACGTCGATGAACAGTGCTGTCAACGAATTCATTCTGGCGCAGCCGAACTGGGACCGGCTCGGCCCCACGTTCGTAGACGCCATCGGCGATACCCTTTGGATGGTGGGCATCACCCTGCTCGTCGGTGGTATCTGTGGCCTGATCCTCGGCGTGTTCCTGTACACCACCCGCCCGGGTGGCATCCTGCAGAACAACGTCGTGTACTGGGTGATTAACTTCGCCGTGAACTTCTTCCGGCCGATCCCGTTCATCATCATGATCGCGATGCTCTACCCCATCACCCTGTCGGTGGTGGGCACCACGATTGGCCGGGGCGCAGCTACGTTTGTGATGTGTTTCTCCGCGACCTTTACCGTGGCCCGTATTGTCGAGCAGAACCTGGTATCCATCGACCCCGGCATGATTGAGGCCGCGCGTTCGATGGGCGCAGGCCCGTGGACGATCATCCGCACCGTCATCCTCCCCGAGGCGCTCGGCCCGCTGATTCTCGGCTACACGTTCATCTTCATCGCGGTGATCGATATGTCCGCGATGGCCGGCTACATCGGCGGTGGCGGCCTCGGTGACTTCGCCATCGTGTATGGCTACCGCCAGTTCGAGCCGCAGGTGACGTGGGCGGCTGTGATCGTCATCGTCGTCATCGTGCAGCTGGCGCAGTTCTTGGGCAACTGGCTGTCCAAGAAGGTGATGCGCCGCTAAGGTGTGACCAGTTGGTTAGGATGGGTGCCATGAAAATCGCAGCGTTTGATTTTGATGGCACCCTTCATCATCCCACGGACACTGACACGGGCGAGCACGGCTTCGACCCGGCCGACATGGCCGCGATCCAGGCCTGGCGCGACGCCGGGCACATCGCCATTTCTGCCACCGGACGCTCGCGCACCGCGCTCGAGTTCGGAATGCGCCACTGCCCCATCCGCTTCGACTACCAGGTGCTCTCGAACGGTGGCTCCGCAACCACCGGCGACAACGAGCGCCTGCTCTACTCACACCTTGTAGACCCGGAGATCGTCGAACAGGTGGTCACGCACTTCGCTGACACGGATGGGGTGGCGGTGTTCGGCACCACGATCGGCCACGTCGATGGTGAGTTCAGCAACAACACCCAGGCTCGCAGTAGCTTTACCGTCAACTTCGACAGGATGACCACGGCCGACATTCCCCACCACGAGTTCGCCGTCGTCCCCTTGTGGATCCCGAACGACGAAGACCTGCGCGCGGAAGTCTACGAGTGGACGCGCGCGCTGCCGCATGTGTCAGTGGCCCAGAACCAGGACTTCATCGACATCATGGCGCCGGGCCGCACGAAGGGTGCGGGCATCCAGGACCTGTTGCAGCTACTCGACGTCCCACGCGAAGACATCGAGCTGTACACCTTCGGCGACTCGTGGAATGACCTGTCCATGCACGAAATCGCAGATCACTCGCATAGCTTCCGCCACTCGCCCGCCGAGGTGCAGCAGCGCACCGACCACGTGATCAACAGGGTCGCTGACGTGCTGCCCAGCTACATCTAGGAGCGACTAGCGACGACCCAGCTCTTGCCGGGCTTCGGGTCCTTCCCGCATGATGCCATCACGGCATCAACGTCGCGCTGCTCCAACATCACCTCGTAGGCGGTGTCGGTCGCGGTGTCGGTCACGGTGACGTGGGCGGAGGGGCCGTCGATACGCTCGGCGGTGACTTCGAGCTGGCCGTAGCGCACCTTGTCCCCTCGGGTGGCGAGCTGCGTTGCGACGTCCACTTCCGCCACCTGGCCTACCGGGCTGAAGGTGCCGCGGCCGCGGTTGCCCGGCACGAAGTACTCGCCGCGCATCGCAGCTTCAAGCATGGCCTCAGTAGCCTCGAGGTTCATCCGGCCAAAACTGTACGCCCACGGCATGAGCAGCATCGTGGCGGCGAAACGGTGCCCCTTGATGTGCGAGGTTTCCCACACCACGTCGTTGCCATGCCCAAACGGGTACTTCTCTACGAGCTCGTTGACGATGGGGCGGCCCTTGATGGCGCAGCACATGTCGCGCTTCGCGTGGGTACAGACCAGGACGAGTGGCTTCGTACGCGACTTGGCGCTGTTTTGCCCTGGGCCTGACAGGTCGAGATCCAGGATCGCCTCAGGCCCATCGACATGCAGCACCTCGGTTGCTGCCTGGTCGGCGAAGACCAGGTAGACGTGGTGGTCTTCAATCTGGCGGCCTTCCCTCGTTGGGTGGCGGATAAGCAGCAAGGTGGCGTTGTAGCGCTGCATGTGCGCTTTCAACTTTTCGGTCAGTTCGTCCCCGAAGGTGTCGCCGTCGAGTACGTCGTGGCTCCACTTGTGTGGCCACTCAAACAAAACGTAGGTCGAGCCGGGTTTCGCGGTACCCGGCAGCGGCTCACTGTCCGTATCGGAGCAGAGTGTGCGTGCATGGGCTGTAGTCATGTCACCTACTGTAGCGAAAATTTCCCGATTGATTAGGTATACCTAAACCGGGCCGAGTCGGGCAGTTAACATTTTGATAACCTTTTTGATTTTTCGCCGTTCTGCTTTGCTCTTCGAGATTCGTTCTAGCTACGGTATTTTGCGTGTTTCCCTTACCGAAGTTCGCCGTTGCGGCGCTGACGCCCTGTATTGCTGGCGCCGTGCTCGCCGGGTGCGTGTCCTCTCCTGCTCAGGACCAGGCCGCGACCCGCGTCGGCTCGATGCTTGCTGCGCCATCAACGACGCAGCTTCGCCCGCTCGGTACCGCGAACGCGAGCCCGAAGACTCAGCGGCCTTCCGCGCCTACTCAGCTCGCCGTGGCTGGCGTGCGTGTGGGCACCCACGAGGGGTTCGACCGCGTTGTCGTGGACCTCGTCGGCGAGGGCAAGCCGGGCTGGTTCGTGGATTACACCTCCACCCCGATGCAGGAGATCACCGGCAAACCACTGAAGGTGACCGGCAACGCGTTCCTCAATATCAACATCGACGGCACCGTCTACCCCTACGAACTTGGCCTGGACGCGGACCAGATCAAGGTGGATACCCCGGCAGAGACCGGCAACATTATCGACGTCGTCAACGCCGGCACCTACGAGGGTCGCAGCCGCGTGGTCGTAGGGCTACGCTCTGACCTGCCGTATTCGGTGCAGATTCTGGAGCACCCGCTGCGCCTGGTCGTCGACATCGTGCAGTCCTAACACCTAGTGGTAGAGCGCCTCGACGCTCCATCGCTGCCGGTGCCACACCAACAACCACCCGCGCTGCCCTGTTCCTACCGCCTGGTCGTGGCCCAGCACCTGGAGGCGCGCAAGCCGGGTCGGATGCGCACCCCACCACTCTTCGTCAACGGGCCAAGGCCCTGCCCACGCGGTGATGTCGTAGCAGCGCTTGCCCCACACTAGCGTTGTCGGCTGGCCGCTGAGCAGGACTTCGGCGTTGAACAGTATCGGCTGGTCGGCGCTGTCCAGCAGCTGCACCCGCGATGACGGGTGTTCGATCCCACCGCCGAGCCGGGCTGGAAGTGGTGACGGAACGGCGCCGACGAACGCCCCGCGGCCCTGCGGCGGCACCTCCCCATAGGGCACCAGCTGAATACGCTCGGCCACGCCGCGACCTCCAACCGCGACCGGCTGCAGCACCGCCTCCATTCCGAGCTGGGACTGCACCCGCTCGATCACGCGCCGCGCCCCCTCATCCGACGCCCCGTCGGACCACAGCTCCCCCACCATGTCGGGTTGCGCAAGCTCAAGTGGTTCCAGCATGAGCGAGGCGATCGGCCCTGCGCCCCCGTTGGTGAGCCAGCCGTCGAGCTGCCAGCGCACCCGGTCGGCGGTGCCAGCCTCTGTCAGTGCTTCCCGGGTGCGCCACACGCGCTCGACCCGGGTGGCGTCGACAAGCTCGGCGGAGATTTTCAGCCGGAGGCAGTGCACCCCGGCCCCCTTGAGGCGCTGGTGCAGCGTGGCCGCGAGCGCCCGGGCGGCGAACGCGGCGGCGTCGACGCGCTCGATCGGTTCCTCCGGCGTCATCTCGACGGCGAAGTCCTCCACGGGTAGCTCCGGGGCGACGCGCCGGTCCGGGGCCGCGCTGGAGATCCGGTGGAGGTGGATGCCTGCGACCCCGAAGCGAGTCATCACGGCAGAGGACGGCAGTTGCGCGAGCTGCCCCAGCGTCTGGATGCCCAGCTGGCCCAGGGTACGGACCGTTTCCGGGTCCGCGCCGAGTGCCGCCTCCGCTGTGAGCACCCGAAGTGGCTGTACTGCAAGGAACTGCGCCGACTCCCCCGCTGCAACCACGTGCGAGCTCCGGGTGGCGATCACGGCCGTGGCGATCTCATCCGCCGCCCCTGCCATGACGTCAATGCCGTGGCGTGCGGCGGCGTCGAGAAGCATCTCAAGCGCCGTATCTTCATCGCCGTGGAACTTCCCCGCCGCGGCGAGGTCCGCAACCACCAGACCAGGGCGCAGCACCTCCACGGAGGCCGCCACGTCATCCAAGGATCCCGCGAGCGCGCTGAACGTGCG
The DNA here is from genome assembly GCF_024102595.1 of Corynebacterium lipophilum. Classification (NCBI taxonomy): domain Bacteria; kingdom Bacillati; phylum Actinomycetota; class Actinomycetes; order Mycobacteriales; family Corynebacteriaceae; genus Corynebacterium; species Corynebacterium lipophilum. The sequence goes on from NZ_JAEUWV010000002.1 coordinate 93,088, forward strand.
GCCGTCGCGCTCCGGGTTGTCCTCCACCACCGTCAGCTCAGGCGCGACGGCCTGCGCGTTGCGCACCCGCATCCCACGGCGGACCCCGGCGCGCCGCGCCTCCTGCGAACACACCTTGATACGGTGCTGCACCGCGATCGCGATCGGTTCCTCCAGCGTGTCCTCGGCTTCGAGCTTGGCTGCTTGCACGGGCCAATCCGGGAACCAGAGCGCCGCAACCCTCATGAGGGCACCGCCTTCAGGTGCGCACCACCGCCCGCCACAACCCCAAGCTTCAGTAATGCCGGTGGCCGCTTCCAGCCTTTCGCGTGCGCGGACACCTCCAGGTCAATGCCTGCGATGCGCCCGCGGCCGCGCCCGATGCCGTGGAAGCTAGCGATGTCCGCGCTCATGCGCAGCGCGGGCGAAGGCACCGTCACGTTCACGCACAGCATCGCCGCCTCCCCGGCACGCACGCGGGCAAGCAGTGGGCGTGCCTGGGCGGGCGTGTACTGGATTTCGCATCGGGTGTGTAGCACCACCACGTCTAGCCCCTCGGCGAGCACCCCTGCGGCATGCATGGCGTCCATCCCCGGTTCCGGAACCGCTACGGTTCTGCGCAGCGCTTGCTCCGAGAGCTCTGCGTAGGACAACTCCGGCCACCCCACCACGGCCGCGTATCCTCCGGCTTCCGTGACCTGCCGCAGGATCTCTACGATAAGCGACGGCGTATCGCTCACCTGTGTGACTTGCCGTCTTGGTAAACCCCCGTTCGGGAGCACGCGCGCCAACTCTGCAGACAGCGGAACAACACCCTCGCTCCCGATCGGCTCCTGCACAGCACCGCCGTCGAACTCGGCTAATTGCGCACGGAGCTGCGCAATCTGCTCAGCCTTACTGAGCCGCCCGCCACCGTCCGGGGCGAACTCGCGCGAGCGAATAGGTGTTCCATTCATGCCTGTAAGTATGCAACGCGCCCCCGACACGAGCAACAGCAAAGGTCGAACACTATTTCGAACAGTAGCGCCACAAGGCAGGCCCCTATGCGGTACGCTCTGCCCTATGTATTACGCAGACTTCCGCAACCGCGTCACCCCAATTCCCACGCCACCCGTTGTGCGGGCGGTAGCGGCGGGGTGCGTAGCGGCGTCGATAAGCGTGATGGCGGCACCGCTGCCCACGGCCGCGAAAGTCGGTATTGCTCTCGCCGCGGTGCTCGTCGCCCGCGCCACCACCCGGGCACACCCGTACCGCAAGGCCATGGCCGAGTTTGCGCGCAGCCGCAACGTCTCGCAGGTGCCGTCGCTCAGCATGGTGGTGCCGCTGATGCTGTGGTGGCTGGCGCTCATGCTGAGCCCGCTGATCGCGCCGCTGCCCGGCTGGGGGCTGGCACTGCTTGCGGGTGGGTTGTTTGTGGTGGCGTGGGTGCTCATGCCGCACGTCGACGGCACGCGACGCCTCGCATACGCGCCCGCAGCCCCTGCAGCGCCCACCCAGAAGCGCTAGCGGTAGCGCTTCGGCACATCAGCCGCACCCAGGCTGAGCATGAGGCGGTTGGCCCAGTTGAAGAACGCCGCCGAGTTGATCAGGTCGAGGATCTCGAGCTCGCCGCAGCCGACCTCGCGGAGGGCTTCGACGTGCTGTTGCGAGAACGCGATCGGGGTGTGCGTGAGCGCCACGGCGGCGTCGCGCAGCGCGTTCCACAGCGGGGTGCCCAGGTCCGCGGTCACGCCTTCGTCGAGGAGCCGGGAGATCGCCTCGGCGTCGCCGCCTTCCTGCTTCGCGCGCCCCTGGTGTACGGAGGCGCAGTACTCGCACCCGTTGAGACGGGAGACCACGGTCGCGGCGAGTTCACGCTCGGCGCGCCCCAGGCCGCCGTCGGTGTTGTAAAAAATGTCCAGGTCAGTCAGGGTGCGTGCCTTGAGCACCTCAGGGTCACGTGCGAGCAGCCGGAAGTACTCCATGTCGATTCGCTCGGGCTTGAGCAGCGCGTCGCGGTGCTCGTCGGTGAACTCGGACTTGTCCAGGCTGGGCACCCACGCGCGCCAGCCCAGGGAGTGCTCGACGAACTTCGTCGGCGCCACAACTTCGGGCAGCAGGGTGCGTGGCCCGGGCTCCCAGCCGGGGTCAGCCACGCCGTGCGCCCGCCCGCTCATCGACGCCCGCTGCACCCCACCAGCGTCAACCCCGCCGAGCACCCGCACGCCGTGTACGACGCGCAGCTGGAACGTCACAAACGCGATGAGCTGCGCCAACGTCACGATGCCGTTGTCGCTCCACCCGGCGGTCTGCAGGTGACCGATCACTGCGGCGGTGGAATCCTTCGGGTGGACAACCAGCAGGTGTGCGAAGTCCAGGGCAGCGGCGAACTGCTCGGACGCCTCCCCAATGACGTCACCGAACAGGACGAAGTCGCCGTGCCAGTACGGCCCATCGGATGCACCGCGCGCGACAGCGGCGTCGACGGCCTCGGCGAGGCCGGGGGCTTGGTCTTCGAGGTCCTCGAGCAGCTCCCGGTAGAACGCGCTCGCAGTTGGTAGCCCGGTGAGCCCTGCCACGAACGCGGCGACACCATAGCGCCAGGCCAGCGGCACATCCCCCTCGTCAGCGGGCTCGAAGAGGGCCGTAAACGTCAGCTCCGCGTTCTCGACTGCTTCCGGGCGGCGCCTGCGAAGGCGCGCGAGTTCCGGAGAGGCGTCGGCAAGCGTATCGATGATGTTAGACACTAAATTCTCCTAACTGCCGGGCACGGAAGCGCGCGCCCGGGATTGCATGGATCAAGTTCTTTGTCACTTCGTGGCGCGGCCACTGGAAGACGTCATCGGTCGGGCCGTACTCCACCTGGGTACCACGGCTGAGCACGCTGACCGTATCCGAGACCTGGCGCACCACCGCCAAATCGTGGGAAATAAAGATATAGGTCAGGCCCAGCTCTTGCTGCAGGCCTTCCAGCAGCCGGAGGATCTGCGCCTGCACCGTCACGTCGAGCGCGGAAACCGCCTCATCGAACACGACGAGCTCCGGCTCCACCACGAGCGCACGCGCAATGGCGACACGCTGGCGCTGCCCGCCGGAAAGCTGCGACGGGGTGCGCCGCGCGAACTGCTGCGGGTCCAGCGCCACGCGCGCCAGCACCTCGTGCGCCTTCGCGCGCGCCTCGCGTTTCGACGCCCCCGTCAGGTTCCGAACCGGCTCGGCCACGATGGCCTCCACCGTCATTTTAGGGTTCAGGGAAGAAAACGGGTTCTGGTGCACCAGCTGCACCGTGGAGCGCAGCTTCCGGCGGGTGGCGTCGTCGACGCCGGTCACGACGTTGCCGCCGATGGTGACGCTGCCGCTCGTCGGATCCCGGAACAGGGAGATCGCCCGCCCAGTCGTGGTCTTCCCGGAGCCGGATTCGCCCACAATCGCGTGCGTGGACCCTCGCTTCACTTCGAAGGAGACGTCATTGACGGCCACGAAGTCCCCATACTCCTGGCGCAGGTGATCCACGCGCACCAGCACGTCGCCGTCCGGCGCTGGCCGGTGGTAGGCGTTCGCGACGGCGAGCGAAGGGGCGTCGGCAAGCAGGCGCTGTGAATACTCCTCTTGCGGGTCGGCGAGCACCTCCGCGGCGGGGCCTTCCTCCACGACGACGCCGCGCTGCATAATCACCACGTCGTCGGCACGGTCACCCGCCACCGCCAAGTCGTGCGTGATCAGCACGATGCCGAGGTTGAGGCGCTCACGCATCTCGTCGAGCACGTCCAGCACCTTTTCCTGCACGGTCACATCCAGGGCGGACGTCGGCTCGTCGGCGATCAGTACCTGCGGCTCGGGCGCGATGGCTGCTGCGATGAGCACGCGCTGCTTCATCCCGCCCGAGAGCTCGTGCGGGTACTGGCCGTGGCGGCGCTGCGGGTCGTCGATGCCGACGGCCTCCATGAGCTCCAGCGCGCGTGCGCGGCGGGAGACGGCTGTGCCAATACCGTGGACCGCCATCGCCTCCTCGATCGAGGCCCCGACGGGCTTGAGCGGGTTGAGCGAATTGTTCGGGTCCTGCGGCACCAAGCCAATCTTCGCACCGCGCAGCTGACGCCACTGCCGCGGAGACAACTGCGTGATGTCCTTGCCTTGGAAATAGACTGCGCCGTCCAGCACCCGCACGGACCCGCCGAGGAGTCCCAGAGTCGCCATCACCGAGGTCGTCTTGCCAGAGCCGGACTCCCCCACGATCGCGGTGAGTTTGCCAGGCGCGACGGAAAAGGACACGTCTTGCGCCGATGGCGGCTGATTGCCGTACGCGACGGTCAGGCCACGTACTTCAAGTAAAGGTTGCAGGGGTTGCATGGGTTAGGCCTCCGTACGAATGAGTTGGGACAGGTGGTTCGCGCTCATGACGGTGGCGATGATCGCCACGCCGGGCAGGACGATGATCCACCAGGCGGTGGCCATGAAGTCGCGGCCTTCGGCGATGATGAGGCCCCACTCCGGGATCGGCGGCGGGGCACCGTAGCCGAGGAACCCGAGGATGGACAGCTGCAGGATCGCCGTGCCGAACTGCAGGGCCGCCAGCGCGATGACCGGGGTGAGCGAGTTCGGCAGGATGTGGCGCACCAGCACCTGGGACTTCGTCGCTCCAGAGCCGTAGGCGGCCTCAACGTAGTCGGTGCCTGCAACCTGCATCACCTGTGAACGGGCGAGGCGGGCGAACGTCGCCACCGTGGTCATGCCGACAGCGAAGGCCGCCTGCAGTGAGCCGAAGCCCAGCACGATGATGATGGACAGAGACAGCAGAATGCCTGGGATAGCGAGCAGGACGTCCACGATCCGCATGAGCACGGTATCGACCTTGCCACGAAGCGCGCCCGCCACCAGGCCAATCAGCGTGCCGAACACCAGCCCGACCGCCACCGCGATTATCGCGCCGAGCAGCGACTGGCGCGCGCCGTAAACCACGCGCGAGTACACGTCGCGCCCCACGGCGTCGGTGCCGAAGAAGTGCTCCGCGCTCGGCGCTGCAAGGGCTACGTCGACGCCCTTGTATGGGTCGTGCGTGGCAAATATGCCCGGCAGCAGGGCCCACGCGCACGCAAGCAGCAGCACGAGCAGTGCGAGAACCGTTCCCGGTTGTTTCCAATTCGTCGTTCGCATGGTTGCTACTCCCGTCCCGTTTCGATTGCCCGCACGTCGATGGCGTCGGCGGACTGGCTGGCGTACTGCTTCGGTGTTGCGGCAAACGGTCCGCCGGCGGTGCGCAGCCGCACGTCAAGCACCGGGTAGAGCAGGTCAATGATGAGGTTGATGGTCACGTACGCCACCGCAGCGATGAGGACTACGCCCAGCAGCACCGGCGTGTCGCGGTTCGACACGGCGGTGACCACCATGGAGCCCAACCCGGTGCGCCCGAAGACGGTTTCCGTCACCACAGCACCGCCGACGAGCTCACCGAAGAGCAAACCAGCCATGGTCAGCGCTGGGAGCAGCGCATTTCGCAGCACGTCGGACCAGAAGATGCGGGTCTCGCTCGCACCGCGCGCACGCGCCACCTGCACGAATGGGCTGCGCTGCACCTCGTCGATGGAGCGGATCAGCACCTGTGCGAGCGGGGCCGCCATCGGGACGGACAGTGTGAGGGTCGGCAGCACGAGCCCCTCGAGCGGGCCGGGGGCGACCACGTTGATCCAGCCGAGTTCAAAGGACACCAGCTGCAGCAGCACAATCGCGATCCAGAACCCTGGCAGCGACACCATCAGCGAGGGCACCGCGCGAAACAGCTCGCCGATGCGTCCGGCGCCGGGCAGCGTCGCGATGAATGCGGTCGCCAGCGCCACGATGATCGCGAGTCCGACCGAGGTCGCGGCCAGCGCGAGCGTGTGCGGCAGTGCGTCGGCAATGAGCTGGCCCACCGGTGTACCCGTGCGCACCGAGTAGCCGAGACTGCCGGTGAACAGACCCGTCAGCGTCGCCACGTACTGCGTAAGCAACGGCTTATCGACGCCCATCTCCGAACGGATCGCCTCAATCTCAGCCTGGCTGAGTCCCAGTGCCGGGTCAGCGTAGCGGGCCATGACACCGTCGGATGGCAGAGCCGAAAGCAGAAAGAATGCGAGAGTGTAGGTCAGCAGCAGCACGATCAGTGCTTGGCCTACCCGCTTTACGATGTACGGCATGGCGTATCCCCTTCCTGGAGGTAGGCGCTATAGAGCGCAGGGCGTGCAACGGCTTCGACGCCGAATCCGCACAGACGTGGGCTGACGGCGTAGACCTGCGGCTCTTCGAACAGCGGCAGCGTGTAGGCCTGCTCAGTGACGTAGTCCTGGACGGCTTCCACCGCGCGGGCCCGGCCGGCGTCGTCAGGTGTGGAGACCACGGTCTGCAGCAGGTCTTCGAGGTGCTGGTCGATCACGTTGTCATTTTCATCCTGGTTAATGAAGGAGTCTCGGCGCCCAACCGCGTAGTGCGACTCGATGGCGTCGTAGTCCGCCCGGCCGACCATCGTGTGGTAGAGCTGCACCTTGTTCGGGTCCTTCGACGCCACGTTTTGCGTCGAACGGTCGCCGGAGAGCACGGAGAGCTCAATGCCGATGTCGCGCAGGTTGGACTGCACCATCGTCATCACTTCGCGGGCGCGCGGCTGGGTCTGCGCGTAGTTGACGGTCAGGTGCAGGCGTTCCCCGTCCTTGACGCGGATGCCGTCGTTGCCCACGACCCACCCGGCCTCATCGAGGAGCTGCCGGGCAAGCTCCGGGTCGTATGTGTAGGCGTCGCCCTGGTTCTTGTAGCCCAAGCCGGTGGCGGCCACGCTCGAGGTCGCCAGCGGGTAGGAGTCAGAGAACAGGATGCGCAGCAGCTCTTCGCGGTCCACGCTGTGCGTGATCGCGCGGCGCACCCGGATGTCCTGCAGGTACGGGTGCTGCGGGCGCATCGCGATCTGGTTGTTCATCGCGTTCGTGCCGCGGGAGACGATCTGCACGCCGCGGTCTTTCAGGTGGCGCTCGGCGGACGCAGTCACGTCGCGCACGATGTCCGCCTGCCCGGATAGGACCGCGCCGGTGCGCATCGCCTCTTCGGCGGCGAGCCGGTACGTCACGCTGTCCAGCCGGGCGCGGCCCTGGTGTTCGAGGATGGGCGGTGCCCAGTCGTAGTCTTCGCGCGCCCGCAGCTCGATGGAGGTGCCCAGCTCCTCACCGGCGATGACAAACGGGCCGGAGCCGATGATGTTGTGGGCGCTGCCCGGCCCGAAGGACTCGTTGTCGAGCGCCAGGGTGGCGTCGGAAAGCAGCCCGGCGTTGTACACGGAGACCGCTTGCTCGAACCCCGGCGAGGGTGCGGTGAAGTGGAATCGCACCGTGTCTTCGTCGATGACTTCGCCGTAGTCGTAGTTCGAGATCTGCTCGGATGCGTTGAGCAGCCGCTCCTTGTCGCCTTTGCCGTAGAGGTCGAAGTTGGCCACGACGTTCTCCGCGGTGAGCGGCGAGCCGTCGGAGTAGGTGACGTCGGTGCGGATGTCGAACGTGTATACCGTCGCGTCCTCGTTGATCTCCGGCAGCTTCGTGGCGATCCACGGGTGCAGCTCGAGCGTCTCCGGGTCCTGATAGAGCAGTCTGTCTGTTATTTGATTCACGACGCCACCATTCGGGTAGAACCCGGCCGCAGGCGGATAGAGCGAGGTAAACCAGTTCGGCTCCAGGTACGTGATTGCCTGCATGTCCCCGCTTTGCTCTGTTTGTCCTGCACATGCGGTGCATAACCCGAGTAGCGTGGTAGCCGCAAGCAGCGCTCCGGCCTGCGTTCGACGTGTGTGCTTCACTGTTCTCCCTTCGATGAGCGATAACGCTAACACAGATTAGACGGAGCGGTCTCATACGTCTAGACTAAGCAGTCTAAACGGTCACTGTCGCAACAGGAAGGAACACACAGTGCAGCCAGCAATCGCCATCGTCGGCGCAGGTCCACGCGGCATTTCCATCATCGAACGCGTCGCCGCCACGCTCAACGAATCTAATTCCACCAAGCCGCTGACAATCCACCTCATCGACGACGCCCAGCACGGCGCCGGGCGCGTCTGGGACACCGCACAGACCCACACGCTGTACATGAACACGCTGGCCGGCGCCGTCACCCTCTTCACCGAGCCCGGCGCGACCGTCACCGCCCCCGTACTCGAGGGCCCCACCATGTACGAGTGGATCCAGCTCCTGCGCGGCGAGCGCGACGCCGTGTCCGCCACCAAGCAATCACTGTTCGACGCCCACCCAACCCCCGACCACGTCACCGCGGACTTCGGCGCGGAGCTGGCTGCCACCCGCCCGGAGTCCAACCCATCCCGCGCGCTGTACGGCGAGTACCTCCACTGGGTCCTCACGGTCGCGCTGGCGCAGCTCCCCGAGCACGTGACCGTCACCAACCACCGCTCCCGCGCGCAGCGCATCACCGCCGAGAACGGCCGCGACGCCATCACGCTTGAGGACGGCACCACCGTCCACGCCGACGCCACCGTGCTCGCCACCGGCTGGGTCGTCCCCGAGCACCCGGTGGCCTTCCGCGGGCACTGGATTCAGCCGGGCAACCCGGTGGAACAGGACGTCGATACGCTGGTTGCTGGCGAAACCGCAATCGTGCGCGGCCTTGGCATGGGCTTTTTCGACCTCATGGCGCTGAGCACCATCAACCGCGGCGGCCGCTTCGTGCCCGCCGACACCCGCTCCGGGCTACGCTACGAGCCCAGCGGCGCCGAACCACACCTCGTGGTTACCTCTGGCCGCGGCTACCCTTACCTGCCGAAATCCGAGTACCACTCGCTGCCGCCCAAGGCGGACCTCTCGCGGCTGCGCGCCGCGATCGAGCACCACAGCGGCGCCACCACGGTGAGCTTCGGAGAGCAGCTCTGGCCGGCGCTCATCCGCGACTCCTACGCCGCCTACTACACCACGCTTGCGCGCGTACGCCCCGACGCCCTGCACATCCCGCTTGCGGACATCATCTCGCGCATCGACGCCGCACCACTCGCCGGCGCCGCCACCCGCACCAGCCTCCTGCCCTGCACCCGCGCGCTCAACGACGCCCTTGCCGACGCCACCACCGAGCCCTTCGACATCTCCTACTGGATCGACCCCCTGGCCGGGTGCGACGGCCTCGACGCCGAGAGCCTGAACTGCGTCATCGCCGACGCCCTGGCCCGCGACATCGCCGAGGCCGTCGCCGCCCACGACTCCCCCATCAAGTCCGCCCTGTGGGTGATCTCCGCAGGCCGCAAACCGACCGCCATCGCCGTCGAGAACGGCCGTGGTACCCCGGAGGATCAGCGCGGCGCGCTCTCCGACTACATGGCGTTCGGCCAGATGGTCGGCTCCGGTCCTCCGCTGTTCCGCTCCCGCGAGCTCCTCGCGCTCATCGACGCCGGCCTGGTCACCTTGCTCGGCCCAGCCCCAACCGTCACGCAGTCGGGCACCACGTTCACCGCCACCAGCGCCGAGCGCACCGTCACCGCGGATACCCTCGCGGACGCCTTCCTGCCGTCCCCCAACATCACCCGCGCAGCCGACCCACTCACCGCGTCGCTGCTGGAAAGCGAGCGCATCCGCCCGTTCGCGCCTTTCGGCACGCCCACCGGCTCTCCCGAAACCGACGCAGACACCCGCCGCACCGTCCACCCCGACGGCACCCTGGACCCGCGCCTGCACATCGCCGGCATTCCCACCGGCAAGCAGTGGGCCGACACCACCATCTCCCCAATGCCCGGCACCGACCCGCGCATGCTGCAGGAAACGGACCTCACCGCCCAGTCGCTGCTGCGGCAGGCGGGCGTACGCTAACCCAGGTCGCGCGCAACCGCCCACCGGGTCAACTGGTGGCGGTTCGAGGTCTGCGTCTTGCGCAAAATATTTGACGCGTGCGTCTCCACCGTCTTCACCGAAATAAACAGGCGCTGCGCGATCTCCTTATACGTGTAGCCACGTGCCAAAAGCCGCAGCACCTCGAGTTCGCGCCGGGTCAGCGAGTCCACCGCCGGGTCGTCCTCCTCGACGACCGGCCCGCTCGCGAACGCGTCAAGCACGAACCCCGCCAGGCGCGGTGAGAAGTACGCGTCCCCGCCGTGCACCCGCTCAATCGCCTCCGCGAGCTCCGCGCCCGCGATGTTCTTGGTCACGTACCCGCGGGCGCCCGCGCGGATCAGGGCGATGACGTCCTCGGCGGCATCGGACACGCTGAGCACCAAGTACGCAGGGCCCGGAGCCCGCTTCAGCACGGCGAGGCCGCCGCCGTCGGGCATGTGGACGTCGAGAAGCACGACGTCGGGCTGTGTCTGCTCGATCCCTCGCACCGCCTCGGCGACCGTCCCGGCCTCACCGACGATGTCCACCGCTTCCTGCAGCTCTGCCTTCACCCCAGCGCGGAACACGGAGTGGTCATCCACTAGAAACACGCGAGTCATAGGTCCAACGCTAGTTCAATCTCGGTGCCACTGCTTTCCGACGCCACCACGTGCACCTCTCCCCCAACGCGCTCCACGCGGCCCACGATGGAGTCCCGCAACCCGTGGCGGTCCGTCGGCACTGCCTCAGGGTCGAAGCCCTTGCCGCGATCCCTCACGAACACGGTGAGCCTGCCAGCAAGGTGCTCCGCGTAAACATCAACGGTGTCCACACCGGCGTGCTTTGCCGCGTTGACCATCGCTTCCCTGGCTGCGAGCACGACCGCCTCTGCGCGCTCGCCGAAAGGGATGTCCTCGCCCACCGTGACCGGTTTGATCACGATCCCGTACGCGTCCTCCACCTCGCCGGCAGCCTTGCACAGCGCGGCGAAGGTGGTGGTGTGGTTGGACACGGTGTCGTCGAAAAGCCAGGCGCGAAGCTCACGCTCCTGGCCACGGGCAAGCCGAACCACCTCGTCCGGATCACCAGCCTGGCGCTGAATCAGCGCCAAGGTCTGCAGCACCGAATCATGCAAGCGGGAAGCGATCTCCGCGCGCTGGTCCGCCACCGCCTTCTGCTCACGCTCCGCGACGAGCGAGTTCGCCAACTTCGTAATCAACGGCACCACCAGCACTGCTACCCCCAGCACCGTCACCAGCACAGAGACCACAACCCCGGCGACCCCGCTGCTTTCCCCCATGAGCGCGAGCGCCAGCACCCCACCCATCATGAGCAGCGCACCCAGCGCCAGCGCCGCAAGATTCTTCCATGAGGCCATACCGCGGTCGTAGGCCTGCAACGCGATAATCGCACCCACTATGAGCACGCCAACCACGAACAGCACAGCCGATCCAACGCCCGAGGAGCTCTGCAAGGACATCAGCGCACCCGCAAACCCCACCAGCACAAGGAAAACATCCAGCGCTCCAGGACGCTGCCGGGGCTCGGTACTCTCTGCAACCGGCGCGAACATCCACAAGCCCGTGTACAACAACACGCCAATCCCGCCAGTGAAACTTGCGACGACAAAGAACAGCCGCACCCATTTCACGTCCACCCCGAAGTGGCCAGCAACTCCAGAGGCCACACCCGCGATCACGCGGCGTGAACGGTCCCGGGTCAGCCGGGGATACAACGCAGACATGCACTCATCATGACACGGGCGGCGCCTCGGCCACATCGGGGTAAACCCTGAAATCAAAAATCAGGGTCATTCCCGATACCGTCCACGGGCCCACCACGCGACAATGGAGGCATGGAAACCAACACACTGAAGCGCATGTGGGAGACCCGCCCGCCCCGCATCCCAGAAGACCAGGGCGGTAAGGCTGTCATCGCTGGCGTCTGTGAAGGCATCGGCGCCCGCTACCAAGTCGACCCGACGCTTGTTCGCGTCATCTTCGTAGCACTTGCACTCGTATTTGGCGGCGGACTTTTCCTCTACCTACTGTGCTGGATCAACATGCCACGCTTCGGCATGACCCGCAGCCCGTGGAACTCAATTATCACGCCGAAAGAACAACTCACCGAGCCAGAGAAGAAGGACCGCAGCACCGGTTGGTGGCTACTCATCGGGTTGGTGATCTTCTTCCCATCTGTCTCAGCGGCAGGCGATCTCAACGGGGTGCTCGTTACGTTCGTGTTGTTCGCGCTCGGCTGGTACCTCGCCCACCAGCGCCAGCCGGAGCCGCCGGCAGGACTGCTGGTAATGAACCCCGAGGAGGCGTCGACAAGCGAAGGCCCCACCGTGGATACCTCGCACCTCACCGTGCCCGAAGGCTACGAGCACCCCGGCACGCCCCCCGCGTGGGACCCACTCGGCGCGGCGCCCGGGCTGTGGCACCTGCCCGAGCCAACCGAGCCAGCGCCGGAACAGCCGAAGAAAAAGACACGCCTCTGGCTATGGCTGCCCCTGGCTGTCATCCTCGTCTGTGCCCTGTTTATCACCGGTATTGTCGGCCCCCGGTCCGATATCAAAGTGGGCAGCCGCATCGGTGAAATGCACCACTCATTCGAGGACGCGGCTTCAATCCCCGATCTCAACAACCTCGTTGGAGAAACCACCATCGATCTGAGCAGCCTCAAACCACTCGACGAACCGAAGACCGTGAACATTGCCAACGGCGTCGGCGAAATCGAGATCATTCTGCCCAACAACGTGCCGGTCGACGTCCACTGCGAAGCCACCATCGGCGAAACTACATGCCCCCAGGGCAAGCAAAACGCGGACAAGGACGGCGAGCTCCTCACGATCAACGTGAAGCAGCGCGTCGGGTCCGTGTCCGCGTACTTTGCTGATTAAGTCGGCGAATTACTCCCACTCGATGGTGGCCGGCGGCTTGGACGTCACGTCCAGCACCACGCGGTTGACGTCCGCCACCTCGTTGGTGATGCGGGTCGAGATGACCTCGAGCGTCTCGTACGGGATGCGTACCCAGTCCGCGGTCATCGCGTCCTCGGACGCGACAGGGCGCAGCACGATCGGGTGGCCGTAGGTGCGCCCGTCACCCTGCACACCCACCGAACGCACATCAGCCAGCAGCACGACCGGGCACTGCCAAATCTGGTCGTCCAGGCCAGCCTTGGTCAGCTCCTCGCGAGCAATCGCGTCAGCGGCGCGCAGGGTTTCCAGGCGCTCCTCGGTGACCTCACCGATGATGCGGATACCCAGGCCCGGACCCGGGAACGGCTGACGGTTCACGATCACCTCGGGCAGGCCCAGCTCGCGGCCGACCGCGCGGACCTCGTCCTTAAACAGCAGACGAAGCGGCTCGACCAGCTCGAACTCGACGTCGTCCGGCAGGCCGCCGACGTTGTGGTGGCTCTTAATGTTCGCGGTACCGGTGCCACCGCCCGACTCGACGACGTCCGGGTACAGGGTGCCCTGCACCAGGTAATCCACCTTGTGGTCCGACAGCACATCAGCCACGGCGCGCTCGAAGGAACGGATGAACTCCGCACCGATCGCCTTGCGCTTGGCCTCCGGCTCGGTCACCCCGGCCAGTTTGTCCAGGAAGGCCTTGCGCTCATCGACAGTGACAAGCTTCGCGCCGGTCGCAGCGACGAAGTCCTTCTCCACCTGTTCGCGCTCGCCCTGACGCAGCAGGCCGTGGTCCACAAACACGCACGTTAGGCGGTCACCGATCGCGCGCTGCACCAGCGCCGCAGCAACAGCCGAGTCCACACCACCGGACAGGCCACAGATGGCGTAGCCGTCCCCAACCTGGGTGCGAACCTGCTCAATGAGCTGCTCCGCAATATTGGATGCCGTCCAGTTCTGCTCCAGACCAGCGATCTCGGTGAGGAAGCGCGTCAGCACCTCCTGGCCGTGCGGCGAGTGCATCACCTCCGGGTGGTACTGCACACCGGCGAACTTGCGCTCCACGTTCTCGAACGCGGCGACCGGCGCACCCTTCGAAGACGCGGTGACCTCGAAGCCCTCCGGAGCCTGCGTTACCGAATCACCGTGGCTCATCCACACCTTGTGCTCCTCCGGCAAGCCGGCGTGCAGCACACCACCCATGACGTTCATCGCCGTGCGGCCGTACTCACGGGCGCCGGTCTGCTCAACCTTGCCGCCGAGCGCCTGCGTCATCACCTGGAAGCCGTAGCAGATGCCGAAGATCGGAATCCCCAACTCGAAAATCTCAGGGTCCAACTGCGGGGCGCCATCCTCATACACGGACGACGGGCCACCGGATAGGACAAGCGCCAGCGGCTGCTTCTCCTTCACCTCCGCAGCGGAGATCGTGGACGGAACGACTTCGGAGAACACGTGCGCCTCACGCACACGACGCGCAATGAGCTGCGCGTACTGCGCACCGAAATCAACAACAAGAACAGGGCGAGTTTGAGCTGTAGTCACGCACCAAATCTTAACCTACGCAGCACCTAATGTGTACGTGAGCCCGATGACAGTGTCCTGCGCACCACATTCCCGCGCGCACAATTCGGGACCTGGGGAAACGCCAATGCACCCGGCCGAAATACTGGAATCTGGTGCGGGAATCCCTTCGAAACAACAAGACACCACCCGCTTGGCGGGTGGTGTCTTCAGCGTTGCGACGTTACAACAGACTACTTCAGCAGCGCACGCAGGTTCTCCAGCGCATCGTGCACCCCGTCAATCGCCGGGTCGGAGCCCAGCTTCTGCGAGGAAGCGTGCAGGCGCTCGATAGAGTTATCAGCAGCCTGGATAGCGCGGTGCACCTGAGCAACAAGCGGCTCGATGTTCTCGCCGAACGGCTCCTGCGCCGTGGTCTGGGACCAGCGACGAATCATCTCGAGCGGCATCTTGGTCAGCTCGGAAATCGAGTTCACCTTCAGGTCCACGCGGTTCGCCAGGGAGGAGTGCAGGAAGACTGCGTCGTCCATCTGCTTCACGTCCACCTCGAGGGCGTCGAACAGCATAGAGAGCACCTCGCCGCGGTTCGCCTCAAGGGAGAAAATCGCGGTCTGCGCAGTATGCAGACGAGCCAGCGCAATCGCCATACGCGCGGACGCCGCCTTCTTCGCCAACTCGCCAGCCACCTCGTTGAGTGACTGCGCGTTCTCGTCGATGATGCCACGCATCGTTGCCCACACCTGCAGCGGTGCAAGCAACAGCGTACGGGCAGCGCCCTCCGCCATGACGTTTTCCATCTCGCCCTTCACGCTGTTGGTCACAGCGTTTTCTTCCACCAAAGTCTGGCTGGCCTTTGCCAGTTCTTCGGCGGCTTCCTTAATGGAGGACTGGATTTCCATGAAGCGGTCCAGCTCGCGGTAGAGGCGCTTAGTGGCCTCGTACACCTCGCCGGTGCCCTCTGGAAGGTCGAAGCCCGCTTCCTCACGCGCCAGCACCTCGGCCGGCAGCGCTTCGGCAACGAAGGCGTCGTAATCAGGCACAAGCTCCTGCAGCTTGTCCAAGCCAAGCTCTGCACGGCGGCGACGGCCAACGCCCTCGTGGCGCGCCTTCCACTCAACGTCGTTCACCGCTTGGTACACGTCGCCGACGACCTTGAACAGTTCGGTCATCGGGCGGGTGCGCACCGAGAGGTAGTCGCCATTTGGCAGAGGCGTCACGGTAGCAAACACGTCGTACGCAGAGCCGCTCTTTGCGCGGTTACGGACATAGCCTGCGAACGGTCGGCCGTCCTCAATGACGTCCCACATCAGCTTGAACGCGCCACCAGGCATCTCAATATGGCGAATGAGATTGTGTGGCTTCCCGATCATCTCGACTTCGGGATACTGCGCGTAGTGAATAAAGACCTCATTGACATGGGTCATAATGCCCTTGCTGTCCGTCACCGAGAAGAAGATGTGGTTGACATCAACCTCGTGGTGTGGGCCGTCAGGGGCATCTCGTTTAATAACTACTTCGTAGGCCATATTCGATACATTAGGTCAATCTGTTTACGGGCGGACGGTCACGTCGACCTTTTGGAACGACTTGAGATCAGTGTACCCACATTTCGCCATAATACGGCGCAAACCGCCCACTAAGTTCGTGGCAGCGCCCGAATCGCTCGATGGACCGAACAAAATCTCAGACAGCGGAAGACGATCGCCGAACTCCCAGTTGGCAACCTCGCCGCGCGGGAAGCGCGGGTGCGCAGCCGCCGGTTCCCAGTACGCGCCGCCAGCAGCGGCCTCGTTCGCCTTCGCGAACAGACTGCCTACCATGACGGCGTCGGCGCCCATGGCGAGTGCCAACGCGATGTCTCCGGCGTTCGACGGTGCCGAATCAGCGATGACGTGGACATAACGGCCACCGGTCTCGTCCAAGTAGTCGCGGCGAGCTGCAGCCACGTCAGCAATCGCAGTTGCAAGGGGAACGTCCAGCGCCAGGCCGGAAGAGGAACGACCCGAACCAACAATCACGCCGGCAGCGCCAGCACGCATCAGGTGCGTGGCCGTCGTGTAGTCGAAGACACCACCTGCGATGACCGGAACGTCGAGGGAGCCGATGAACTCCTTCAAGTTCAGCGGTTCGCCACCGGGCTGCACGTGCTCGGCGGAAATCAACGTACCCTGCACGAACAGGATCTCTGCACCGGCCTTGATCACTGCAGGGGCAAGCTCGCGCACGTTTTGCGGGCTCACGCGCACAGCGACGGTCGCGCCCGACGCGCGGACCTGTGCAATGCGCTCACTCAACACGTCCAAATTAATTGGCGCCTGATGGAGCTTCTGCAGCGTTGCCGTAGCCTTGGCAATCTTGCTAGGAATCTCGTGGTAATTCTCCTGCTCGAGGTCCTTGGGATTTGGCGCTTGTCCGCAGACCTCGTTGATCGCCTCTTCGAAGTTCGCGTGGCGGCCCAGGATGCCCTCGGCGTTGAGCACCGCAAGTCCACCCTGCTTACCCATCTCGATGGCGAACTCGGGGCTCGCTAGGGCATCGGTCGGGTGGGATACGAGCGGCATGTCAAAGGAGTAGGCGTCGATGTGCCACTCCGTGTTGACGTCCTTCGACGAGCGGGTGCGCCGCGTCGGAACCAGGGTCAGATCGTCAAGGTCGTAGGCCTTGCGGGCTTCGCGTCCGATGCCAATTTCTACATATTCACGCATGTCAGGTTCTCTCCTTCAGGAGCCAGTCAGAAAGGATTAGTTGTGGTAGTTCGGCGCTGCAACCGTTTGCGTGATGTCATGCGGGTGCGATTCGCGCAAGCCAGCCGTGGTGATTTGGACGAACTGCTTCGTCTGCAGTTCTGCAATCGAGGCGGAGCCGGTGTAGCCCATCGCGGCGCGCAGACCACCAACGATCTGGTGGGTGATGGCGTCGATATCTCCGCGGAACGGAACGCGGCCCTCGACGCCCTCCGGCACCAGCTTGTCCTCGCTGGTGACGTCTGCCTGGAAGTAGCGGTCCTTGGAGAAGGAACGCTTCTCGCCGGTCAGGCCACGGCCCTGCATCGCGCCCATCGAGCCCATGCCGCGGTAGCGCTTGTACTGCTTGCCCCCAACAACCACGACGTCACCGGGTGCCTCAGTGGT
This sequence comes from Corynebacterium lipophilum, assembly GCF_024102595.1. Classification (NCBI taxonomy): domain Bacteria; kingdom Bacillati; phylum Actinomycetota; class Actinomycetes; order Mycobacteriales; family Corynebacteriaceae; genus Corynebacterium; species Corynebacterium lipophilum. The sequence continues at coordinate 110,439 of NZ_JAEUWV010000002.1, forward strand.
GCCTGCGAGCATGGAGCCGAGCATGACGGTCGATGCGCCAGCGGCGAGGGCCTTAGCAACGTCGCCGGAGAACTGCATGCCACCGTCTGCGATGATCGGTACTCCGGCCTTGTGAGCAGGTACGGAAGCCTCCAGGATGGACGTGATCTGTGGTGCTCCGACGCCCGCAACAACGCGGGTGGTGCAAATGGAGCCAGGACCGATGCCGACCTTGATCGCGTCCGCACCGGCATCGATCATGGCCTGCGCGGCTTCGCGCGTTGCCAGGTTGCCGCCGACGACGTCAACGCGGTCGCCGAAGTCCTTCTTCACACGGGACACCATCTCCAGCACGCGGTTGTTATGTGCGTGCGCAGAGTCGACGACGAGGGCGTCGACACCCGCCTCAACGAGCAGCGCGGCACGCTCGTAGGACTCTTCACCAGTGCCGATACCAGCGGCAACAAGCAGGCGGCCGTTCGAGTCCTTCGACGCGTTCGGGTACTGCTCGCTCTTCACGAAGTCCTTCACCGTGATCAGGCCAACCAGCTTGCCTGTCTTATCCACGATCGGCAGCTTCTCCACCTTGTTCGCCGACAGCAGCGCAAGTGCCTCCTGTTTATCGACGCCCTCATCCGCCACAACCAGCGGCATCGGTGTCATCACCTCTGCGACCTTGCGGTCGTAGTCCGGCTCGAAGCGCATATCGCGGTTGGTGATGATGCCCACCAGGCGCTCGTCGGCGTCGATCACCGGCAGGCCCGAGATGTGGAAGCGGCCGCACAGCGCGTCGACGTCACGAATCGTCATGTCTGGTGTGGCGGTCACCGGGTTGGTGACCATGCCGGACTCAGAACGCTTTACGATGTCAACCTGCTCCGCCTGGTCCTGAGCGCTCAGGTTACGGTGGAGCACGCCAATGCCACCCTGGCGCGCCATCGCGATCGCCATCCGCGACTCCGTGACCGTATCCATCGCAGCCGATGCGATCGGGATACCCAGCTTGATGTTGCGGCTGAACTGCGAGCTCGTGCTCACTTCGGCCGGCACAATGTGAGACTCGGCTGGCAGCAGCAGCACATCATCAAAGGTCAAGCCCCGCAGTGCAACCTTGTGCGGGTCATCCCCACCTGTAAGAACTCGCTCGTTTGCCATTGACAACTTCTCCTTCCGCGCGCGGTGTACCCGACATTGGTTTTCAGCCATGATATAACGTCGCGCGACACGACACACAGCGGCGTCGAAAAATCCCAACGCACATGGCTAATTGGCCTTGCTACTCCCCACACAATAGGCTGATCGGTGTGAATTACGACGACATGATGCCACTCGACCCGTTCGCAAACGACCCGAACGACCCGGCATCGTTCATCGAGGACGACGAACAGCCGGAGCCCTTAAGCAGCGAGGAGCGGCAGGCGATCATTCACGACCTCGCCCACGTCCGCGACGCACAACGTATCCTGCGCCCCCGCGGCATCCTCGGGATCTTCTTCATGTGTGAAGACTGCGAGCAGACGCACTACTACGACTGGGACATCATGGAGCAAAACATGATCTCCACGCTCAACAACGCGCTGCCGCCCGTCCACGAACCAAGCGCTAACCCGGACGTCAACGCCTATGTCACGTGGGATTACGCGCTGGGGTACATGGACGGCATCGAGTCCGCCGGGCGCTAGTGCTGCGGCGAGGCTGACGCCGGGGGCTCAACCGGCTTGGGGGAGGTCGTCGCCACTGGCGATTCCGGCGCGGCGTCCTTGCCTGTAGTAGCCGGCACGTGCGCACCGCTCGGTTCCGCACTCACTGTCGGCTGCGCGGAGGAATGCTGCTCGACGGCAGGCTGCTCCGTGACCACCTGCGTCACCGTCACCGGTTCGCGCGGCTCAGGTGTCACCGTCACAGTCACGGTGCGCGTCACCGTCACCTCAGGGATTGTCGACGCCACCGTGGGCTCAGACCCTTGCGTCTTCTTCGCATCCATGGAGTCAAGCAACGCCTTGGCCTGCAGCACCAGGGCACGCACAGCGTCGCCGTTACCCTCATCGCTGGCTACTTCCATCTCGTCGAGCGTGCTCGCAAGCTCCATGACCGACGCACGCTCCCCAAACACGGTTGAGGCTACTGGCCACAGAGGGGAATCAGGAGTCGCGTTGTACAACACTGCCCCACTTCCAGCAACGATTGCGGTGGCTGCTGCCGCGCCCACAAGCCCACTGAGCCACGGGTTCATCTGCTTGCGCGCAGGCGCCGCCACGGGCGCTATGTATGGCGGCTCCGGCATCGGACGCTCGACGTCCTCGCGCAGCGCACCCATCAGGCCCAAAAGCGGATCGGTGCCGTCGCTAGGGTCCTCTCCACGTGACGCTTTGGTCAACAGGGCGTCATCCGCCAACAGCTCATCAAACTGCGGGATACGGTGAGCATCACGTGTCATTTCGCAGACTCCTCTTCTTCAAGGGCCTCACGCAGGCGAGCCAGGGCACGGTGCTGTGAGACACGAACCGACCCAGCTGTCCCGCCAACAATCTCTGCTGTTTCTTCCGCCGAAAGGCCAACAAATACGCGAAGAATAATGATATTTCGCGCTTTCTCATTGAGTACATCGAGCAGCTCGCGCATTTTGTTACTCGCGTCGACATCCAGCGCATATCCCTCTGGATCCGCCTCTTGCGATACCCCATCGGGGATATCTTCGGTGGGCAGCATTCGGTCTCGCGCATAGCTGCGGTGCGCATCCGTCACCTTATTAAATGCAATCCCGTACACGAATGCCATGAATGGCTTGCCCTGGTCCTTATAGGTACTGAGCGCCTTGACTACCGCAAAGCACACGTCCTGAGTGACGTCTTCCGGGGTCGGGGTGCGCCCACCGCCAATGCGGGCGCGGGCGTAGCGCAGCACAAATGGATAAATGAGCGCCACGACGCGCTGCGTCGCCCGATCATCACCGGACTGTGCAGCAGGCAGCAGTTGCGCAAGCTGCGCATTCACGTCATCAGTATCTATACCGCTCATACGCGACGCCCGACTCCTTTCCAGTATCGCCTAAGGGTACAGCGCCGAGCATGCCATTCCCAAAGCCTGACCCATCAGGCACGCAAAAGCCCGAACGGCATGTATCCGTCCGGGCTCCCCTCGTCACAAACACTAATTAGTGCGCGTGACCGTGTGCGTGTTCCTCAACTTCTTCCGGCTTGTTCACCACAGAAACCTCCGTGGTCAGCACCATGCGGGCTACCGAGCAAGCGTTGACAACAGCGGAGTGTGTCACCTTCACAGGGTCAATGATGCCCTGCTCAACCAGGTTGCCGTACTCCATCGTTGCGGCGTTGAAGCCTTCGTCGTTCGCCATGTCTGCGATCTTCGACACAACAACTGAGCCGTCCAGCCCAGCGTTGTCCGCAATCCAGAACGCCGGCTTCACCAGCGCGCGGGCAACCGCCAACACGCCAGTCTTCTGCTCGCCCTCGAAGGTCTCCGCGTATTCCTCCAGGTCGCGTGCGATCTGGACCAGTGCGGAACCGCCACCGGCGATGATGCCCTCTTCGACTGCCGCGCGGGCAGCGTTGATGGCGTCCTCGACGCGCAGCTTGCGCTCGTTGACCTCGGTCTCAGTCGCGGCACCGACGCGGATGACGGCGACGCCACCCGACAGCTTCGCCAGGCGCTCCTCCATCTTCTCCTTGTCCCAGGTGGAGTCCGTCGCCTCGATGTCGCGGCGGATCTGGTTGCGACGCTCCTCGACGTCCTCAGCGGAACCGGCGCCGTCGACAAGCACGGTATCGTCCTTGGTCACGGTGACGCGGCGCACCGAGCCGAGGTCGTCCAGCGTGGCGTCCTTGAGCGCCATGCCGACCTCAGGGTCGATGACGGTCGCGTTGGTCACCACAGCCAGATCGTCCATGAACGCCTTACGACGCTCGCCGAAGTACGGCGACTTCACAGCGACAACCTTCAGGGACTTACGCAGCGTATTCACCACGAGTGTCTGCAGCGGCTCACCGTCGACATCCTCGGCGATGATCAGCAGCGGGACGGAAGCCTCCGCAACCTTTTCCAGCAGAGGCAGAAAGTCCGGCAGCGAAGAAATCTTGTTGCGGACCAGCAGCACGCGGGCATTTTCCAGCACCGCCTGGCCGGCGTCGGGGTCCGTCATAAAGTACGGCGACAGGAAGCCCTTGTCGAAGGACACGCCCTCAGTGACGTCGACGAACGAGTCGATCGTCTGGGACTCTTCGACGGTGACGACGCCGTCCTTACCGACCTTGTCCATCGCACCGGCAACCATCTCGCCGACCTCAGGGTCACGGGAGGAAACGGTGGCGACGTTGGCGATCTCGGCGGAGGAAGAAACCTCCGTCGCGCGCGACTTCAGCTCCTCGATAACTTTCTCTGCCGCAGCCTGGATCCCTTTGTTGAGCTGGATCGGGTTCGCGCCAGCCGCCACGTTGCGCAGCCCCTCCGTGACCAGCGCTTGCGCGAGCAGCGTCGCGGTCGTGGTGCCGTCACCGGCGATGTCGTTCGTCTTCACTGCGACGGACTTCACCAGCTGCGCACCGAGGTTCTCGAACGGCTCCTCGAGGTCGATGTCGCGGGCGATCGTCACACCGTCGTTCGTGACGGTCGGGCCACCCCACGACTTCGAAAGCACCACGTTGCGGCCGCGCGGGCCAAGGGTGACCTTGACGGTATCCGCCAGGGTGTCAACACCCTTCTTGATGCCTTCGCGGGCCTCCTGATGAAAAGCAATAAGTTTTGCCATTGGTGGCTACGCCCCCTTCAATTACTTTTCGACGACGGCCAGCAGGTCGCGAGCGGAAAGCAGCAGGTACTCCTCACCGTTGTACTTCAGCTCGGTGCCGCCGTACTTGGAGAAGATCACGGTGTCGCCCTCGTTGACGTCGACAGCAATGCGCTTGCCCTGCTCATCCAAGCGGCCAGGACCAACAGCAATAACAACTGCCTCCTGCGGCTTCTCAGCAGCGGAATCAGGGATAACCAGGCCGGATGCCGTCGTGGTCTCCGCCTCAGCGATCTGTACCAGAACCTTGTCTTCCAGTGGCTTGATGTTGACGTTTGCCATGATCTGAACGCCTTCCTTCAATGTTGTATCTATCAGTTCAGTAGTGTGTGGTTATTCGAAGGCCCAGCCGTCGTCGCGGGTGTACAACTGCGCTCTCAACAACCTTGTTAGCACTCTACCCCTGCGAGTGCTAACACTCAACATTGTGACGGCTCTCACCAATAGTTACTGGTGAACGAGCGGAATCTCCACTTCCAGCGACGTATCCGTCGCCACGGACAGCACCGAAGGCTGCGCCCCCTCGTGGATGAGTTGGCCGGCCAGCGCTGCGATCATCACACCGTTGTCGGTGCACAGCCCGAAGCGCGGCACGCGCAACTCCGCCCCGGCCTTCTCGCAACGCTCCTGTGCAAGAGCGCGCAGGCGACTGTTCGCCGCCACGCCGCCGCCAAGCAGGAGCGTTTTCGCGCCGGTCTCCTCCAGCGCCAACATCGCCTTGCGGACGAGCACGTCGCACACCGCCTCTTGGAACGACGCACACACGTCCTCCACGTTGACCACCCAGCCTTCACGCTCAGCCTTTTCCACGTAACGCGCCACGGCAGTCTTCAAGCCGGAGAACGAGAAGTCGAAGCGGTGCTCGCCCCGCAAATCGTCGGCCCTGCTCAGCGCGCGCGGGAACGGGATCGCATCCGGGTTACCCTTCGCAGCCAGGCGGTCGATCACCGGGCCGCCGGGGTAACCAAGCCCAAGTAGGCGAGAGACCTTGTCGTAGGCCTCGCCGGCGGCGTCGTCAAGAGTGGAGCCCAGCTCGCGCATCGGCTTGCCGACGGCCTCAACCTCCAACAACTGCGTATGCCCGCCAGAAACAAGCAAGGCCACCGAGTGCGGAAGCCGCTCCTGGCCCTCCAGGTTCGCCACCGCCACGTGCCCACCCAAGTGGTTCACGGCGTAAAACGGCACACCCCACGCCGCCGCGTAGGCCTTCGCAGCGGACGCGCCGACCAGCAGCGCACCGGCAAGACCAGGCCCGATCGTCGCCGCAACCACGTCCGGGGCATCGATACCGGCCTCTTCCAGTGCCGCGGCCATCACTTGCGGCATCACCTCAAGGTGGGCACGCGACGCGATCTCGGGCACCACGCCACCAAAGCGTGCGTGCTGCTCCATCGAAGACGCCACCTGGTTCGCAAGGATCTCCATGGTGCCGTCGGAGTGGACGTCGACAATGCCAACGGCCGTCTCGTCGCATGAGGACTCAATCCCGGCAACAATCATGCCTGCTCCCTTTCGATCTTCCGCGGACGCATCATGGAAAACGCGTCCGCGCCAGAAGGTTGATAGTAATTCTTTCGGGTGCCAACCACGGAAAAGCCGTAGCGCTCGTACATGCCAAGCGCCGCGGAGTTGTCGGTGCGCACCTCGAGGAACATCGGGCCGTCGAGAAGGTCGGCGGTGTGGACGAGCTGGTCCATCAGCTCCCTGCCCACCCCGCGGCGCTGCACCTCGGGCGCGACGCCGATGGTGTGAATTTCGAACTCCGGGTCGTTGCGCGGCCCCAGCATCGCAAGGCCCGCATACCCCAGCAGTGCGCCCTTGTCGTCGAAAGCACCGATGTAAAACGTGTACGGCTGCGCGAACTGCGTCAGCAGCACCTCCCGCGACCACGGGGTCTCGCCAGCGAACAGCACCGCCTCCAACGCTGCGACTGCGTCAGCGTCGCTGGGTGTGAGCTCCCGGATATTCACAGTTTGATGTCCGGCAGCGCAGCAGAGCGCGGGCGCGGCTTCGGCGGGACTGCGTCCGGGCGGCGCAAGTACAGCGGTGTGAGTGGCTCCGGCGTATCCGATGGATCGCACGCAGCCAGCAGACCGCGCACCCCCGGCGCGAGATCGTGTACCTCACCAGCCGCGACCGTCACAGTCTCACGCAGCGCGTCCGGGACGACGAGCATGTCAACGGCGTCACCCTCAACGTCGATCGCGCTGGCTGCGCTGACGTGTGGGCCGTCGACGCGCTGTCCGTCACGGTAGAGGCTCCAGTACACCTCGCGGCGGCGCGCATCAGTGACCACTAGCACGCTTTTCCCGGTGGTGTCCCCGGCTTCCGCGGCGATGGCGTCGTGGGTGCAGACCCCGTACACCGGCACACCCAGCGCCTGCCCGAAGGCGGACGCGGTGGCCATGCCTACGCGAAGCCCCGTAAACGGGCCAGGCCCCACGCCAACAACGACGGCTTCGAGCGCACCGTAGGTGCAGCCCGCTTCCGCCAGTAGTTCGTTGACAGTGGGGACCAAAAGTTCGTTATGCGAGCGGGTTCTGATTACCCGCTGTGCATCCACGCGGCGCGACTGTTGCTCGCCCACGCCGACAACGAGGTCGTGCGTGGCTGTATCGAGCGCCAGCGTCAGCATTACGCCGCTACTCCCATGACCCAGCCGTTACCGTCCTTGTGGAACGGCAGCGGCGTATTCATTGGGAACATCTCCGACTGCGGGATGGAGCAGATGTTCACCTTGGAAAGCTCCACCTTGTCCAGGTCGATCTCCGCGTTCTGGTCCTCGTCGAACAGCAGCATGTAACCCCAGTCGCCGGAGAAATCGAAGCGGTCCTGGTCAAGGTTCAGCGCCTGCAGCTTGCTCAGCAGCAGCTGGTCCGGCTCGTTCGGGCACAGCGTGGTGAACCCGATGTAGTCCTTGTCGTAGACGCGAGTCAGGTCGATGAGCTGGCCCGCAACGGCTTCACCACCAGGCTTGACCTCTTCAAGGGAGCGGGAAAGAGAATTCGTTGGCGTCGCAGCCGCCATTGGGGACGGCTTGGTCAGTGGGATGAAAATGAGAGCAACGAGCACAATCACCCACAGTGCACACGCAATAGCGACCCAACCACGGCTAGTATTGTTCAGCTTCAGCATGGCCTACAGCCTACATCTTCCTATTCTGCGTGCACCCACCGCCATGTAATGATGCGGCCCTCACTGTCTTCGTCTTGCTCCACGAGCGTGGTGCGATCAATCCTGACCAAGAGGTACTCGTTTGCGATGTGACCTGCAAGATCACCGCCCCACTCTGCCACCACGACGCTGCGGTCCAGTTCCGACTCGAGGTCCAGCGCGTCGAGCTCACCCAGCGGGTCGCCAGAGCTGCCCTCCCCCAACAGGCGGTAGGCATCGACATGAATTAACGACGCCCCCTCCGCCTCCTTCGCGCGGTGTTCCCTGGCGATGGTGAAGGTTGGGCTCGTCACACGCCCCTTGACCTGCATCCCTTCGGCAATGCCCTGCGTCAGCGTGGTTTTCCCGGCGCCGAGCGGGCCGTCGAGAATCACCACGTCCCCGGCGCGCAAGGTCTCCCCCAGCTCACGCCCCAACGCTTGCGTTTCCTCGCGCGTCTCGCAGACACGCCTGCCGCCGTACTCCCGCACTGTCCGTCCTTTCGGTGCACACAGCACCTCGTAGTGAATGGTGTTCGCCCGCAGCGCGAACTCGTCCGCACTCACGCCGCCGGCGCCAAAAAGTACCGCTTCATCGCCCGGCGCGACACCGGCTTCGTTTGCGCCCAGCCACACCACAATCTGATCCATGCACACCCGACCCACTTGGGGGTAGCGCGCCCCGTTGATGGTGACGTCCATCCGGTCCTGCCAAATGCGCATCACACCGTCCGCGTAGCCGGCGGGCACCACGGCGGTAAACCCGTCCTCGGGCGCAGTCCACGTTCCCGAATAGCTCACCGGCTCCCCCGCCTGGATTGGTTTGACCGCGGTCACTGTTGCAACCCAGCTCATCGCAGGTCGCAGCCCGTTGTCGGTGCCGTCGATTGCTTCCAACCCGTACAGGCCAATCCCGGGACGGATCTGTTCAAAGCGGGCGTCGTCCCTCGTCCACGTCGCCGGCGAGTTCGCCACGTGGTTCACCAGGTCCTCTAGCCCCGCCTCGTGCGCCTGGTTGAGCGCTTCACGGAACGTCGCCAGCTGCCGGTCCGTGTACGGGTCCGCTGGGTTATCCGCGCACGCAAAATGGCTCATCAGCCCGGCCACACGGATCTGACCGGCCTGTTGCGCCTCGGCGGCCATCGCGAACAGCTCCGGCCACTGTTCCTCATCTACGCCCGAGCGGTTCATCCCCGTGTCGATCATCAGATGCACGGTGGGTACGAAGGGGGCGTCAATAAGCGCGCGCAGGTGCGCAAGACTCGGCACACCCATCTCGATGCCCTCCACCAGCTCCTCCCCCGGAGCCCACAGCCACGCCATCACGGGTTTCGACGTCAGCTTCGCCACACTAGCCGCCTCCGCGATCGTCGCGCAGCCGAACGCATCCGCACCGTTCGCCTCCATGATGGGGACGCACTTCGCCGCGCCGTGGTTATAGGCATCCGCCTTCACCACGCACATCAAACGCGCGCCACCAGCCTGACGGCGCATCTGCCTCGTGTTGTGGGCAATCGCCGCCAGGTCAATGCGAAGTTTTAAAGCGTTCATGGGCATCTATTGAACAACGATCACAGCAAATGCGCCACGCCGACTACACCTAGCAGCAGCGATACCACCCACGTCGCGGTCAAACCAACCGTATCCGGGTGTGAGCGCGCCCACGCGAAACCTCGTCCAGCAACCGAGTCCGGCTTCGCCCGTACCCAACCGACCAGCAGGGCGCACAGCGTGGGTAGGGACAGCGCGACCGTCGCGTAGAGCACCAGGAAGCTGTACTTCGTCGTCGTATCGATGCCCGTCGCAGACAGCACCGCAAGGCCACCAAAGAACGGCACCGACGTCGCCGATTGGACGATCCCCAGCACAAACCCCGTCAGCACCGTCAGCGCATTGGGTGCTCGCAGCGGGCGCATCACCCGTTCAATCAACGCGTGGTTATCTCCCCCACGCAGCGCCAGCACCGCGGTCAGGAGACCAGTAGCGATGAGGAGCCACCCGAAAATGGGCCCCTCGACAAACGTTTGCACCACCGGACCGAGGCCATCGAATACGAACAACATCACCGCCGCGAGACTCGCCACCCCAAGCCAGTCGCCAGCAATGAGCAGCGCCGTGATCTTCGCATACTGCCGTTTCGCTTGGGAGGCAACCACCCCGACTGCCACGATAACCCCGATCAACAGCACGTTGATGGAATCAATAAACGCAAAGGACAACGCTCCAAGCATGTCTTGCTCCTTCCGCGCGGCTCCATCAGGCTGAATCTCGGCCCTGTCTCGATCTGGCCCCTAACCCTAAACCACAAAAACGCTGAAGCGCTATTTCAGTACTGCAGAATTCAAGTAGGGTAGGTTGCGTGTCTGCGAAATTGAAGAAGTTAGCTGAACTGTCCAAACGAGGCCCACACAAGGTGCTAGAGGGCGATCTCGGGTACACCGGGTTGCCGGGCAAGGTGTACACGCCTGCAGAGGGCAAGAACCTCCCTGCCGTCGCCTTCGGCCACGACTGGCGCCAGAGCGTCGACGACTACCACGGCACACTTCGCCACCTGGCCAGTTGGGGCATTGCGGTCGCCGCGCCAGCTACTGAAAAGGGGTGGCGCCCCGACCACGCTGGCTTCGCCGCCGATTTAGAAACCGCCCTGCAAATCCTGACTGGGGTGCGCCTCGGGAACGGCAAGATTAGCATCCACCCACAGCGCCTCGGCGTCGTTGGCCACGGCATGGGCGGCGGCGCTGCCGTACTCACCGCGGTAGAAAACCCGAAGGTGCAGGCAGTCGCCGCCATTTATCCGGCGAACGTGGCGCCCTCCGCAGTAGAGGCGGCCCGGCGCGCACTTCGCCCAGGGCTCATCATCGGCCCCGGCGAGGACGGTGACTCGCTCTTCGATCCAGGCAACCCCGCCAAGCTCGCATACAACTGGGCAGGCGAGGTGGCCTACCGCAGCGTCAAGAAAGGCGAGCAGCAGAGCTTCTCGGAGGACTCACTGACCAAGCGCCTGCTCGGCCTGGGCAAGTCGAGCGCCTCCCTGCAGACCACAGTGCGCGGCCTGCTCACCGGGTTCCTCCTGCACCAGCTAGCCGGGGAGAAGAAGTACTCCTCCTACTCCGAGCCGGACGCCGAAGGAAAGAACGTCACGTCCTATACCGGTGAGGACCTCGCTGAGCTGGCGGGCCTCACCAAGGACGACAGCCTCTTCTCATTCTTCTAACGTGCCGGGCTGACCAGCACGCTTCATCTCCCCCGGTGCTTCCGGGGCGTTGGGGCGTGCCTCGGTACGGATCGACGCGATTCCGCCCTGCGGCGGGCGGCGAAACGGGAACAACCGCTCGCCACCCTGTGGAATGACAACAGGTTGGCGTTTGTAGCCAAGCGCGGCGGCCCTTCGCTGCTCGGTAAGCATCATCTCCATTTGGCGATGGTGCTCAGCGATCATCTTTTCAAAGTTCTCCATCCGCATCGCCGTGCGCTGACGGTACTCTGCTGCAAACCTTGAAAAATCCATTTACCATTCCCCCAATTTCTTGACGCCCCAAGCATCAGCCGGGTCTGTATCTGCTGGCTGCTGCTCAGCGTGTTGTTCTGATGACGTCTCTGCTGCCGCCGGTGCCGTCATCGCTTGTTTTTCTGCCGGCACTGGTGGCTGCTCCACCTCGCCGAGTTGCTCAGGTGGCACGAACACACCGTTTTCGTCGACTGCCGGTGCAGGCTCCGGCGCAGGAGCGGGCTCGGGTGCCGGTGCTGTCGGTGGTGCCGGTGGTGTTGGTTCCGCGACGTCACACGGCACCTCCACAGCCTCCGTCGCGCACTGCCAGGCCGCGTCGATATTTGCCGCAAAGACGTTGATGCTTTCAATGACGACAGCCGCGCCCGTTTGCGCAAACGCGCCCGTGAACGCCTGCGCAGCGTCGCACTGCTCCTGTACCGGTGCGAACAACGCCGCTGCGTCGCGTGTCACGGCCTCGATGGGCGCGTTAACATGCACATCGACGTCGAAGTTAAAGGCCACGTTGATCCCTGCCGCACCTGCCAGTGCCGCTGACGCGGACTGCGTGCCGACGCTCTCCAGAGAAACAAGGCGCTCGCACGGCTGCGGCGGTGCCGGCGGCACAGGAGCAGGGGCAGGCACTGGTGCTGGTGCTGGGGCGGAAGGTGGTGCGGCAACACTCGCGCTGGCAGTCGAGGTGCTTCCGGCTGCGTGCGCAGCCGTCGCTGGCGCCGCAGCAGGCGCACTTCCAGCTGGCTTTCCGCCGGGCGCCTGACTGCAAGGCTGTTGTGCTTCCTCCACGCACACCGCGATCGCATCGAGGCACTCAGCGACAGCCACGTTGCATTCTTTCGCTGTCTGGCTCGCCTGCCGCATCGCATCAATTACGACCTGCACCAATGGGCGAATCAGGGTGGCGATTCCAAGCTTCGCAAGTATCTCAAGGTGCGAGTGCGCAAGGACCACGAACTGTTCCACCGCCAGGTTGGACGTCTTCTTGACGTCATCTATAGCGCTGCAGCACGAGGTAATCGAGCTTCCCAGCTCATTTAGGCGTGTAAAGTGCTGCGTCTCCGAATCTGCCGAGCATCGCTCCCGCGACCCCACGCCGATCTGCTCAAACCACTCTTTACTGCCCGGCGTATCCTGGCAAGGCGCCTTCAACGAAAACCTATAGCCCACGGCGTCACAATTGAACTGTGACAGCGAGACACCGACCTGGTGGAAGCCGCGTAGGTCCTGGCAGCGGGTGGCCTGCAGCTCCCGAATGACTTCCTTCGCTAGTGCCTGCAATTGGTCGCGCTCAGGCCCCTCCAGGGCTGGGGCCGTCGCAACTGACTGAGAGAAGCGCTGCACCCCTTGTTCGACAACGTCGCTGGTTACCATGCGGAACCCACCCCCGAAATGCCATCGGTGGCGTCCTCGTCAGCGTCGCGGACCTCCTGTGCAAGGCTGCGAATCCCCTCCCACTGCTGCGTTCGCTCCTGCAACAACCGGAGCGAGTCCGCATAGACCGCCTGCACCGCCGCCGTGATGCGCTGGCCCTGCAAGGCAAAACCGGCACCGAAGTCGTCCGCACCCAGGTCTGGTTGCTGGCGGGCGAAGTCCGTGGCGGTGTCTTCGTAGGCGGAGATGGCGTCGGCAAAATATGACCGCACCGCGTCAACGTTCAGGCTGACGCCCTTGTTGTGCACAGTGTTTACCGTGTTCACCATGTTCAAAATTTCCCCCAAAATCCACGTCGGCTCACCACCGACAGTTCTAACTACTTCTCTTAGTTAGACTCCCCCAACGGCCCCGCGGTTCCCCGCGAGGCCAAATTTCTTACCAACGGACTCTACACTGCCGCAACGACAGCTGCGAGGCGACCCGCCACCTTTCGGGCTTGTTCTTCCTCGGCGGCCTCCACCATGACGCGAAACAGCTCCTCAGTACCGGAAGGACGAAGCAGCACGCGACCCGAGTGCCCGAGCTCTTCCTCGGCCTCATCGATCGCAGCCAGCACCTCCTGCGAGCTCATAATCTTGGACTTCTCCGACACCGGCACGTTGATGAGTACCTGTGGCAGCACCTGCATCACCTGTGCGAGTTCCTTGAGGCTCTTGCCGGTTTCCGCCATCTGTTCCATCAGCAGCAGCGCGGACAGCGTGCCGTCGCCAGTCGTGGCGTGCTCCGGGACAACGATGTGGCCGGACTGCTCGCCACCAAGCGAGAAGTCCCCACGGTTGAGCTCCTCGAGAACGTAACGGTCGCCCACCGCGGTCTGCTTCAGTGCAATGCCTTCGCGCTCCATGGCGAGGGTAAGTCCCAGATTGCTCATGACCGTGGCTACGAGCGTGTTGTCGCGCAGGTTGTTCTCGGCCTTCATGCCGCAGGCCAAGATCGCCATAATCTGGTCACCGTCGATGATGTTGCCTTCGGCGTCGACGGCGAGGCAGCGGTCCGCATCGCCGTCGTGTGCCACGCCAAGATCAGCACCGTATTCGACGACGGCCGCCTGGATCTTGTCCATATGAGTGGAACCGGAGCCATCGTTAATGTTGAAAGCGTTCGGCTCGTTGTAGATCGCCACAACCTCGGCATCGGCGGCCTCGTACGCCTTCGGGGCGACCTCGGACGCCGCACCGTTCGCACAGTCTACAACGACCTTGATGCCCTTCAGGCTGGTGCTCATCGCCTCTTTGAGGTGCGCCAGGTAACGATCTTGCGCGTCCGGCGCCTCCTCGATCACGCGGCCGATACGGGTGCCGGTTGGCCCGCCTTCTTCAAGCGTGTCGAGAGCCCTCTCAATTTCGTCCTCGACCTCATCAGGCAGTTTGTGGCCACCCGCGGAGAAGAACTTGATGCCGTTATCCGGCATGGGGTTGTGGGACGCGGAGATCATCACTCCGATGTCCGCACCGTAGTCATCAGTGAGGTACGCCAAGCCGGGAGTAGGGATCACGCCGACACGCAGGACATCCACGCCTTTCGACGCCATGCCCGCAGCCATCGCTGCCGCAAGCATTTCGCCGGACACGCGTGGGTCGCGGCCAATCAGCGCCGTCGGGCGTCGCTTCGAGGACTCACGGTCCTTCGTTAGTACGGTCGCGGCGGCGGCACCGAGCTTCAGTGCCAACGACGCCGTCAGTCGCTCATTGGCGAGACCTCGGACACCATCAGTTCCAAACAATCGAGTCATGTTGTTTATTATGCACTACCGACAGCTATACAAAAACAACAACCGCCCACCCGGCCAGTGCCAGGGGGCGGTTGATGATACAACCAGCGTAGTGATTAACGCTTGGAGTACTGCGGTGCACGACGGGCCTTGTGCAGACCAGCCTTCTTACGCTCGACCGCACGAGCGTCACGGGTAAGCAGACCAGCCTTCTTCAGGGTTGGGCGCTCAGCCGGGTTGTAGATGTTCAGTGCACGGGCAATCGCCAGACGCAGCGCACCGGACTGACCGGTTGGGCCGCCGCCCTTGATGTTTGCCTTGATGTCGAACTGGCCCTCGCGCTCGAGCAGGGTCAGCGGCAGCAGGATGTCCTGCTGGTGCAGCTTGTTCGGGAAGTAGTCCTCGAACTCACGGCCGTTGACCGTGATCTTGCCTTCGCCCTCGACGACGGTCACGCGAGCGATTGCGCGCTTACGACGACCAACGGTCTGGATTGGGCCCTCGTGCAGCGGTGCAACCTCAACGGTGTCCTGGGTCTCCTCGACCTCTGGAGCAATAGCGTCACCGATGGTGTAGTTGAACTCTTCCGTCGCCGCGGTTGCCGCGTCGATGTCGGTCTCAGCTGCGATGTTGTTCTGATCAGCCATTACTGTGCCACCTGCTTAAACTCGTAGGTTTCCGGCTTCTGAGCCTCGTATGGGTGCTCGGAGCCGACGAAGACGTGAAGCTTCTTGATGGACTCGCGGGAAAGCTTGTTGTGCGGCATCATGCCCTTGACAGCTTCCTCGATAACGCGGTCCGGACGCTCATCGAGCGCACGACCAAGCGTCATAGCAGTCAGACCACCCGGGTAGCCGGAGTGGCGGTAGCGCATCTCGCGATCGCGCTTGTTCGAGGAGATGTGGACCTTCTCGGCGTTGATCACGATGATGTGATCGCCGGTGTCAACGTTCGGTGCGAACTGTGGCTTATGCTTGCCGCGCAGGATATCCGCTGCAGTCGACGCAAGCTTGCCCAAGACCACGTCCGTGGCGTCGATGACGTACCACTTACGGGTAATGTCACCGCTCTTTGGGTGGTAAGTAGACATGCATGACTCCTTCAAGTCTGTCTAGTTGGCTGCCGGCCATAACGTATAAAACTGTGCGCTGTATCCTGCTCAGACGGCGGCCGGTGGAGACCCGACAAGCAGCACGGCACACAAGCTGCAAACTTTACAGCACAAAGCACTGAACAGCAAGACGCTCCCCCTGGCGCCTTGCTGTTCAGCAAGCTTCTGTGTTGTTATCCCCAGCTGTTTGCCGCGGCGTTGTTTACCGCGAGCATGGTGGAGTTGCCGTCTTCAACGGTGCTGGCGATCTGGTTCAGAATGGTGTTCAGATCCTCTGCGGCTTGGTCCCACTTCGCCTGGTGTGCCTGGTACGCGGACGCTGCGGTGCCTTCCCAGGTCTGCGCCATCGGCTGGATGATCTGCTTCAGTTCGTTGAGCTGGCTGGTGATGCGGGTCGCCGACGAGCGCATGTCTTCAGCTGCGTTGGCGATCTGGGCGAAGTCGTACTTGATTTGCATGATGAGTATGTCCCTTTACATTCGGAAGATGGTCGTTGTGTCTGCTGAGAACCGCTGAGAGCGTTTTAGAGCGCCAAGCCCGCGGAACCGGACAGCGAACGGAAGTTGTCGGTGTTCGTAGCGTCGGTGCTCTCGTAGTTCTTGGCGTTGTCGCGGATATTGTTCGCGATGTCACGCAGCGCCTCAGAGAGTCGTCGCTGCGCGTCGTCGTAGCGGACCATCAGGTCATCGAAGCTGCGCTGCGCATTGCCCACCCAGTAGCTGCGCGTGGACTCCGCGACCTGCTGCACGCGGTCGATTTCTCGATTGACGTTGGCGTTGGTGTCATCTGCCCGGTCGGCAGTTGCGCGCATGACGTCGGCTTCTGTTCTGAACTGTTCCATGTTCAATCCCCCTACTAGGTACTGTGTCTTGGTTGTAACGACAGCCTTCCAAGCTGTTCATATAGTTGGACGCACGTTTTGGTGCTCCGGTTCCCTCAATGTTGAAGAAACTTTTCTCCCCACCCTCCCACCACGTGTATGCTGCGAGTTTGCCTCACCCCTCCCCTGTCGGTGGCGTGAATTCGGCGGTGTCGAAGGCCATCTGGCACGTCGCCTGCTGCACCCTGCTGGGCGCCTGCCGCGTCTGGCACGCCACGAAAAGCTGGTAAGAATCCTGCGCCCAGGTTCGCCACAGCGTTTCGGCTCCTCCGGGGGGCGTCTCGCGGTACGTCACGGCGTGGAGGTTGTGATCCACGAGCGTGAGCTCAGGGTCGCGCTCGATACCCCCGAGCAGCTGCGCTACGAACTGCTCGGGCGGCAGCGTGTAGCGGTTCTCTGCGGAGATCAGTACGCGCATGTCGGGGTCGGCGCCTGTTGCCATCCAGCCCTGCTCGTGCTGCGCGAGTTGGAACCCGGGAGGCAGCTCAATCGCAAGTCCGTCCTGCGCGATTCGCACGGCGGTAGGCTCGCTCGCAACAGAAGAAGAGGGGCTTGTTGACGCCCGCGAGGCCGTCGGTTGACTGTGCAGCACAGTGGTCGACGTCGCCCCTTCTGAAGCCTGGGCGGACGTGGGCGAAGAGGGCGTCGATAAGAAACGAAATAGCACGAACCCGCAGATTGCTGCGACCACAACCACTGCGGCGCCGAGGGCGACAAACGGCCACCACGCGCGACGTGGTGCAAGGTCTGCGGCCGTAATCGCGGGTTGCTCTTCGGTCGGAGGGTCAGCCTCTACCTCTAGGCGCTCGGCGGTAATAGTGACGTCGTAGCCGCTCATGGCCTGCTCAAACTGATCGAGGTCCTCGGGGCTCGCGGCGATCTGAATCACGGCGCCGCCCGGATCTGGCCCGAACAGGCCACGCACGTACTGCGCGACTTCCCGCGGGCCGGGGCCGTCGAAACGGTGGACGTTGGCGGCGCCGGTGAACACGGTGTTCGTGGACGTCATGGTGATGCGAAGATCGGGTTTCATAGAGTGCCTCCTTCTGGGTAGGGTGCTGCGACTTGGACCAGGCCACGGGCCTCACCTGACTGGACGAGCAGGCCTCGGCCGGGCGGCTGTGGGACTGGACGCACCCCGAAGAGCGCGCCTTCGTCCCTGGTTCCGTCGAGGATGACGACGTCGGGCAACAGGTCCTTCAGCGAGGACAGGAAGCTGCCGAACATGGCGCGCGATACTCCGCCGAACTTGCGGGCGGCCACCACGTGCAGGCCAATGTCGCGGGCGTGCGGGAACAGCGTGGCCAGCTCGCGCAGGGTGTCCTCCGGGACGAGCTCGAGGTCGTCGATGACGAGATAGAGCTCCGGGCCTTCCCACCAGGAACGCTGCGCGAGCTGCTGCGGGGTCACGTCCGCGCCGGGTAGCCTGCCGCGCAGCGTGGTGATCAGCGCACTGACCGCCTCGTCGACGGCGCTGGTAGAGGCTGCGTAGGCCGCCACCATGTCTGGGTTCGCCCGCCCGAGGTGCGCGCGGCGCACATCCAGAATCACCATGCGGGCCTGCTCACGGCCCATCGCCTCAATCGCGGTGATGGCCGAGGCAATCGCTGTGGACTTGCCAGCACCGCTCGCACCGATGACCAGCAGGTGGCCAGACTCGCTCCACAGCGGTGCAAGTCGGGGTCCACCGACGCCGAGTGGCAGACGTTGGCCTCCCGAGGTGAGCAGGTCCGCAACCTCCACGTGGTTCGGCAGCACTCGCAGGCGCGGCACCCGATGCTGGCCCTGCGTCGCTGCGCGTACATGTGCCACGTCCTGCGCGGAGGTGTGCGCAACCAGCATGAACGCCCCCTCTTCGGTAATGCCGCGGCCCGGCAGCGCGGGAAGTTTCGCCTGCACCTTCCTATTAATCACCGAGTCCATCGGTTCGGTAAGATGCAGCTCAATCCTCGTGCCGATCACGTCACGGACGTTCGCGCGGATCGCGTTCCAACGCTGTGTAGTCGCAACCAGGTGAATACCGACGGCCGGGCCCTCCGCCGCGAGGCGCGTCAACGGTTCGCGCAGGTCCTCCGTCTTCGCATCCGGTGCGAGCAACGTGTGCCAGCCGTCCACAATCAACACGGTGTGGCGCTTCGTGCGCCGCTGCGAGTCGTCGAGCATCTCGACCAGCTCGTCGACGACGCGGCGCACGCGCTCCTCGTCCGTGCGCTGCGCAACACCCGCCACATGCGGCAGTTCGGCGACGTCGCTGAAGTCGCCGGAGCCGGCGTCGATAATGTAGAAGCACAGCTCGTCAGTGGAGTGGCGCAGCGCGAGCGACGCCACCATCGTGCGCACCGCCATCGACTTGCCCGTCTGCGGTCCACCCGCGAGCGCCACGTGGCCACCCGCCACCGACAGGTCCAGCACGAGCGGTACCTGGCGCTGCTTGATCGGCTCGTCAATGACCCCGATGATCGCCTGCAGCTTCGGCAGCGTCTCGCTGCCACCGTAGACCTGCGAAAGCTCAATCTGTGCAGGCAGCGGCGGCAGCCACACCTGGTGCGCCCGCATGCCCAGGGCATCCGCCACCTCCCTCGACTTCTCGACGACCGCCGCCAGCAACGTCGTGGTCGCATCAGTATCGACGCCGACACTCTCCTTCGCGTCCTCCACCGGCGGAGGCTCCCACCCGTGAAACAGGCGAACCTCCACGGCCGCCTCGCGCCTGGTCACGCCGCGGGCGCGCTCCAGCGGCCCCGACACGTACGCCGCGCGGAAACGCTCCAAGTCGCCTGAGCCCGTGGACAAGAAGCCCGCGCCGGGCTCGCTGGGTAGCTCGTAGGCGTCCGGCACACCGAGCACCTGGCGGGATTCGGCCGCGGAGAACGTCTTGAGACCAATTCGGTAGGAAAGGTGCGAGTCCAGCCCGCGCAGCTTGCCCTCCTCCAAGCGCTGGGAGGCAAGTAGCAGGTGCACGCCCAGCGAGCGGCCAAGTCGGCCGACGGCCACGAACAGGTCAGCGAAGTGCGGGTGTTGGCTGAGCAACTCAGAAAACTCGTCCAGGATGATCACCAGCGCCGGCAGCGGCGCGAGATCCTCGCCCGCGAGCCGGGCCGCGGTGTAGTCGGTGATATTGGCGTAGTTCCCAGCCTTGCGCAGCAGCTCCTGGCGACGGTTCATCTCACCGGAGATGGCGTCGTACATGCGCTCAACCAGGATGGATTCGTCCTCCAGGTTGGTAATGACCGCCGAGGTGTGAGGCAAGGACTCGCAGCCGAGAAACGTTGCGCCGCCTTTGAAGTCCACGAGCACGAGGTTGAGCTCCTCCGGCGAGTGCGTGGCGGCAAGCGCCACCACGAGCGTCCTGAGAAGTTCCGATTTTCCGGACCCCGTCGCACCGATGCACAACCCGTGTGGGCCCATCCCGCCCTGGGCGGACTCTTTCAGGTCCAGGTAGAGGGCCTGGCCCTGGGCAGTCGAGCCAATCGGGACCATGAGGCGCTGTCGGGTGCCTTCGCGTCCGGTCCACATGGTGTGCTCGTTGAGCTCGGCGATGTCGTTGATGCCGAGCATCGGGAGCAGCTTGCCTCCGTGGGAGGCGCTTTCGGCGCTGAGCTGTTCGGGGCGGCGATAGAACGCCAGTTGGCGCGCGATGAGCTCCGCCTCCGCAACACCGATCCTGTCGGGCCTGCCCAGAAACTCCAGGCCCATCCCGGTCAGTGCGTGGAGTTCGTCGTCGCAGACCAGGTGGAACGCATCCTCGTCCACCAGCCAGTCCGGGTCCGGGTGGATAACCAGCACGCACGCGTTCTCGCTGCTGGCGGCGCTAGTGCTGAAGGAGATCACTGAGGGGTGGGTGGTGGCGTCGAGAAGTATGACTTGGAACTCGGCCGCCTCCGGCGTGGCGGAGTGCGGCAGCCACTTCACCCACTCGAATTCGCTCGGCGCCTGGGTGGCGTCGATGCCGACGAGCTCCGGGCCGTGGAAAAACGCTAGCTGGGCAACGATCGAGCGCGCGACCTCCGCCGCACGCGGCCCCACCATCGTGATCACGGGAAACGCATTGAGCGCCACCACGATCGGCATCTCTTGGATCGTGTTCACCGCGGCGACCGTCCTGCGCAGGCTCACCGCGCACACCGGGTCGAGGTCCTCGGGCGAGCCAGGGTCGTCGACCTCGATTGGGGTATGCAGTGCCACCGCGCCAACACCAATGCGCACCTGCAGCGCGTACGGCGAGGCGGCGTACTGTTCCCAGACACGCTCCGCAGGCACCGCCGTGAGCAGGGCGTTCGGTGCCGGGTGGAGGTATTCAGCGTGCTCGCGTTGGATCTCGGCGTTGCTGCGCGCCCGGTGGGCGAGGGCGTCCAGGTGCCGCAGGTAGACCCGGCGTGTCTCGTCGATGTCGCCCTGGCGCTCCTGTGGCGAAAACATGGTGACCATGCCGAAGAGCATCATGACCGGGAAGATGAGCATCATTGGGCTCACGGTGCGCCCGGACATCACCATCAGCGCCATCACCGCGCCGATGGCAACCACCATGACCACGGGCAGCAGTACTTTCAACAGTGGCATCGGCTGGTCCTTGTGCGCCTGCGGTACCGCTTCGGCGCGGAGTTGGCCGGTCGGCAGTGGTGGTGGCGGCGCGAGTGTGTGCGCCGTCGATGGTGTCACGACTGGTTCGTGGTCAAGACCAAGCATGCTTTCCCCCTCATGCATTTCCCCGGTTGCGCAATCCCCCTCGCGCAACGTCTGCATGCATTCTAGGCGATGGTGCGCTACATTGTTCAAGTTAAGCGCCAAGTCGCGCATTTGTTTGTTTTCCGGGGGGATTCATCGTGGCAGTTTCTGCAACGCATCACATCGTGCACGTCACCATCCGTATCGACGTCGCTTCGCTTCACCGCGATATCGACCTCAGTTTGCCGACGTCCTCGTCGCTCTACGAACTGATACCCGAGATCGCGCGCTTCGTGGAACTGCCGCAGCTGCACCGCCCTTGGGAGTTCACCAACGTAGCTGGCATCCCGCTCGATGGGCATGCGCCGTTGTACCAGCTCAAGATGCGAAACGGCGCGACGGCGGTGATGCGCCCACAGGAGCAGGCGGCACCGCCCGTGATCCGCGACGCGGCCCATTCCCTGAGTGCGGCCGCGGCCTCTGCCCGCGACGTGCGTGGCCTACACATCGGCGCGACGCTGCTGGGCCTGCTGTGCATTGCAGCGGTGGCTGGCACGGTCGGCGGAGTGGCGTTCGGCGCGGGCCTTGCTGCTGCGGCGGCGCTGGTGCTGTCGCTCGCGGCGCGAAGCAGCGCGGTTTACGTAGCGTTTCTGTGCGCGGCCCCTTTCGCAGTCGGCGCCTGGGTGGCTGGGCCTCCGGCTACGTGGGACGGGTCGAGCGATACGGCAATCGGGATGCTAGCCGCCGCGATCACCGCCGTGGCCTGCGTGGTCATCGGCGCGATGCTCAGGCTGTGCGGTGCGGCGGTCACGACCTTCGCGGCGGTGTGCGCGCTGCTCCTTGCCGCGGCCTCGCTCGGTGCGTGGTTGCCGCAGCACCACGCGGGGGCGGCGGTGGTCGTGCTGCTCGGGTTGCTGCTGGTCATGCTCACGCCCCATATCGCCACGGCCGCCGCGGGCTTGAAGGTGCCACGCATCCCCACCGCTGGCGAGGAATTTGATCGCTCGGATGTGTACCAGCATGACGTCGATACACGCAGCCTCACCGCGCTGACCGTATCTGCCGCGATTGCATGTGCCGTGACCACCTGCTGCTTACCAGCGCTCTACGGCATTGCCACGATGGACGCCGCACTGGGCTGGCGCGTCGCACTCGCCGGTTGCATGGCTGGCGCGCTACTCATCCACGCGGTGCGCCACCACTACCCCACCCCGCGAATAGCACTGACGGCGCTGGCCCTCGGTGCGCTCGGTGCCGTGGTGCTCGCCACCGTATACGAGTCAAGCCCGCACCCAGCGTTCCTCGTGGCCGCAGGCTGCATCGCCATTGTGTGCGCTACCGCCGTCATCTGGTCGCGCCGCGTGCCTGACCTCGAGCCAACCACGGTGGTGTGGTTCGAGCGCGCCGAAGCCGCCGCCATCATCGCAGTCATCCCGCTCGCGGTGCACCTCACCGGGCTGTTCGACCTCATCCGGGGGCTGTAAGCCCATGCGCACCACTGCTTCTCGACGCCTCTTCGTCACCCTCTGCGTCCCGCTCGCCGTTGGAACGACGCTGCCAATCTCGATCCCGGCCCCACCGGCGCAGGCCCAGGACTACGCCTGCGCCCGCCCCGCGCACCTGCCGCCAGACCGCGACACGCCACTGGAGCCTGACCCATCCGTCGCCGCGTCCCGCAGCCACGCGAGTGGACGCGGGGTGCGCGTCGCCGTCATCGACACCGGCATCGCGCGGCACCCGCAACTGCCGCCGGTCACACCCGGCCGGGACTTCGTCACACCCGACGACCCCGATCCATTCTTCGACTGCGACAGCCACGGCACCATCGTCGCCGGCATCATCGCCAGCCGCGACCTCGGCATCGCGCCCGCAGCGCACCTCATCTCCATCCGGCAAACCTCCGCGCACTACCGCGAAGAGCAGGCCGCAGGATCACTCGCCACCCTCACTGACGCCATCAACAACGCCGTCGACGAGCGCGCACGCGTCATCAACATCTCAGTCGTCTCCTGCATGCCGCCTTACCTCGCCACAA
Source organism: Corynebacterium lipophilum (assembly GCF_024102595.1). Classification (NCBI taxonomy): domain Bacteria; kingdom Bacillati; phylum Actinomycetota; class Actinomycetes; order Mycobacteriales; family Corynebacteriaceae; genus Corynebacterium; species Corynebacterium lipophilum. The sequence continues at coordinate 133,715 of NZ_JAEUWV010000002.1, forward strand.
GCCTGGACACCCGCGAGCTGGAGGCCGCACTCCACCGCGCCGAAACCTCCGGCGCCGTCGTCGTGGCCGCCGCCGGCAACGCCACCAACGAATGCGCCCACGGCTTCGCCGTCTTCCCCGCGCACATGCCCACGGTCCTTGCCGTCGGCGCACGCGAGGACTCCCACACTGTCGCCGACTACTCCATCGCATCCCCAAAGCCGCCGCTCTCCGCCCGCGGCACCACACCCGTGGTCCTCGCGTCCGACGGCGCAGGGTTCGCCACCGGCATCACCGGCGAGCTCCAACCCGACGGCACACCAACCGTGCAGCCCTACGTGGGCACCAGCTTCGCCGCACCCGTCGTCAGTGGCGCCATCGCCCTCCTCCTCGACCGCTATCCACACCTCTCACCGCAACAAGTGCGTGAGATCGTCTACGCCGCCGCGGAACCCAACGGCGGGGCGCTGCGCCCAGAAGACATCGTCACGCAACTCCCACCCACGCCACCGCGCGAGGCAACCGTCACCACCATCGACGCACCGTTGCCCACCGCATCCCTTGCGGCCCGGCGCGCCGGGCTGGCACTCGGTGGGCTCTTGGCATGCATCGCGCTGACGATCGTGGCGCGCTCCCTCCGTGGGGGCCGCGGACGCCGCGGGCTCTAAGACGCCACCGGTTTCAGCGCCACCGACCGCTCGAGCGGAGCTCCACTCGGCAGCAGCGCAACGATCTGCCACGGCGCTTCCTCGGTGTGGCGCACGCCGATCAGCTCCAGCGTGTCCCGCCCGGCGACCTCGTGGCGGGAGCCCTCCGGCGACACCACGAGCAGGCCTTGCCCTGTATCCACGCCGACGGCGCCCTCGCGTAGTCCCGCGAAGTGGGTCGCGGTGCCCGTCCCCGCCAGCGCTATCGCCCCTTCGAGCACCTCACCGTCGTCCTTCGGCCAGGTGGCTGCGCCACGTTTGTCGTTCACGCACACCGTGTCCTGTGTGGGTTGCACCCAGCGCGGAGCCTCGTGCGGGATGCGCAGGTCCAGTGGCGGCTGCGCGTCCGGGTAGTGCGCGATGTCTGCGCGGTTGACGTTGCGGGATGCGGCGCCGGCGTCGAGAAGCACTTGGGCGGCCGTGTCAGAGACTTGCTGCACACCGCCGTGCTCCGTAAGCACCCAGGTAGTCTCCGGGGTGCGCAGTACCTCAGGGAGGCGCGGTGGCAGCGTGAACGCCGGACCCTCGCGCAGGGCACCAAGCACCGCGTTCGGCGGCGACCAGCGCGGCGTCGTGGCGTCGATCCCCAGGGCACGGCGCATGATGCGCCCCTCCGGCGTGGTGGATGGCGGCAGCTGCCTACGGCCGTGCGCGTCGACGACCCACTCACGGTGATCCGCCACCGCCAGCACCGCCGTGCCCCTCGGTAGCGGCGCAGGCGCTTGACCCGCGACCACCGTGACCTTGCCCTCGGTGTGGCACGCGGACCAGGCATGCGCCTCCGTGGCCTCAGGGGCAAACATCCCAGGAGCCGCGACGATGCCCACTGGCAGGCCGCGCGGCACCGTGGCCAAGTAGTCCCCACCGGCGCGGGCAGGCTCGGCGGCCTCCCCGGCGATGAGGCGAGCGGAAGTCAAGTTCGTCACAGGGTGCAAGGTGCCGTCGACACGCACGTACAGGCCGCCGTCAGTAGCTCGCACGATCGGGGCTTCACCGGGGTGCGGGTTCGGGCTCATCCAGGCGAATAGCCCCATCACCGCGGCGATCAGCACCACCCCGACCGCCCCGAAGATCCCCGCGCGGCGCCGCGCCGCCAGCGGGTCATGGATCATCCGGATGTCGCCGTAGATGAGGCCGTGCTCCACGCGGCGCTGCATGAACCTGTGCCCCGACACCTGCGGTCGCGTTGTTGGCAACAATCGCTGCGACATGTATACCCCCGATGTTGTATCCCCCAATAACCAATAACGCTGCCTTACACTACCAAAGCTCCAGCGGTTCCGAGCCGTGCTTGACGGCGTCAGCCTGCATCTTCGCAAGCTCGGCGCGCGTAAACGCCTCGTTCACCGCGAAGATCACCGTGTCGTCCTTCACGTACACCGGGGTCAGGGCGCTGTTGGCGGTGCCATTATTCAGGTTCACGCGAGGTGGCTGCTGCGCCCAGAACGACGGCGGCGATGCGATGTAGAACTTGATATTCAGCCGCTCAACGGCCCGGTCTACTGCATTCTTTGCTGTCGCGTCACCGAGTACGCCACGCCCGAGCATCTCTACGTCGAACAGCGCAGTTGCGGTGTCGTCGCCTCGTGTCTTCGCCGGCCACAGGTAGTGCCGTGAGAGCGTCGGCACGCCGTTGTAGGCGTAGATCCACGAATGCCCGTCTGCGGGCTCGCCATAGGTCACGCCTTCCCACGCCGCAGGCTGCGTCGCGAGCCAGTCGAACGCAGCCAGGTCGTCATCGTTGACCATCCGCCCACCAACGCGCGGAGCGGTGTAAATGCCCTCCGCCGATTGAGCTGCATTCGCGTGCACGGCGGTCGCAGTACTCGCAGCCACCACGAGAGACACGAGCACCGCCCCAATTGTCGACGCCCCCTTCGCCACCACCGTGCCCTCACGCGCGGCAACCGGCGCCAATGTCAGCATCCGAATCATCACCGAGGCCCCTATGGCCGCCGCGACGATGACGCACATCACCACCGGCAACACCAGGCGGTGCGCCGTGTTGTAGTGCAGCCCCGAAACCAGCGAAGGCACCACGTCCAGCACCGGCGGAAGCGGTGCGGTTGCCTGCACCACCGTCGCAAGTGACAGGACGTAGAACGCCACCGGCCACACCTGGCGACGCCACGCCACAAGCGCCACCGCCCCCACGAGCGCGAGCCACAGCAGCACAGTCGGGTTGTAGTTCGGGAAGTACTCAGTGACGTGGCGCGTATCCATCGTGATCGCGAGCGCCCACGGATTTGGCGCCGTGCCATCCTCCGGAGTAGACCACCCCGCGACCTCCTGCGCCTGCTCGGAACCAGCAAACATCTGTGGCAGGAACAGCACCGCACCGGCAAGCGCCGGGGCCGCTAACCAGACAGTGTCCACGAGGCGTGAACGGACGGGACGAAGAAGCGTCGAAAAGCACCAAGCGAAGGCCACCGCCAGCGCAATCGTGGTCACCGGCGACGGGTGCACCGCCACCACCCCGAAGAACCCGATGGCCGCCGCAAACGCCGAGTTGTGATGCCGTGGCACCTCCAGGAACTGCCAAATCACAATGCCCGTGAGCGCAACTGCCATCATGTACGGCCACATGCCAACAAAATCCGACACCCACATCAGCTGCGGCGCACCGTACACCAGCAGCGGCGCGAACCCCGCCGCGATCTGCGCCGTCAGCCCCCGCGACCGCAGAAACGCAAACACCAGGCACGCCACGGACACGCAAGCCGCCACCGATGGCACGATCGCCTGCGCCACATTCAGCGCGGGGATCGGCGCCATCCCAGCGGTCTTGGCAAACAACGCAACCCCCGCGTGGTACCCCGAGGGATACAACAGCGAACTGTGCGTCTCCTGGTACATCAACTCCCCCATGCGCGTTGGCGACGCAATCCCCTCATCCATGATGAAGCGCACAGTATTGGCGTGCCACTGGGAATCCCAACCCTGCACGATATTTGCCAAACCCAGCGGAGTTCCCTGTAGCCACCGCAGCTTGTCACTGATCAGCATCGCCGACCCCGTAATCACACCAAGCAGCGGCAGCACCCAGACGGGGTCAACCACGCTGCCTTCGCGCCGCTCCTGCGGAGTCCCCGGCAGCAGCGCCCGACGCCACGACAGTTGCCCGGTGCCAGTCCAGCGCTCGCGGGCGCGGCGCGCAAACGCGTAGCGCCACCCCGCAGCACACAACATCACAAACTCCACGCTCACAGAGAACGTCCACGGCGAAAACCTCGCCGAAGTCAGGCCCCAAGACCAGGCACTGAAGCCAATAATGCCGAAGCTCACGGGTATCGACGCCACCACCGACGCCGGCACACGCATGCCGGAGATGACGTTGACCAGGAATCCTGGCAGCACAAACACAAGTACCGCTGCTATGAACATCCCAGCAGTGACCACGCGTACTCCTTCGAGACCTAAGACGTTGAGACTGGTGAAATCTTATCGCTTTGCGCTCTCAGAGCGAACGCCGATCACGAGTTGTGTTGGCTCGTGCCTCCCACTCCTGCTCTGGTGGGTACACAACGTGGTCGAAGGTCAGCCCCTTCGCGGGGGCTAACGGTACGTCGGCGCGCCGCTCAGTGGCGTCGAGCAGTCCAGTGGCCCACGCCAGGTCGCGCTTACCCTGCCCGACCGTGAGGCACGTCGCGGTCAACGCGCGCACCATGTTCCAACAGAACGCGTCGGCACTGATGTGTGCCTCGTAGAGCTGCGGCTCCGCCTCCGTGGAAGCGTCCACCCAGCGGAAGCTGTGCACGTCGCGGATCGTCGTCGCGTGCGGTCGCGGCTTGCAGAACGCCGCGAAGTCGTGCAACCCGAGCAGCACGTCGGCGGTCTGCTGCATCAGTTGCACGTCGACCGGGCGAGCCCACACCGCAGTGTCACGCGTCCGTGTCGGCAGCGCCCCCGCTGGGCTAGTAGTGACGCGGTAGATGTAGTGACGCGCCATCGCCGAGAAGCGGGCGTCGAACTCAGGGGCGACCTCCCGAACTTGGTGAACTCGGATGTCATCCGGTAGCAGTTTGGCAAGGCGACGCACCAGGCGCGCAGGATCACCGTCAAGAGAGCGCTGCTGCAACGCGGCCGGGTCGATGTCTGCGTGCGCCACCTGGCCGCGGGCGTGCACCCCCGCATCCGTACGGCCCGCGACCGTCAGGGCGACGGGGTGGCGCAGCACAAGCGCGAGCGCGTCCTCCACGGTTCCTTGGACGGTCCGCAGGTCTCCTTTCTGCCGGGCCCAGCCGTGGAAGTCGGTGCCGTCATAGGCGATGTCGAAACGCAGCCGCATCGTGTTCATTCGTTACAGGCTAGCAAACTGGTCGCGTGCTCTTAGAATGCGAAAACCCCGCGACACCGTGAAGGTGCACGCGGGGTCTCATGTGGTTGAGCTAGAAAAGCTCACTCAGCGAAGGATTAGTCCTCCTTGGAAGCCTTCGCCTCAGCTGGCTCCAGAACCAGGGAAATCTGGGTCATTGGAGCGTTGTCGCCGGAGCGAGGTGCAACCTTGATCAGGCGGGTGTAGCCGCCGTTGCGGTTTTCGAACTTCGGTGCAAGCTCGTTGAACAGGTATGCAACGATCTGCTTGTTCGGAAGCTTCGCAGCAACAGCGCGGCGTTCCTGCAGGGAACCGCCCTTCGCCTTGGTGATCAGCTTCTCAGCGTATGGGCGAAGTGCTTTCGCCTTTGCATCGGTCGTCGTGATGGCGCCGTGCTCGAACAGGGACTGCGCCAGGTTAGACAGAATGTGCTTCTGGTGGGCGGCGGACCCTCCGAGACGGGCACCCTTCTTCGGGGTAGGCATTTTCGTACTCCTCGTATGGGATTGTGAGCGCGTGCTCTTGGTTTACTCGGTTTCTTCCGCGGTGTCGTCGACGTAGTCACCAGTCTCAGCGTCGTAGCCTTCGATCTGGGTCGGGTCGAAATCTTCCGGAGCGTCCTTCAGCGTCAGGCTCATGGAGGCGAGCTTGATCTTGACCTCATTGATGGACTTCTCGCCAAAGTTGCGGATATCCATCAGGTCGGTTTCAGAGCACTCAGCCAGCTGGCCGACGGTGTTGATGCCCTCGCGCTTCAAGCAGTTGTAGGACCGGACGGAGAAGTTGAGATCCTCAATCGGCAGGTTGTAAGCCGCGATGTACTCCGTCTCCTGTGGGGACGGGCCGATCTCGATGCCTTCTGCTGCCGTGTTCAGCTCACGTGCCAGGCCGAACAGCTCCACCAGGGTGGAACCGGCCGAAGCCAACGCGTCGCGAGCAGACATGGAGTTCTTCGTCTCCACGTCGATGATCAGCTTGTCGAAGTCAGTGCGCTGCTCAACACGGGTTGCCTCAACCTTGTAGGCAACACGGGTCACTGGCGAGTAGATCTGGTCGACCGGAATGCGGCCGGCTTCCCCACCAGAGTTCGGCATCGCCGGGACGTAGCCACGGCCACGCTCCACGACAAGCTCCATCTCAAGGCGTGCCTGCTCATTGAGCGAAGCGATGTGCAGATCCGGGTTGTGGATCTGAACATCAGCTGGCGTCTCAATGTCGCCGGCGGTAACGACTCCCGGGCCTTCAACGGACAGGTACATCACGACTGGCTCGTCGGACTCCGACGACAGCACGATGTCCTTGATGTTGAGGATGATCTCGGAAACGTTTTCCTTCACACCGTTGATGGTGGTGAACTCATGGAGCACACCATCAATCTTGATCGAGGTAACCGCTGCGCCCGGAATGGACGACAGCAGCGTACGGCGCAGGGAGTTACCCAGCGTGTAACCAAAACCTGGCTCGAGTGGCTCGATGATGAACTTCGAGCGGTTGGTATCGATGTACTCCTCGGTCAGCTGCGGACGCTGTGAGATGAGCATGAACTTCTCCTTTTCCGGCTACCACTATATGAAGCCGCGAGAATATGGACTTTCGGAAAGATATCGCACCACTTGTATACGTACGTATCGACGCAGTGCGGGGTGAAGTAAGCGGGCTTACTTCGAGTAGAGCTCGACGATGAGCTGCTCCTGCAGCGGCACCTCGATCTGAGCGCGCTCCGGCAACTGGTGCACGAGAATGCGCAGGGTGTCCGGAACGACCTGGAGCCATGCCGGAACAACGGCGTCCAGCAGGTTGTCCTGGGCCTCTTCGAACCAGAGCATCTTGCGGGACTTGTCACGAACATCGATGATGTCGTACTGCGTGACCTTGTAAGAAGGAACGTCGATACGCTTGCCGTTCACGGTGAAGTGACCGTGGGAAACAAGCTGACGTGCCTGGCGACGTGTGCGCGCCAGACCTGCACGGTATACAACGTTGTCCAGACGGGACTCAAGCAGGATCAGCAGGTTGTCGCCGGTCTTACCTGGGAGGCGGTTGGCCTCCTCGTAGTAGCGACGGAACTGCTTCTCCATCACTCCGTAGGTGAAGCGAGCCTTCTGCTTCTCCTGGAGCTGGAGCAGGTACTCAGATTCTTTGATGCGAGCGCGGCCAGCCTGCCCCGGAGGGTATGGGCGACGCTCGAAGGACATGTCACCGCCGACGAGATCGACGCGGAGGCGACGGGACTTACGGGTAGCAGGGCCGGTATAACGAGCCATGATGTATTACCTCTTTTCCTTTCTGCCTTAAACGCGACGACGCTTCGCCGGACGGCAGCCGTTGAACGGCTGTGGGGTCACGTCAGAGATCGAGGACACCTCCAGGCCAGCAGCCTGGAGCGAACGGATTGCGGTCTCACGGCCGGAGCCTGGACCCTTGACGAAAACGTCAACCTTCTTCATACCGTGGTCCATCGCCTTGCGAGCAGCGTTCTCAGCTGCCATCTGAGCAGCGAACGGCGTGGACTTGCGGGATCCCTTGAAGCCAACGTGGCCGGAGGAAGCCCAGGAGATAACAGCACCGGTCTGATCCGTGATCGAGACGATGGTGTTGTTAAAGGTCGACTTGATGTATGCGTGGCCAGCAGCCACGTTCTTCTTTACGATGCGACGGCCACCACGGCGCGCACCGGAACGAGTCTTAGGAGGCATGGATTACTTCTTCTTTCCTGCGATGGTCTTCTTCGGGCCCTTACGAGTGCGAGCGTTCGTCTTGGTGCGCTGCCCGCGAACAGGCAGGCCACGACGGTGACGAAGGCCCTGGTAGGAGCCGATTTCAATCTTGCGGCGGATGTCTGCCTGCACCTCACGACGCAGGTCGCCCTCTACGGTGTAGGAGGACTCGATTGCGTCACGCAGTGCGGACAGCTGATCGTCGCTCAGGTTGTCCGTACGCAGGTCTGGAGAAATGCCCGTCTTCTCGAGCAGCTCCTTGGCGCGGGTTGCGCCGATGCCATAAATGTAAGTAAGTGCGATCTCCATGCGCTTATTGCGCGGAAGATCAACACCAGCTAGACGTGCCATGTGGAACGTACCTTTCGGGTTGTTACGGCGGTTTTCTCCCTATCCGCCCACGCCAACCGACTCTTTATCCGGACCGTACCGGAGGATGGGCCGTGATACACGTGGCTTTGGCCACCGTAGCCAAAGGTAAGCGACGCGCAGCAACGCCACGCGTCTGGGTAAGGAGGCTTCAAACGAAATTACTTGTAGCGGTACGTAATACGCCCACGGTCCAGGTCGTATGGAGACAGCTCCACGATGACCCGGTCTTCAGGAAGGATGCGGATGTAGTGCTGGCGCATCTTGCCACTGATGTGAGCAAGGACCTCATGCCCGTTGTCGAGCTCGACACGGAACATAGCATTCTTCAAAGGTTCGACGATGCGACCCTCTACCTCAATGGCGCCTTCTTTTGCCATACACTCCACTTCCTATAGCTCACGGAACACAGCGATCCTCATTGATGCGCAATGTTTCCGCTGGTAGCTGACGTAAAACATACTTGTACTACGTGGTGCATAAACACCAGTGGTCAACTATATCCCTTCACCAGCGCAAACACAAGCCCACCTGGGAAGCTAAGTCCGCAGGTGGGCGTCGAAAAGAATGGAGCAGCTAGAAGACGAAGACCTTGTCCCCGATAGCGAGATCCTGGAAGTAGCGCTGGGCGTCCGCGCGGTACATGCGAACGCAGCCGTGCGAGAGAATCGACGGATCACCCTGGTGGAACGCGATACCGTTGTTGGTGAAGTACGTCGCGTACGGCATCGGCGCATTGCCGAACTCCCACGAGATCTCATCCTTCACCTTGCGGTTGACGTAGAACGTACCCTTCGGCGTATCAAGGCCCGGCCTGCCCGGACCGATCAGGTCAGCCTTGTAGTACATCTGGCCGTTATTCTGCAGCCAGGAACGGCGTCCGCCGGTATCCACACACACCTTCGCGTCCTTCGGGCATGGTCCGTAATCGAACGCGGGTTGTGCAGGTGGCGCCGGGCGTGCAGCTGGTTTCGGCGCTGGCTTCGGAGTCTTCTCGGCGATCAGGCCTGGGTAGAAGCGTTCGACAGTAGCATCGATGCTGGCCTTCGCCTGGGCTGGCAAGTCCTTGTTGATTGCCGCCAATCCGTCGGCCTGCGCGCGCAGCGAGTTGCGGGTTTGCCATGCTCGCTCACGGGCGTCGGGCGTACTGGAGCCGATGCTGGAGAGCTGAGACTGCGTCTGCTCAAGCAGGGCACCCAGTCCACCATTCGAAGACATCGCTGGCATCTGCTGCGCCTCCGCCATCGCTGGCTGGGCAAGCAGGGAGGCGGCGACGCCAATTCCAACACTCAAACCGGCAAGCTTGCGGCTCAGTTGGGATGGCTTCGCATGTCGAGGTTGATAACGCATGTGGGCAGTATAGCTTACTTCGCTTCGCGGACAGTGAGGATGCGCGGCCCGTCAGCCGTGGCGGCGACCGTGTGCTCCCAGTGCGATGCCGGGGCGCCGTCGATGGAAACGACCGTCCAGTCGTCACCGAGCACCTCCGTGTCGATCTCCCCGCCGAGGATCAGCATCGGCTCAATCGCCAACACCGACCCCTCCTGGATCACAGGGCCGCGCCCGGGTTTTCCCTCGTTGGCAAGGTATGGATCCTCGTGCATCGTGCGTCCGATCCCGTGGCCGCCGTACCCGTCCACAATTCCGAGCTCCACTCCGAACTTCTCCTCTGCTGCGTACGTCGCGCGTTCGAGTGCATGCGACACGTCGGTCAACCGGTTGCCCGGCACCATCGCTTTCAGCCCCTCGTACAGCACCCATTCTGTTGCCTGGTTCAACTTTTCGACGTCCGCTTCGAGCTCACCCACACCGAACGTCCACGCGGAATCCCCTACCCAACCATGCAAGGTCGCGCCACAGTCGATGGAGACCAGGTCTCCCTCGCGGAGCACAGTCTCTTTGTTCGGGATTCCGTGCACGACTACCTCGTTGACTGACGCACAGATCGAGCCCGGAAACCCCTGGTACCCCAAAAACGTGGGCGTGGCCCCGTGATCACGGATAACAGTCTCGGCGACCTTGTCTAAGTCGAGCGTCGACTTGCCGGGGGCGGCCGCCGCACGCACCTCCTGCAGCGCCAGGCCGACGATTCGGCCTGCCTTCTCCATCGCGTCGAGCTGCTCAGGTGTCTTTGCGACAATCTTGCGTTTCCGGAACCCCATCATTCGCTTCCTTCCTAGAGTTACTGCGTAAAAGGGCCGGTAGGCACTCGTCGAGTCCCTACCGGCCCTTGCGCCTACATAGACGCTGTATGTTACTTCTTCAGCTGCGCCATCGCGCGCTCGTTGATTTCATCAACGTCACCAACAGCGTCGATGGAGATGATCTCGTCGCCGTAGTGATCAATCAGCGGCGCGGTTTCGTCGCGGTAGACCTTGAGGCGGGTGCGGATCGTTTCCTCATTGTCGTCCGCGCGGCCACGGGCGAGCATGCGCTCGACCACCACGTCTTCGTCGACAACAAAGTTGAGCACGCCGTCCAGCTTCAGGCCCTGCTTGCTCAGCAGCTCCTTCAGGATCTCTGCTTGCTCAACGGTGCGCGGGAAACCGTCGAGGAGGAAGCCGTTCGCAGCATCTTCCTGGCTGAGTCGGTCTTCCACCATGCGCGCGGTGACGTCGGTCGGGACCAGCTTGCCAGCATCGATGTAGCTTTTCGCTTCGACGCCAAGCGGGGTGCCCTGGCCGATGTTCGCACGGAACAGGTCACCGGTGGAGATGTGCGGAACGCCGAGCTTCTCGGAGAGAATGGCTGCCTGAGTGCCTTTGCCAGCGCCGGGAGGGCCAAGTAGTACAAGTCGCATTATCGCAACAGTCCTTCGTAGTTGGATTGGAGAAGTTGGGATTCAATTTGCTTGACCGTAGTCAATGCTACGGACACCATAATCAGGATAGCCGTACCGCCGAACGCACTCATGCCACCGCGGCCAGCGCCACCAATGCCGGCGTCGAGCGCCAGGTTCGGCAGGATCGCGATGAGTGCAAGGTAGAGCGCGCCAACGAACAGGAGGCGGTTCATCACGAACGCGAGGTACTCGGCGGTTGGGCGACCCGGACGAATGCCTGGGATGAAGCCACCGTACTTCTTCATGTTCTCTGCCTGGTCGACCGGGTCGTACTGGATAGAGACGTAGAAGTAGGAGAAGAAGATAATCATGGCGAAGTACGCCAGGATGTACTGCCAGGAGCCTGGGTTCTGCAGCCACGCCATGACGTTGTTCATCCACCAGTTGTCCGGCGGAGTCGTGTTGTTCATGGTCACGATCTGCGTGATCAAGACAGGAACGTACATCAGCGAGGAGGCGAAAATCACAGGAATAACGCCAGCCTGGTTGACCTTGAGCGGCAGGTACGTAGAAGAACCGCCGTACTGACGGCGCCCAACCATGCGCTTGGCGTACTGCACCGGGATACGACGCTGGCCCTGCTCGATGAAGATGATGCCGACGACCAACGCAATGATCGCCGCAACGACCATGGCGAAGGTAACCGCGCCGGAGTTCTTCAGGATGTAGGCACCCTCGGACGGAAGCTTCGTCGCAATACCAGCGAAGATCAGCAGGGACATACCATTGCCGACGCCCTTTTCAGTGATGATCTCGCCGAGCCACATAATCAGGACTGCACCCGACGTCATGACGATGATCATCATGATGAGCGTCCAGATGTTGCGGTCCTCAATAAGCACCGGAATCCCCTGGCCGAGGAGCTGCTCACGGTCGGCCAGCGCCACAATACCTGCGGACTGCAGCAGCGCCAGCGCAACCGTGAGATAACGCGTGTACTGCGTCATCTTGGTTTGGCCCGACTGCCCTTCCTTCTTCAGTTCTTCGAACTTCGGGATCACCACGGTCAGCAGCTGCACGATAATCGACGCCGTAATGTACGGCATGATGCCAATCGCGAAGATGGACAACTGCAGCAACGCACCACCAGAGAACAGCCCGATGATGGAGAACATCGTGGCGTTGTCACCCTGAGCGACTTCCTCCAGACGGGAGTTAATCAACGCGTAGTCGACACCAGGCGTCGGAATCTGGGCACCAATGCGGTACAGAATCATCAACGCAAGGGTAATCAGAATCTTCTTCCGAAGATCCGGGTCCTTGAACGCTTGCAATATAGCGGACACAAAGCCTCCTGGCTCCTGCAGCACTCACGCAGGAGATAGTGGACAGTACGGTTGCCAAAAGTGCACGTCACAACCACCGTAGCGGGCAGACGGGACACTCCAGACAGGATTGACCCCACTACTCTACCAGTTAGCAGGCCAAACCCCCGATTCGGCCAGCACCCCCGCGAGGGTTTCCAACTTTCGATTGAAAATCACTACACTCAAAAATAGGTAATTGATATTACATTTATTCACGACTTTTCTGTAGAAAATCCTCGCATTCGAAGGGACAGCGATGAGCACAGCACCTACACCAACGCCGACTCCCGTGAGTCGGCGTAAATTTCTCCAATGGTCAGGCCTCGTAGGAGGCGCAGCCGTAGCGACGACGGCCGTCTCTGGCACGCTCCTGCGCGGCACCCCAGGTGTCGGCGTCGCCGAAGCCGCAGAAGGCACAAGCACCGACCCGAAGTTCGTCTGGTCCGCCTGCACCGTCAACTGCGGCTCCCGCTGCCCACTGCGCCTCCAAGTTGAGGACGGGCGCGTCACCCGCGTCCTTCCCGACGATGGCGGCGACAACTCCATCGGCTCGCAGCAGATCCGCGCATGTGTGCGTGGACGCTCGATCCGCCACCGGATCTACAACCCGGACCGCTTGAAGACCCCGCTGAAGCGCAAGCCGGGCACGAAGCGCGGCGACGGCGAGTGGATCGAAATCTCCTGGGAGCAGGCGCTCGACGAAATCGCCGACCAGATGAAGGGCATCCTGGACAAATACGGCAATGAGTCGATCTACCTCGCGTACGGCACGGGGACCATCGGCGGCACCGTCGCGCGCTCCTGGCCGCCTGTCGAGACTCCTTTCGCACGGTTTATGAACCTCATCGGCGGCTACCTGAACCACTACGCCGACTACTCCACCGCGCAGATCACGGCAGCCTACCCGTACCACTACGGTTCCTGGGTCACGTCGAACTCCTTCGACGACGTGAAGAACTCCAAGCTGCAGGTCATGTTCGGCAACAACCCGCTTGAGACCCGCATGTCCGGTGGTGGCGAGACGTTCGTCACCCAGCAGACGAAACGCAAGTACGGCGTGAAGACCATCGTGATCGACCCGCGCTACTCCGAGACCGCAGTCGGCCTTGGCGACGAATGGGTTCCGATCCGCCCGGGCACCGACGCAGCGCTCGTGGCAGGTATCGCGCACGTACTGCTCTCCGAGAACCTGCACGACCAAGCGTTCCTGGACAAGTATTGTGTCGGCTTTGACGAGGACCACATGCCGAAGGGCGCGCCGAAGAACGGCTCGTACCGCTCCTACATTGAGGGCAAGGGGCCAGATGGCGTCGAAAAGACTCCTGAGTGGGCCGCCCGCGTCTGCGGTGTACCCGCGCAGAAGATCCGCCAGCTTGCCCGCGAGATGGGCACCGCAAAACCAACCGCAATTACCCAGGGCTGGGGTCCGCAGCGCCACGCGAACGGCGAGAACCAGTCGCGCGCGGTGTTTACGCTGGCAGCGCTGCTCGGGCAGATCGGTATCCCTGGTGGAGGCACCGGCGCTCGCGAGGGCTCGGCAAGCTTGCCGATGACGTACCCGTTCAACACACAGTACGAGAACCCGGTGGAGACCTCGATCTCGGTTGCAATGTGGCCACAGGCCGTCGACCACGGCCCAGCAATGACCAAGACGAAGGACGGCGTGCATGGCAAAGACAAACTCGACGTCCCGATCAAGATGATCTGGCAATACGCCGGCAACACCAACACGAACCAGCACGGCGATCTCAATCGCACGGTCGAGCTGCTTCGCGACGACTCCAAGGCCGAACTCATCGTCGTCAGCGACATCCAGATGACGGTGTCCGCGCGCTACGCGGACTACGTTCTGCCGGACTGCTCCACCGCTGAGCAAACCGACATCATCCAGCAGGGCTCGGCGGGCAACCTGGAGTACACCATCCTGGCCTCCAGCGCGATCAAGCCACTGTACGACTGCCGGCCGATTTACGACGTCATCGCCGACCTCGCTGAACGCTTCGGTGTGCGCGACAAATTCACCGAAGGCCGCACCCAGGAAGAGTGGCTGCGCTACACCCTCGACGAATCCCGCAAGGAGATTCCGGAGCTGCCATCCTTTGAGGAGCTCAAGAAGATGGGTGTGTGGCGTCGAGAAGGCGAAACCACGGTCGCACTGAAAGACTTCCGTGAGGACCCAGTGGCCAACCCCCTGGAGACCCCGAGCGGCAAGATCGAGATCTTCTCCTCCGAGCTCTACGAAATGTCGAAGGAGTGGGAGTTTGACCCGAACATCGCAGGCGACAAGCTGACACCGCTGCCGGAGCAGGTCGCAACTTGGGAAGGCGCCGAGGAAGCCGCAGAGAACAAGGAGTACCCGCTGCAGGTCATCGGCCACCACACCAAGGGCCGCACCCACTCCTCCTACGGCAACGTCGATTGGCTGCGCGACGACGCCCACCCGCAGGTCCTCTGGATCAACCCCATCGACGCCAAGGAACGCGGCATCAAGAACGACGACCCCGTCTACGCCTACAACAAGCGTGGCCGGATCCGCTCCATTGCCCGCGTCACCCCGCGAATCGCACCGGGTGTCATCTCGGTGCCGCAGGGTTCCTGGTTCAACCCGAAGGACGGCGGCGTGGACGTAGGGGCATCCGTCAATACGCTGACCAGCTGGCATCCCTCCCCTCTTGCCAAGGGCAACGCGCAGCACACGGCGCTGTGCCAGGTTGAAAAAGCGAAATAACAACACCAAGGAGTGAAACAACAACATGGCTAACAACAACGACAAGCCGAGCAAGCGCCTTGGTTTCTTCTTCGACCAGACCTTGTGCAACGGCTGCAAAGCTTGCCAGATCGCCTGCAAGGACAAGCACAACACACCGATCGGCGTGAACTGGCGCCGCGTGGTCGAGTACTCGGGCGGCGACTGGAACCGCAACGCCGACGGCGAGCTGACCACCAACACGTTCACCTACTACACATCGGTGTCCTGCAACCACTGTGACAACCCGATCTGCACCAAGGTCTGTCCGACCACCGCGATGCACATCGGCGAGGACGGCGTCGTCTCCGTCGACCCGCACAAGTGCGTGGGCTGCCGCTACTGCGAGTGGGCGTGCCCCTACTCCGCGCCACAGTTCAACCCTGAAAAGGGCGTCATGACGAAGTGCGACCTGTGCGCCGACTACCGCGCAGAGGGCAAGGACCCGGCGTGCGTGGCCGCGTGCCCGTCGCGCGCGCTCGACTGGGGCCCTATCGACGAGCTGCGCAAGGAACACGGCGACGTCGCCGGCATCGCGCCGCTGCCGGACCCAACGTTTACCGAACCACGCCTGACCATCAAGCCGCACAAGGACGCAAAGCGCTGGGACGCGTTGGATGCTGGCGAGATCATGAACCCGGAAGAGGTCTAACTCATGAATATGCACGAATGGCCCCTCACGTTTTTCACCACGTTCGGGCAGATGGCGGTCGGCGCGTTCTTCGTCCTCGGCGTCATCACAATGGTGGGACGCACCCGCTACTCCGCGAACGCGATTAACCGCATTTGTGTGCCGGCGCTCTACGCAATCGGCCCAATCATGATCGCAGGCTTCTGCCTCGCGTTCTTCCACCTCGGCAACCCGATCAACGCGCTGAACGTGATGCGCCACATCAGTTCCTCCGGGCTCACCCAGGAGCTCGTGGGCGGCTGCATCTTCGCGGCGCTCGGCTTCCTGTTCGCTGCCTGCCAGTTCTTCGACTGGGGCTCCGTGGGCACCCGCACAACCATCGCGGTCATCACCGCGATTGCCGGCATCGGGTTCATCGCCACCATGGCGCGCCTCTACATGCTGCCCACGATCCCATCGTGGAACCACTGGACCACCCCGGCAGCGTTCTACCTCTCCGCCGCGGTCACAGGTCTGCTCGCGATTGCGGTCGCGCTCACGGCGTACAACTGGCTCGAAGACTCCGAGCTGATCAAGAAGCTCATCCCGTCCGCGCGCAACGAAGACCAGACCGACGCCCAGAAGGAAGAGGTCTGGGACCTCATCCACGCCTCGCTGCGCTGGATCGGCATCGCGCTGACCGTCGTCGTGCCGCTCATTTTCATCGTGATGGTGTTCAACTACGGCCGCCCCGCGGGCCCGAACCCGGCGCAGTTTGAGTTCAACATGACCGCATTCGTCATCCGCATTGGGCTCCTGCTGGTCGGTGCGTTCATCGTGGGCCTCATCCTGGCGTTCGGCGGCCGCACCCGCCGCCCCACCTCGAGCGCGATGCTGTGGATCACCGTCGCGTACATCCTGGTGGTCATCGCGGAGCTGCTCGGCCGCTTCATGTTCTACGGTGCAGTCGACCGGATCGGAATCTGATGCACACTGAGTTAGTTGAACGCTGCCACATCGCGGCAGACATCGTGGGGCAGATCTTTCTCGACGAGCCGCAAGGCCCGCTTCTCGACGCCCTCTCCGACCCTTCCTTCCTGCAGTCATGGCCGCTCGAGGACGACGCCTCGCAGCAAGCCATCAACGCCCTGCTGGAAGCGGAGCGCGACACCGCCGAAGCGTTGCAGCGAGACCACCTCTACCTGTTCATTGGCGTAAGCTCCCCGCTTGCCCAGCCGTACGAGTCCCCGTACTTTTCCAAGGACGGACTCGTCATGGATGAGGACGCCGCGGCCGTCGCCGCCGTTTACCACCAGGTCGGCTTTGACCCCGGCGCCGATAACCTCCCGCCGGACCACATCGGGCTGGAGTTCCGCTGTATCAGCCACATGTGCGCCCTGGCACTCAGCGCGTCCTCCGAGGCCGATCAAGCCGCCGCGTTGGCCGTGCTGCGCTCCTTCACCGCCGAGCACCCCGCCCGCTTCGCTGAGCAGGTGCTTGGGGGCGTCGAAAAGCATGCGAACACCGCGATCTACCGGGCGCTGCCTGGGCTTACGCGGGGTGTGCTGGCCGCCGTCGAAACCCTCTAATACGAAAGCTCCCCACGTCGTCGTTGACGAGTGGGGAGCTTTTCTCTGCGCTGTGGCGCGAAGATGAAGGCTTATGCCTGGGTGGTGGACCCGCCGGCTGCCTCGATCTTCTCAACCGCAGACTTGGAGAACTTGGTAGCGGTGACGTCCAACTTGACGTTGATGTCGCCGTTGCCCAGCACCTTGACTGGGTGGTTCTTGCGAACCAGGCCAGCTGCGACGATGTCGTCGATGGTGATGGTGCCGCCGTTCGGGAACGCTTCTGCGAGCGCCTGAACGTTGACTACCTGGTACTCCACGCGGTTCGGGTTCTTGAAGCCCTTGAGCTTCGGCAGGCGCATGTGAAGTGGCATCTGGCCACCCTCGAATGCTGCGGAGACCTGCTTGCGAGCCTTGGTGCCCTTGGTACCACGGCCAGCGGTCTTGCCGCCCTTGCCTGCTTCACCGCGACCTACGCGGAACTTTGGTTTGTTAGCGCCCTTTGCTGGGCGCAGATCATGGAGCTTGATAATTTCAGCCATGTTGTTCTACTCCCCTGCAACTTCTTCGACGGTAACGAGGTGGCGAACCTTCAGGATCTGTCCACGGGTTGCGGCGTTGTCCTTCTTAATGACGGACTGGCCGATCTTGCGCAGACCGAGAGCCTCGAGGTTCTTACGGGTCAGTGGCTTCTCGCCAACCTTGCCGTGGTGCAATGTGATCTTCAAAGCCATTGTTCTTACGCCTCCTGTCCTGCGCGTGCGCGCAGCATGCGAGCAGGTGCGACGTCCTCGAGGTCCTTGCCACGCTTCGCAGCAACTTCCTCAGGGCGTACGAGCTGCTTGAGACCTGCAACCGTTGCCTGAACAACGTTCAGAGCGTTGTCAGAACCGATCGACTTAGCAAGGATGTCCTGGACGCCAGCGCACTCGAGCACTGGGCGAACTGCGCCACCGGCGATAACACCGGTACCTGGTGCAGCCGGGCGCAGCATAACGATGCCTGCTGCCTCTTCTGCCTGGACTGGGTGAGGAATGGTGCCACCGATCATCGGGACGCGGAAGAAGTTCTTACGTGCTTCTTCTGCACCCTTCTGGATAGCGGCAGGAACTTCCTTTGCCTTGCCGTAGCCAACGCCGACCATGCCCTTGCCGTCGCCAACGACGACGAGAGCGGTGAAGGACATGTTGCGTCCGCCCTTCACGGTCTTTGCGACACGGTTGATGGTGATGACGCGCTCGATGTACTTGTCGCGGTCATCATTCTGGTTGCGACGATCATCGCGACGGCCACGGCCACCGCGGTTGTTGCGCTCATTCTTCTTGTTCTGGTTGTCGGCGGAGCGTCCGCCGTCACGCCGTTCACGTTCGGCCATTACGCGATCCTTCCGTTGATGGTGATGATTGCGGTGGTCATTAGAACTTCAGACCACCTTCACGAGCGGCGTCGGCAAGAGCTGCGACGCGACCGTGGTACTTGTAACCTGCGCGGTCGAAGACGATAGCTTCGATGCCTGCAGCCTTGGCGCGCTCAGCGATCAGCTGGCCAACCTTGGCTGCCTTTGCCTTCTTGTCACCTTCCATTGCGCGCACGTCAGCCTCGATGGAGGATGCCGCTGCGAGCGTGTGGCCAGCGAGATCGTCGATCAGCTGGACGTGGATGTGACGCGAAGAGCGGTGCACAACGAGACGTGGGGTCTCCGGGGTGCCGCGCAGCGTCTTGCGGATACGGAAGTGGCGACGTGCACGAGCCTCGCGGCGGCGGGAGGAAATATCCTTGCCGACCGGGGTGCGCTTGGTGTTCTCTGCAGAATTGCTCATGATTACTTACCCGTCTTTCCGACCTTGCGGCGAATCTGCTCACCTTCGTAGCGGATGCCCTTACCCTTGTATGGGTCATCCTTACGGAGGCGGCGGATGTTAGCCGCGATCTGGCCAACCTGCTGCTTGTCAATGCCCTCGATGGAGAACTTGGTGTTGCCATCGACTGCGAAGCTGATCCCTTCCGGAGCCTCAATGAGGATCGGGTGGGAGTAGCCGAGCGAGAACTCGAGGTTCTTGCCCTTGGCCTGGACACGGTAGCCGACACCGAAGATCTCCATGTTGATCTTGTAGCCCTCAGTCACGCCAACAACGAGGTTGTTGACCATGGAACGGGACAGACCGTGCAGCGCACGGTGCTTGCGGTGATCGTCCGGACGGGAGACGACAATCTCGTTGTCCTCAACCGCAGCGGTGATTGGCTCAGGCAGCTCGAAGTTGAGGGAACCCTTAGGGCCCTTGACCTCTACGACCTGACCGTTAATTTTAACTTCGACACCATTCGGGATGGCGATGGGTGCATTACCTACACGCGACATAGTCTTTTCAACCTCCCTTTACCAGACGTAGGCGAGAACTTCTCCGCCTACACCCTTCTCCTGGGCCTGACGGTCAGTGAGGAGACCCTGGGACGTGGAGATGATCGCCACACCCAGACCACCCAGCACCTGCGGCAGGTCGTTGGACTTTGCGTACACGCGCAGACCAGGCTTGGACACGCGACGCAGGCCAGCGATGGCAGCCTCACGGGTCGGGCCGTACTTGAGGTCCAGGGTCAGCTGCTTGCCAACCTTGGCGTCCTCAACCTTGTAATCAGCAATGTAGCCTTCCTGCTTCAGGATCTCGGCGATGTTTGCCTTGATCTTGGAGGAAGGCATTGTCACGCTCTCGTGCTGTGCGTGCGACGCGTTGCGCACGCGAGACAGCATGTCTGCGATTGGATCAGTCATCGTCATAAGATGTGACCGTTTACCTTTCTCGTTGCGGTTCCCTACCCACCTGACCAGCAAAACTATGTCGTGCCAGGTCGCGTTTTCCGCATGATCTGTCGGGGGCTACTTCACGCTCCCCACGCTCAATAACGCGGGGCGCTCGCCGCCTCCCTTGCACGCGGTCCGCTTCTCGGCGGGGGGCCTGCAACAAAGTTGGATGTACAATGTTTTCTCGGATTTTGCGCGCAGACAACTATCTGTGCACAAGTCCGTTTGGCCACATTACACTCCTTCTATACAAGAAACAAGTCACGTTGGCCCGATCGCTGCGTCGTATAGTCGGTGCTATGAAGCACCTCGACGAACTTTTCGACGCCCTCTCCGCCACCCGCACGCACCGCGAGGAGCTCTACCACTGGTTCCACCAACACGCTGAACTCTCGATGCAGGAAACCCAGACCTCACAGCGCATCGTTCAGGAACTCGAGGCAGCCGGGATCCCATATTCGGTATTGGGCGAAACTGGCGTCGTCGCCACCATCGAAAACGGCCTCGGGCCCGTCGTCGCCTTGCGCGGTGATACTGACGGCCTCCCAATCAAGGAGGACTCCGGCAAGGACTACGCCTGCACGCAGACCCAAGTCGATGCTGCGACTGGGCAGGAGGTGCCGGTGTCCCACGCGTGTGGGCACGACTTCCATATTTGCTCGGTGCTCGCGGCCCTCGTCGCGTTCAACACTTGCCGCGACGCTTGGTCCGGCACGCTGGTAGGCGTATTTCAGCCCGGCGAGGAAACAGCCTCCGGCGCACGTTCGATGGTTGAGCACGGTATCGCCGACGCGATCCCCCACCCCGACGTGTACTTGGGCCAACACGTGCTCGGCACGCTGCCGTTGGGCCATGTGGGGACCCGGCCGGGCCCGGTGCTCTCCCAGGCGTTCTCGGTGAAGGTCACAGTACACGGAGTGGGTTCGCACGGATCCATGCCTGAGATGGGCGTCGATGCGGTCTTGTTGGCGTCGACAATTGTGACGAGGCTGCACACCGTAGTCTCCCGAGAGATTGCTGCTTCCGAAACCGCGGTGCTGACGGTCGGCGCGATCCATTCGGGAGCTAAATCCAACGTCATCCCGGATAGCGCGGAGCTGCTGATCAATACCCGCGCCTATTCGGAGGCGACGAGCGCGCACCTCAAGGAGGCCATCGAACGCATCGTGCGCGCTGAGTGCGAGGCAGCGCGTAGCCCGCAGCTGCCCGAGTTCGAGTACTACGACGCCTACCCGCTCACCAGCAACGATGCCGCAGTAACGCAGCGGGTACGCAACGCCTTCGAGGCGCGATTCGGTGATGAAGCGCAGACGTTGGCGCAGGTCCCTGCCAGCGAGGACTTCTCGATCATCCCGGACGCGCTCGGCGTACCGTACACCTTCTGGGGCCTCGGCGGCTTCGCCAGCTACCCGCATGCGCCGGGCAATCACAGCGCAGCGTTCGCGCCCGACCTCCAGCCGACACTCGACCGCGGCGCCGAAGCGATGGTAACGGCTGCGAGCGCGTGGCTCATCAACAAGAACGGCGACTAAGGTGGCAAACATGGCTAACAACGAAGGTTTGCAATCAACACACGAGTGGCTCGAAGAGGTCTCCCGTACGCTCGGCGTTTCCCCGGATCTCACGCGCTCGCTGGTCGGCGACATTCTGAAGATGACAGCGGACGTCGCGCACAACGGCCCGTCGCGCCCGGCGGCTCCAACGACGGCGTTCGTCGTAGGCGTCGCAACCGGTGCGGCGCTCCAGGGCGATACTGATGCGGACTCAGCAACGACGCGCGCGGCGCTTGCCAAGGTAGCGAAGCTCCTGGAAACGTATGAGCAGGATTAATCGACGCTTCGCCGTCACGAAAGTCACCCGCACCGACAGCGGCTTCGCGCGCGATACTCGCGCCGATACCGTCACCGTGGAAGAGCCGCTGGCGATCCGCGCCACCGGCGACACGTTGACCACCACGATGCGGACCCCCGGCCACGACATCGAGCTGGCACACGGCTGGATGTTCGCGGAGGGACTGATCAGCAGCGCAGAGGACGTTCGTTCCGCGCGCTACTGCGCGGGTGCGGTCGGGCCGAACGGCGAAAACACGTACAACACGCTCGACATCGGCCTCGGGCCCGCGGCCTCCCCCGCTGCACCGCAGTTCATTCGCCTGACCACTACCACGAGCGCATGCGGCGTGTGCGGCACGCAGTCGATCGACGACATCATGGGCAAGGTGCCCGCGCCAATCACTCCCGTCCGCTTGGACCCGGACCTGGTGATGCGATTACCCGGCGCCCTTGCAACCGGCCAAAAGCAGTTCCGTAAGACAGGCGGCATCCACGCGGCCGGTGCGTTTACCTTTGACGGCGAACCTGTAGTAATCCGCGAGGACATCGGTCGACACAACGCGACCGACAAAGTCATTGGCCACCTACTACTCGAAGGTCTCCTGCCAGCCAGCGACCTGATCCTGGTTGTCAGCTCCCGCGCGTCATTCGAGCTTGTGCAAAAGGCCGCGATGGCGGGCTTCCCGGCAATGGTTGCGGTCTCTGCGGCATCCTCCCTTGCCGTCGAACTGGCCCGCGAAACAAAAATGGCGCTCGCCGGCTTTGTGCGCGGCGAGCGCTTCAATCTGTACTCCGGGGAGCTCAGCGACTAGTCCTTGTACACCGTCTTCGTCTTGTTCAACCAAGCGTAGACACCGCCGATGCACAGGCCACCGCCGATGAAGTTGCCGATCCACACAGCAACCCAGTTGCTCAGGATTGCAGCGGCGGTGAATCCCTCAGGTGGCGTGCTGGACAGGAACGCCAGGGAGAACAGCGAGAAGTTCGCAATAACGTGCTCGAGGCCCAGGCCAACGAAGATAGCGATCAGTGGCAGGATCACGACGAACTTGGAGATGAACTCCTTCGCCAGCAGCGCACCAACAATCGCCATGTTGACAATGAAGTTCGCGAAGATCGCCTCAAGCAGCGCGCCGAAGAACGGCTTCGCCAACTTGCCCTCAACCAGAGTGACAATCAGGTGGCTATTATCCATCGAGCCGAACTTGGCCGACTGGCTCATCACAGCCGCGAAAATGATCGCACCGATCAGGTTCGCCACCGTCACCACAACGACGAGCCAAATACCCTTGCCCCAGCTGAACACCTTGTCTGTCGCCGCCCAGGACGCAAACATCATGTCGCCCGTTGCAAGCTCCGCGTTCAGGATGACGATCGCGAACAGGCCAAGCCCGAACAGCAAGGCGAACACAACCGAGCCGAGCCCCGGCGCATATTCATTGACCGCATTTCCCGCCACCGCGGCGAACGCCGTACCGGCGGTCAGGTAAATGCCGGCGAGAATCGCGCGGACGAAAAACCGTGGCATCTCATTATCGAGAAGCTGCTCTTTCTTTTTGGCCCCAGCGTGGACCATTTCTTGCAAAGCCATTGTGGCCTCCTCAAATTCACCTGAGAGATTGTTGCAGAATGTCAGTCTATCCGACGTTTCCCAAAAGCAGTACATGCGTACTTTTCGGGTGTGCTCTGCAGGTTCCCCCAAAAGACGTACACCCCCGCAACCCGGTTGGGTCGCAGGGGTGTTCGTCGAAAAGCAGTGACGCGTTATGCGCGCTGCATCTTGCCATCCTTGTCAGCGAACGGGAAGCCGAG
The DNA here is from genome assembly GCF_024102595.1 of Corynebacterium lipophilum. Classification (NCBI taxonomy): domain Bacteria; kingdom Bacillati; phylum Actinomycetota; class Actinomycetes; order Mycobacteriales; family Corynebacteriaceae; genus Corynebacterium; species Corynebacterium lipophilum. The sequence continues at coordinate 157,319 of NZ_JAEUWV010000002.1, forward strand.
GTGGCGCAGGAGTGCGCGGCCCTCGTCGTCGTTCGTTGCGGTGGTGACGACAGTGATGTCCATACCGCGGACGCGATCGATCTTGTCGATGTCGATTTCGTAGAACATCGTCTGTTCGGTCAGGCCGAAGGTGTAGTTGCCTGCACCGTCGAACTGCTTGTCGCTGAGGCCACGGAAGTCACGAATACGTGGCAGAGCAACCGTCAGCAGGCGGTCCAGGAACTCCCACATGCGGTCGCCGCGGAGGGTGACCTTCGCGCCGATCGGCATGCCTTCACGGAGCTTGAAGTTAGCGATGGACTTCTTCGCGCGGCGAAGCTGTGGCTTCTGGCCGGTGATCGCGGCGAGGTCCTCGAGTGCGCCGTTGATGACCTTGGAGTCACGTGCAGCGTCGCCGACACCCATGTTGACAACAATCTTGGTCAGACCTGGGATCTGCATGACGTTGTCGTACTTGAACTCATCGTTGAGCTTGGTACGGATGTCCTCTTTGTACTGGGTCTTCAGACGAGGGGTGTAGTTCTCAGCCATGCTTAGATGTCCTTCCCGTTCGACTTTGCAACGCGGACCTTCTTGCCGTTTTCGTCGAAACGGTAGCCCACGCGCGTCGGCTTGCCGTCGGAATCCAGGACCATCACGTTGGAGACGTGGATCGGAGCTTCCTGGGTGACAATGCCGCCGGACTCTGCGCCGCGCTCGTTGTAGGAGTTCGCGACGTGCTTCTTCATGCGGTTCACGCCTTCAACGAGAACGCGCTGACGCTTCGGGTATGCCTCAATAACCTTGCCCTGCGCGCCCTTATCCTTGCCAGAGATGACCTGGACCATATCGCCCTTTTTGATTTTCATCCCTAGATCACCTCCGGTGCGAGAGAAACGATCTTCATGAACTTCTTGTCGCGCAGCTCGCGAGCAACTGGGCCGAAGATACGGGTGCCGCGTGGCTCGGTGTCGTTCTTGATCAGCACTGCAGCGTTCTCGTCGAACGCGATGTAGGAACCGTCCGGACGACGGGTCTCCTTCTTCGCGCGAACGATGACAGCCTTAACGACTTCGCCTTCCTTAACGTTGCCGCCTGGGGCAGCTTCCTTCACAGTGGCGACGATCGTATCGCCGATGCCGGCGAAGCGCCGAACGGATCCGCCGAGGACACGGATGCACAGAATTTCACGTGCACCGGTGTTGTCGGCGACCTTCAGGCGCGATTCCTTCTGAATCACTATTGGTCTCCTGACCTGGGTCGATGTGCGTTAGATTTCCGTCCTATACGCACGTGGTCAATGTCTTCGATGTCTTTTCGCTTGTCGACGGCGCCTTCGGCACCGCAGGCGTACATGCTCAGCTCGGAAACGCGCAGAACAAACACGCAGCAACGGACAACTGGAATATTAAAGCACGGAACATGCGCGCCTGCAAACCGCGACTTTTGGTTGTGTGGATTCGTGCCCGGTTCTGACCTTTGGTATGGTCATACCTATGAACTTCGATGGCACACTTGCGGATTCAATCGGCTTCAAGTCGTACCTCTACACCTACGAACTCCCCAAGTTCGCGGTACGCTCCATGCTCGCCGGCATGTTTTTGACGATCATGACGGCCTTCGCCACCGTCGCCTCCACCCAAGTAGAAAGCAGCGCCCCCGGCTACGGCCGCTTCGTGTTCGCAGCTATCTTCTGCCTCTCGCTGTACGTCATCGTTGTCCTGGGTGCGGAGCTCGCCACCGGCAACATGATGTTCATGACCTACGGCAGCGCCTCGGGACGCCTCCCCTGGCTCAAGGGCTTCCTGATGGTCTCCACCTGCACCATCTTCAACCTGCTCGGCGTCCTCATCACCGCGGTATTCCTGGTGCACGCCACGGCGTTCCAGCCGATCGGGATGGACAGCTTCCTCGCCGCGACCGTTGAGACCAAGCTCGCGAAGCCGGACAGCTTGCTGTTCATGGAAGGCATTTTCGCCAACATCGTGGTCAACATCGGCGTGCTGCTCGCCATCCAGGCTGGCAAGGACTTCACCGCGAAGTTCCTCGCCATCATGCTGATCGTTCCCGCATTCGCCGCAATGGGGTACGAGCACTCCATCGCCAGCTTCGTCGTCTTCTCCCTGGCGGGCTACGGCATCGGCGCCGAGCACTTCGCCGGGTTCACACTGACGAATGGCCTGATGAACTGGCTCATCGTGTGGGTCGGCAACTACATCGGTGGTGGCCTCATCATGGGCGGCGTCTATGCTTGGCTAAACAAGGGCGGCACCCCGGCAACCCCGCTGGCGACACGCCGCTAACCCCCAAGCAGAAAGAAAACGCCCCGTTCCCGCGAAGGGAAGGGGGCGTTCGTTATTGCTCGGTGAGCACTTAGCTCGAAGCAGCGATGCCCACGCCGGTTGCCGCAGCAACGATCGACAGGATGACCACAACGGCCATGTTGACGACACCGATGGACGAAAGCACAGCCGGAACCAGCAGCAGGTTCGGACCCTGCGGGCCAGCGAAGTTGCGCAGCTCGTTCATGACGTTGTTCAGCGGCTCTGGGTACTGTGCAGCACTTGCATCGGTAGCAACAACGCCAGACAGGACAACAACAGAAGCGGCAACTGCAATTGCGTTACGAAGTTTCATTCTTACGTTCTCTCTCTATGGTCTCGGGTGAATGGGTGGGATTTAGACGCGCTGCGAAGACGTCGCGATGTTCGTCAGGAAGCCCAAAGAGGACAGCAGTGCAGGCACGAGGATCAGGTTCTGTGCCTGGTAGCCACCGAGGCGCTTCAGCTCGTGCAGGACACCTGCCAGCGGTTCTGGCGCTGGCTGTGCTGCCTGTGCGACCGGTGCGCCCACTGCAAGAGCGGAAGCCACGAGGCCTGCGGCGAGAATGCGACGAAGTTTCATAGTTTTCCTCCTGTGATGTCCGCTAGACCCTTGTGAGCTAGCGCGCTGAACAAGACACCAACAGATTAACAGACCAATTTAAGGTTGTTGCCAGTTTTCTAAAAAACTTTTATTTTGCTTCTTCAGCTATCTTTTTCGGCTCGACGAAGAAGAGGGCATCGCCAAACTTCGTGTCTGCAGGAAGGCTTCTCGACGCCCCAATCTCCCCTACCCGCTTCGTATTCGAGACAACGACCGGAGTCGTCACTTCGTATCCTGCGTCGCGGATGGCATCGATATCGAACGTCGCGAGGAGCTGGCCTGCTTCTACGACGTCACCTTTCTTCACGTGTGCAGTGAAGTGCTCGCCCTTGAGGTTCACGGTGTCGAAGCCGATGTGCATGAGAATGTCCACGTTCTTGCCATCGGTCCCCTTGGCGCGGATTGCGTAGGCGTGGCCGGACGGGAACGTGACCGCAACCGTACCGGCGACGGGTGCGCGCAGCTCCCCAACCGTCGGCACGATTGCCACGCCGTTCCCCAGCTTGCCCTGGGCAAACATCGGGTCACTGACCGTCGCAAGCGGCACGGCGTTGCCCTCGAGAGGCGCCACGACGTGGAGCGCCTCGTCGGACGCCTCGAGCAGCGCTTGCTCGGCAGCGGCATCGGCGGCTGGATCCTCGGTTGCGTCCGGATCGATGCTGCCATGCTTGCCCACCAGGTAGCGCCCGTACCCGTAGGCCGCCACGAAGGCGATCACGAACGTAATGACGCCGAGGATCAGGAAGGTCACCATGTCATTCGCGCGGATGGAGACCACGCCGATAAAGCCCGCCGCACCAAGCGCAACTGCCTTGACATCAAAGATCGCAATCAGCATTGCACCAATACCGGCCGCGCCGAGGCCGATAAAGAAGGGCCAGCGGAGACGCAGGTTGACGCCGAAGATGGCGGGTTCCGTGATACCAAATACGGCCGAGATGCCCGAGGAACCAGCTAGACCTTTGAGCTTTGCGTTGCGCGCCAGGAAGTACACGGCAAGGGCCACTGCGCCTTGCGCGATGTTCGCCATGGAGGCCGTCGGGAAGATGAAGGAGCCGCCCTGATTAAACAGCTCGAGCTCGATTGGCGGGAAGGACTGGTGCAGGCCAGTGATCACGATCGGCGAGTACACCAGACCGAAAAGCAGGCCACCGATTGGGCCACCGAAGTCGTACAGGCTGGAGAGGCCGACAATCAGCAGGTCACCGAGCCAGCGGACAAACGGGCCGACGGCGATGAAGGTAATGAAGCCCGTAATCAGCAGGGTTGCCAGCGGAGTAATCAGGAAGTCCGCCGTACCCTTCAGACGCTTGTGGAACCACTTCTCGATCGTTGCCAAGATCCACGCGACCGCCAGCACCGGCAGCACCGCACCCTGGTAACCCGCCTGCGCGACTGGCAAGCCGAACAGGTCCCAGAACGGCATCGTTCCGTCGGCAACGGAGTTCGCCACGTCGTAGCCGTTGACCAACGCCGGGTGAACCATCGCCATGCCCATGCCGGCGCCGAGGTATTCGTTGCCACCGAAGCGCTTCGTCGCGGAGTACCCCACCAGCACCGGCAGGAACGCGAACGGTGCGGAGGCCAGCACATTGATGATCTCCGTCAGACCCTGGATCTGCGGGAACATCCCCACCAGGGAGTTCTCCCCGAACAACCCCTCGGCGGTCAGGACGTTGTTGAGCGCCATGAGCAGACCGCCGCCAACCAGGATTGGGATCAGCGGCACGAAGATGTCAGAAAAGACCTTAATGAAGCGCGTAAACCAGTTGCCCTGGTTCGCCGCTACTTCCTTCAGGTCTTCCGTGGAGACAGCAATGCTCTTGCTGGTCATGCCGTTGAGCTGATCAAAGACAATGTCCACGTCACCGGGGCCGACGATGATCTGGAACATGCCGCCGGTTGCGAACGTGCCCTTCAGATCCGGGTCGTTCTCCAGTGCGTCCTGCGCAACCTTGTCGACGTCCTTAAGCACGAAACGCAGTCGCGTCGCGCAGTGGGCGACGCCAACGATGTTTTCCTCGCCCCCTACCCCGGCGAGGACCCGCCGGGCTACTTCTTTGTGGTCCATGTGGGAATCCTTTCTCTTCCCACACAGTCAAACATCTATACGGGCATAAATCAGCTTACTTGCGTCCGATTACCCCCGGTTGTGGCCGATTTCACGTACTTCCACAGCGCCCCATGGGGCTCCCTCAGTACCGAAGACCGCCGAGGAGAACGCCACTTCCCCGTCTCCGGCAACAACTTCGAGCGCCGCCCCGTCAGCGCACACCACGAGTTCGCCCTGCGCGCACTCGGCGCGGCGCTCGTCACCGCCGACCGTCACGCTCAGCGTTCCACGCCCGGCCTCGCCAGGCCGCCACGCCACGTGAGCACCAACGCCACCGGCATCGTCGACCAGGTCGGCCTCCCACGGCTGTCCCCTGAGAGCTTCGCGGTGCACGACCATCCCCGCGGGATCGGTTGGGAGAAGGAGTTCGGTGCGAAGCTGGCCGTCGACAAGTTGGAGCCTGCGAGGCAACGTCAGCTGATGCACCCAGCCCTCTGCCTGAAGCGTTGGGGTGTCATCGCGGGCAGGCAGTCCCATCCAACCGAGCGACAGCGCATCGCCATCGTCCTCGGCGACCATCTGCGGCGCGTAAAACTGATGCCCAAAGTCCAACGCCCGGAACTGCAACTCCACGCGAAACCACAGGCCATCAAGCGAACCGACGACGTAGCCGCACTCGTCCGAGCCCGGGTACTGCGGGCACAGCACGAGTACCTCGCGCCACTGCCCCGTCGCGTGGTCACGCATCCGCAGCAGGTTCGGGCACTCCCACATGTAGGCGGCCTCAACGCGCGGGTCCAGCCCCTCGAACTGCAGCGCGCCAGCAAACGACCAGTTCAGCAGGTCCGGTGACTCGTAGAGCACCACCGCGCCGCGCTCCTCCTCACGCTGCGCGCCGAGCACCATGCGCCAGGAGCCGTCCTCATTCTGGGTGACGTGCGGGTCCCGGTAGTGGGCGGTAAAGCCGAGGGCTGGGCCGTCAATGAGCGGATTCTCCGGTGCACGGTGGTACACACCGCCCATCGGGCCCTCCAAGTCCTCAACGCGGACCAGGTTCTGCGTGGTCGGGCGGCACCCATCCTCCTTCACGTTGCCGGTGTAAAACAGCATGACCTCACCGTCGTGGACCACGGAGGACCCGGAGTAGCACCCGTGCGTGTCGTACGGGAAGTCCGGATACAGCGCGTCCGGAAGGTGGCGCCACTGGCCCAGGCCCTCCTCACCCCCAATTGTGGTGACGGCGTGGCCCCAACCGGTGCGCTTCGCAGCGTGCGGAAAGCACGGATCATGCTGGTAAAACACGTGGAGTTGATCGCCGATGAGCGTGACGCCGTTCGGGTCGTTGAGGCGCCCTTGCGGCGGGGACAGGTGAAATGTTGGCCGGTACGTCATGCGACTTAGTCTACGGTGGAACCATGATCACTGTGTACGGCGAAGCCCTCGTTGACCTTGTCCCCCAGGACCGTTCCCCGCTCGCGCCGCTGGTGCCCGCGCTCGGTGGCGGCCCGTTCAATGTGGCCCGAGCTCTGGGCCGACTCGGCGCAGACGTCTCCTTCCAGTCACGGTTGTCTCGCGACAACTTCGGGGAGGCACTCGCCCAATCGCTTCTCGACGCCCACGTGGACCTCACCAACTGCGGCCGCGGCGACGAGCCCACTACCCTGGCCGTCACCGCGCTGGCGGAGAACGGCTCGGCGACCTACACCTTCTACGTTGACGGCACCGCCGACCGCTTTGCACAGCCAGTCCCGGTGCAGGAGGGCTACGCGGTGTTCGGGACCCTGTCCCTGGCGCTAGAGCCCGCGTCGCTGCGCTACGCGGAGGCCGCCTCTGAGTCGGCGAAGCACGGCGCAATCGTCTGCCTGGACCCGAATATCCGCCCGGCGTTCGCTTCCGAGAAACACCGCCTGTTCCTGCGGGGGCTGCTCGATTCCGTAACGGTGCTCAAACTCTCCGACGAGGAAGTCGAGTTCCTCGGTGACACCTCCCACGTGCCAGTCGTGGTGACCACGCTCGGCGCCGACGGCCTGCGGGTACGCGCGCCGTTCGGCACGGTCACGGTCCCGTCACCGAAGGTCACGGTCGCGGACACGATCGGCGCCGGCGACACGGTGATGGCGGCGCTGGTCCACCAGTTCGACGCCCGCGGCCTGGACCGCGACGGCCTGCTCGCCCTCGGCGAGGAGGAATGGTGCGACATCCTCACGTTCGCCACCCGCGCGGCCGCGATCACGGTGTCGCGCACCGGCGCAGACACCCCCTTCGCCCACGAGCTGGATTAGGAAGCCGCGTTCGCTGGCTCCCACCCAAGCGCCGGCGCGACGTGCTCGGCGAACCCGCGCAGGATCTGCATGCACACGTCCACCCCGGCCTGGTTCGGAACGGTGAGCATCAGCGTGTCCGCGGCCTGGATTGCTGGGTCATTACCGAGCTCCTCGATAAGCTGATCGGCCTCTGCGGCGTACGTCTTGCCGAACGTGGTGTACACACCACGCTCAATCTGACCGATCTGTTCCTCGGTATCCAGCAGTCCGAAGAGCCGCTCGGTGTCCTCGTCCACGATCGGAAAGATAGAACGAGAAACAGAAACGCGCGGCTCCCAGTCGTGGCCCGCGGCCGCCCACGCCTTCCGGTAGTGCTGAATCTGTTCCGCCTGCAGCTCGCCGAGGCTGCGGCCGTCGGCTTCCGAAATCAGCGTGGAGCTCATCAGGTTCACGCCGTCGCGGGCAGCCTGCTCGGCGCTGGCGAACGTACCTGCTCCCCACCACACCCGGCGCGCCGCATCCTCGGAGTGTGGCATCACCGAGAGCGGGCTGGCAGGCGGGTACATCTGCGGGTACTGCTCCTCAAGGGATGCGGCGAGCGCCATCGGGTCCCCGCGCAGCGCGGAAATGAAACGCTGGAAATGTGCACGCGCCAGGTCAGAACCGTTCGCGGCCTCTGACTCGTAGCCGAAAGCGCGCCACCCTCTATCGGCAGGCTCCGGTGACCCGCGGGAGACGCCGAAGGCGAGGCGGCCGTCGCTTAGCAAATCGAGCGCGGCGACGTCCTCCGCGAGCTGCAGCGGGTTAGTGTAGCGCATATCCACGACGCCGGTGCCCACCTCAATGTGCTTCGTCGCCGACGCCATCGCGCCGAGCAGCGCAATCGGAGACGCGAACTGCGGCGCAAAGTGATGCACGCGCACGTATGCGCCGTTGACACCGATAGCATCCGCCTGGCGTGCCAGCTCCACAGTGTCCTGCAGCGCCTCGCGGGCGGTCATCCCCTGGCGCCCGGGTGGTGCGTGGTGACCGAATGAAAGGAACCCAAACTTCTTCATGCGGCCACTCTAGCGCGCTACTCCACCGTGACGGACTTCGCCAGGTTGCGCGGCTGGTCCACGTTCAAGCCACGTGCTTGCGCAACGGTGCAGGCGAAGATCTGCAGCGGGATCGTCGACAAGAGGGGCTGCATGAGGCCGGCCGACTGCGGGATGCGGATCACGTGGTTGGCGAAGCGGTTCACGTCTTCGTCGCCCTCTTCCGCGATCACGATGGTGACGGCGCCACGCGCGCGGACTTCCTGGATGTTGGAGACAACCTTGGCGTGCAGGTTGTGGCGCGAACGCTTCGACGGCACGATGACGAACACCGGCTGCCCTTCCTCAACCAGCGCGATCGGGCCGTGCTTGAGCTCGCCTGCGGCGAAGCCCTCTGAGTGCAGGTAGGCGACCTCCTTGAGCTTCAGTGCGCCCTCGAGCGCGACTGGGAAGCCGACGTGGCGGCCGAGGAAGAGTACCGACTTCGCGTCGGCGAGCTCGCGGCCAAGTTCCTGGATTTCTGCTTCGTTGTCCAGGATCCACTGGATCTTCTCCGGCATCTCCTCCAGCTCAGCAATGATGGTCTGGATTTCGTCGGTGAACTTGTTGCCGCGGACCTGCGCCAGGTACAGCGCCAACAGGTAGGACGCCACGATCTGGGAGATGAACGCTTTCGTCGACGCCACTGCGATTTCTGGGCCAGCGTAGGTGTACAGGGATGCGTCGGCCTCACGCGGGATGGAGGAGCCGACCGTGTTGCAGATCGCGATGACCTTCGCGCCCTGCTCGCGCGCGTGGCGTACCGCCATGAGGGTGTCCATGGTCTCGCCGGACTGCGAAATTGCTACGACCAGGGTGTTCGGGGTGACGATCGGGTCGCGGTAGCGGAACTCGTGCGCCAGCTCGACCTCCGTCGGGATGCGGCACCAGTGCTCAATCGCGTACTTCGCCACGTGCCCCGCGTACGCAGCGGTACCGCAGGCCACGATGATGATCTTGTCGACGCTGCGCAGCACGGACTCGTCGATACGTAGTTCGTCGAGCGTGAGCTTTCCCTCGGCGTCGAAGCGGCCGTAGAGGGTGTCGCGAACGGCGGCCGGCTGGTCGTGGATCTCCTTCGCCATGAAGGAATCGAACCAACCCTTTTCTGCGGCGGTGACGTCCCACTCGACGCGGAACGGGCTGCCCTCGGCGTGGTTGCCTTCGAAGTCAATGATGTCGTAGCTGTCGGCGGTCAGGGTAACGATCTGCCCGTTGTCCATCTCCACCGCGTCGCGGGTGAACTCGATGAAGCCGGAGACGTCAGAGCTGAGGAAGTTCTCACCCTCGCCCAGGCCGATGACCAGCGGGGAGTTCCAGCGCGCCGCAACGATACGGTCCGGGAATTCCTGCTCGATGGCCAGCAGCGTGAACGCGCCCTCGAGTCGCAGGGCGGTCAGGCGCATTGCCTCGGTGAGGTCCTTGTTCGCCTCAGTATTGAAGATGTCCAGCAGCAGCGTGGCTGCCACCTCGGTGTCAGTTTCGGAGCGGAACGTGTAGCCCTTCTCGCTCAGCTCAGCACGAAGTGCCGCGAAGTTCTCGATGATGCCGTTGTGCACCACGGCCAGCGCGCCGTCGCCGACGACGTGGGGGTGGGCGTTGGCGTCGGTAGGCCCGCCGTGGGTTGCCCACCGGGTGTGCCCGATGCCCAGGTTGGAGGGCGCAAGCGGTGCCTCGGCGATGGCCTGCTCAAGGTCCGCGACCTTGCCTGCCTTCTTCCTGCACGCGATGGTGTCGCCCTGCATGACTGCTACCCCGGCCGAGTCATAACCGCGGTATTCGAGCCTGCGAAGCCCATCAATAATGACGGTGAGGGCGTCGTGCTCGCGTGCACGCTCGCCACCTATGTATCCAACGATTCCACACATGGGGCGAATTTTACACGCGGCGTAGTTCCTGAAAAAGTGACGCCGCCGTACCCTAGCCCAGCGAGCCGGTGAGCTTTCCGTGAAACTCCGTGGTACTCGGGTTCATGCCGACAAAGCGCACGTGCTTGCCGTGCTCGGCGTACTTTTGCTCAATGCTGTCGAGCGCCGCGACTGTTGACGTGTCCCACACGTGCGCGCGGTGCAGGTCCACGACAACCTCTTCCGGGTCCTCCGAGTACATAAACAAGGTGGTCAGGTCGTTGGAGGAGGCGAACAGCAGCTGGCCGGATACCACGTAGTGGGCAACGCCGTCGATAACTTCGCGGGTCACTTCAACCAGGTGGGCGACGTTGCGTACAAAGATGACCGACGCAACTAGGACGCCAACCACGACGCCGATGGCTAGGTTGTTCGTCGCCAGCACCACCGCGACCGTGATCAGCATCGTGACGGTTTCCGACACCGGAAGCTTACGCAACGTGCTCGGCGTCACCGAGTGCCAGTCGAACGTGCCCACCGACACCATCACCATCACGGCGACCAACGCTGCCATCGGAATCATGGCGACGTATTCGCCGAACGCGAGCATCAGGATCAGCAGGAACGCGCCCGCCAGGAAGGTGGAAATACGGGTGCGAGCCCCCGAGACCTTCACGTTGATCATGGACTGGCCGATCATGGCGCAGCCACCCATCCCGCCGAACAGGCCGGTGACAATGTTCGCGACGCCCTGCCCCCAGCTCTCGCGAGTCTTGTTGGAGTGCGTGTCCGTGACTTCGTCAATCAGCTTCGCGGTCATCAGCGACTCCATCAGGCCAACAAGCGCCACGCCGAGCGAGTACGGTGCGATGATCCGCAGCGTCTCCCAGGTCAGCGGCACGTGTGGGATAAAGAATTCGGGCAGGCTGCTCGGCAGCTCGCCGCGGTCCCCGACCGTCGGGACCGGCGCATTCGTCGCGACCGCGATGAGCGTCACCACCAGGATTGCGACGAGCGGGGCCGGAACCGCCTGCGTAAACTTCGGCATCACCACCATGATCACGATGGCCAGCGCCAGCAGCGGGTACACCGCCCAGTGAATGCCGATGATTTCGGGCAGCTGCGCCACAAAGATGAGAATCGCCAGCGCGTTGACGAAGCCAATCATCACGCTTCGCGGCAAGAACCGCATCAGCGTTGCGACGCCAGCAACCGCCAACAGAATCTGGAACACCCCGGCGAGCATGATGGCTGCCACCATGTAGTCGTAGCCGTAGTCGCGCACCAGTGGCGCGATTACCAGCGCCACCGCACCGGTGGCGGCCGCGATCATGGCGGGGCGCCCACCCGTAATCGCGATCACCATCGCCATGATGAAGGAGGAGTACAGCCCGATCTTCGGGTCCACCCCGGCGATGATGGAGAAGCTGATCGCCTCTGGGATCAGCGCCAGCGCCACAACTAGCCCGGCGAGGACCTCCTTCGTCAGGATGCGCGGTGTCTTCAGCGCTGTCGCCACTGATGGCTCGGGCTTGTACCGGCGCGTGTTTTCCGTGGTCAGCACGGTGGCTGCCATATGTGTCACTCCAAACGTTGTTGCTATTCGTAGCGCAGGGCTTCGATCGGGTTCATTCTCGAGGCGCGGTTGGCCGGGTAGTAGCCGAAGAACAGGCCAATCAGCAGCGCGAATACCAGTGAGAGTAGCACTGCCGAGATCGGGGGCAGCACGAAGGCGTTGAGCAGCAGCGCGCCCAGCATGCCGAAGCTCGCGCCCACGACCACGCCGAAGAGCCCGCCGATGAGGCAGACGATCATCGCCTCGGTGACAAACTGCGTGCGGATCATTCGCCTCGTCGCCCCGAGCGCCATGCGCACACCAATCTCGCGGGTGCGCTCCGTCACGGTAATCAACATGATGTTCATCACGCCGATACCGCCCACCAGCAGCGAGATCCCGCCGATCGCGGAGACCACCACGCTCATCATGGTCAACGTCTGGTTGAGCTGATCGATGTCACGCTTCATGTCGGCCACTTTCCCCTTGTAATCGGGGTCGTCCTCATAGGCACGGTCCGCCCACGCCTGGACGTCCTTGGCCACTTGATCGGTGTCGGCGCCGTCCGCGACGCGCACGCTCACGTTGTCCACGCCAGGCACCGGCGTGCGCATCATGTCCGGCTGCACCGTGTACGGCACCGCCATCATCGACTGCGAAAAGTCCCCGACCAGCACTCCCTGCTTCTCAAAGTGCCCGTACGCGCCGACCACCTGCACCGAAGCATATTGCCCGCCGATGTCCAGCTCGACTTCCTGCCCGATCGCCGAATCAGGGTCGTTATTGAACAGCTGCTCCACAACCTCCGGCGAGACCACCGCCACGGCACGGTTCGCCTCAATGTCGTCTTGGGTCAGAAATCGCCCGGCGGTCAGCGGCAGGTTCTGCATCTCCAGCTGGTCAGCGTTGACAAAACTCACCATCGTGGTGCCGTGCGCCAGCCCGCGTGTCGCCTGAGCTGTCGAGCTATCCAACTCAAACGCGATACCCTTCGCCTGCGCCCCGAGGTCGGCGCGCAGGTCCTCGATCATGTCGGGGGTGAGCTTCGAGGCGTCGTCAATTTCTTGGAACATGTAGCGGGCGGCCTCGCTGTCATCCTCCTGGCGGGGCTTGACTTCGAGGTGGACGTCGTGAATGCCGAACTGCTCCAGGCTGTCCAGCGTCTGCTTCTGCATCGCCTTACCCAGCGTCATAATCGCAATCACCGAGGCGATGCCAATGATCACCCCGAGCAGCGTCAGCGCCGAGCGCATCTTGTTCGCCCGCAGGCTCACCGTAGCGAGTCTGACAGATTCGCGCGGGTTCACTCCTGCTCCTCAACCAAGGTCACAGTGGCACCGACGCGTTCGCGGTACTCGGCAGGCTTGTTCAGCACCCGCGTCCCCTTCTCGACGCCCTCTACGACCACATCCGAATCCGAGACCAGCCCAACCTTGACCGGCGTCTTCACTACCTCGAACTTGTCCCCGTCATCCTTCGGGCGAAGCGTGTACACCGAGTAGCTGCCATTCTCGTCGACGACGGCCTCCCGCGGCACAGCGAGCGCGTCCTTCGCGGACTCCGTGGTGATCTGCGCCTTTGCCGTCCCGCCGATCTTGAGGCCCTCGGTATCACCCAGAACCTCGATCTCCACGGGGAACTCCGGGCGCGCCGCCTGTGCCGACGCCCCATCCGCAGCGGGCTGCGCTTCCGCAACCGATGAAACATCCAGCACACGGCCCTTAAACTTCTTCGCGCCGGTGCCAGGCGTGGTGAACGTGACGGCGTCGCCCGGCTGCATCTTCGCCGAGTCCAGCTCCTTGACGCTCGCGCGCAGCACCAGCCGATTCGGGTCCGCCACCGAGAGCAGATAGCCCGTCGGCGTTTGCCCCTGCTTCACCGCAACCTCCGCGACCACACCCGCGATCGGAGCACGCACCTGACCCGACGCCACGTCGACCTCAAGCTGCGCGATTGACTGGCCAGCTGCCGCCTGCGCCGCCTGCACCCCACGCTGTGCCTGCTGCACAGCCGCCGCCTGGGAATCGAGCTGCTGCTGGGCGGCAAGCTTCGCCACCTCGAGCCCAACCGCCGCCTCTGCTTTCGCATCAAATGCCTGGGCAACCGCGCGCTGCTTCGCCGCAAGATCCGCGTCGGTGTCGTTGAGGGCGGCGTCGTACGCCTTTTGCGCCGCAGAAAGGTTGTGCTTCGCGCCGCGGAAACGCTCGTCGGCCTCCAGTTTGCTCAGCAACGGCTGCACAGCATCGTCTTGCGCCATCCCAGATTGGAAGATGCCGTGGTTGCCACGCACAGACTCCAGGGCCGCCGTCAGCGCGTCACGACGCGCCGAGTCCACGCCCTGCGCCTGCGTAAGCAGCGTGCTGTCCAGGCCCGCAGCGACTGCTTTCTTTCGCTGCTCGAAAACTGCGGTAGCCTCCTGCAACTGGCCATCAGCCTGGCGAAGCGCCGCCTCCGCCTGCGTCACCTGCGGGTTCAGGCCACGCTGCATCGCGTCGCTCGACTGCTGGTAAGCCTGCTGGGCCTGCTCAAGCTGATTCTGCGCCGCGACATCCGCCGAAATCTGCTGCGCGCGCTGCGCATCAATCTCACGCTGGACCCCCGACGTATCCAGGACCGCGACGACCTGGCCCGCCTCGACACGCTGTCCCACCTTCACGTTCAGGGCTGTGACCGGGCCGGTCAGGTGCGTCGTCAACGCGGTCACCGTGGCAGCCTCCACCGTCGCGGTGACCGGCACTTTGGCAGCAACATCACGAGGAGCGAGCTCTGTCGTATCAGCTGCCATGACCGGCTGACCGCCCCCAAACCCGCACGCAGCGGTAGAGGCAAGAATACAAAGCCCGAGCCCCACGGTGGCAAGGGTCCGGGAAACGACATGGTTCGTTCGGCGCAGTCCTTTATTCACAGCGCTAAGGATAGCCGAAGTTTCACATCAATCAGAAGTTTTACGGATATAAAACTCCGGGTGATCCGCGCGCAGCAACGTGTTGCCAGTCAGGCCGCACCAGGCACGAATATCGATATCGATCGCCTCGTTCGTGGACCGCAAGTGCAGCACTTCCCCATCCTTGATCTGGTCGCGGAACAAGAGGAAGAGGCGCACCAGGACATCACCGCACGCGATGTCCTGGGCGTCCCAGTAATGATCCTCATGCATTGCGGCGTGCCATCACGTTGTCGCGGGCCTGCACAATGAGCGCGAGCTGCTGCTCAGCCAAGTTCGCGGCCACGATTGGGTTATCCGCAAACGTTGCAAAACCGCAGTCCGTGGAGAAGACCACCCGGTCAGCCCCGAACGTGTCCAGGGCTCGCTCGATGCGCTCCTCCACTGCCTCGACGGGCTCCAGCTCCTGGAGCTTTTGGTTCAGCACGCCAACGCAGATGCGCTGGTCGTCGCGGATTCCCTCGAGGGCTCGGATATCGCCGGCGCGTGGCGTCGCCAACTCCATGGACAACATACCCACGTTCAGCGAGGCGAACAGCTCAACAAACGGAGCGTAATCGCCCGTCAGCGCCGCCGACTCGTCCGTGGTCCAGTTGCCGCGGCACACGTGCAGCGCCAACCGCTCCTTCGGCAGCCCCTCCGTCAGCTCATCGAGCAACGACTTCGCGAACTCCAGCTCCTCATCCACCGTGCCCTCCAGGCCGTCGAGCGCGCCACACATAAACGTGCGGCCGCCCCCGCCTGCCTGCCCGTACACGACTTCAGTAAGCACCGGCTCATCGATCTGCACCAGCGACGTTCCCTTCGCCAGCAATTCGTGGAGCTCCTCGCGCAACACCCTGACAATGTCCTTCGACATCTCCTCACGGTTCTCGTACGCGCGGTCGGAGACACACTCCATCCACATCGTGCGCGTGAGCAGATACGGCCCCGGCAGGCACACCTTCACCGGGCGGTCGGTGAGCTGCTGCACGAACTCAACCTCGTGCGCAACCAGCGGCTTATCGCGACCAAGCGGGCCAAAGACCGCCGGGTGGCGCACCTCGCCCGCCGGGACGTCCAACGCGCGAAGCTCGCGCTCGAACTCCTCCGGGTCATCCACGTACGGCAGCAGGTCCGTAATCGGGATCAGCTGGCAGTTCTGCAGACGCCCCGCGACGAAGCTCGAGTAGTTGTCGCGTCGCATTTCACCATCCGTGACGACGTCCACTCCGGCCCGCTCCTGCGCCGACACCACCAGGCGCACCGCGTCGTCGGCTGTGGCCTGGAACGTGCCCTCATCCATCCGCTCTTCGAGGTGGCGGTGCAGCGCATCCAACAACCACGGAGACCGTGGCCAAGAGCCCATCGTCAGCACAGATCCGGCCGGAATCTCCGGCGCGGGAGCTGGCTCAGACAGTTCCTTGGCGATCGTCGGCTCCACGACCTCCTGCGTCACCGGCATCTGCGGGCGCTTGCGCGGCCCCTTCTTCTTTTTCGGGCGCACAGCCTCGGGAGCGGCCGGGATGTCAGCAACCTCCACGGGCTTCGTAAACGCCCCCTTCGACACGAGGAAGCGCCACCGCTTGTGCTCTGGCTCCTCAACCACGTTGACCAAGTCATTGCCAGTCAAGTTACACCAGGAAGGCAGGTCCACCTTGACTGTGGGGTCGTAGGAGATAATCTCCAGCAGCTGGCCAGACTCGAGCGGATCGATGTTCTTTCGGATCAATAACAGCAACCCGTTACCGCAGTCCAGATCGCCGCCGTCGAAGCTGGCGTCTGGAGCGTACGGGTGCAGATTCTCGGACTGAGACATCGTTGCCTTAGTAGGAAACGCTTGGGGTGCCGTCTGCCAGGAACTCAACCAGCTTTGCGCCGCCGACGATGGTGGCGCCGTCGATAAGATCCTCTTCCCCGAAGCCGCGCTTCTTGGCACAAGGCGCGCACACGTACAGCTTGCCCTCTGCGGCAACGAAGTTCTCAATCAACTCCTTGATTGGAGCGAAGCCCTCCTCATGGATGTCGTCCGCGTAGCCCTTCGCAGCGAGGCGAGCGCCCTCGGAAGACAGGAAGACCATCGTGTCCTGCGCGGAACCTACAGCAGCGTTGGCGACGACGAAACCGAGCGTCGCAAGGTCCTCATTGTCCTTCGCGTGTGCAACAGTGACGCAAAACTTGCCAGTACCCATAGTGAACTCCTTTTCATTGAACGTTACGAGCACCAGAAAGTCTACCGAAATAGAAAAAGCACCACCCCGTCGTAACGAAACTTGGGGGTGGTGCTCTCTTGTCCTTGAGTCGGACGCCTCTACCGGATGGGTTTAGCGTGCCTTCTCAATGATCTCCACGAGACGGAAGTGCTTGTCCTTGGACAGCGGACGCGTCTCCTGGATGCGGACGAGGTCGCCAACACCTGCGGTGTTCTCCTCGTCGTGTGCCTTCACGCGCTTGGTGGTACGGACGATCTTGCCGTACAGGGCGTGGGACTTGCGGTCCTCGACCTCAACAACGATGGTCTTGTCCATCTTGTCGGATACGACGTAGCCGCGGCGGTTCTTCTGAACACGCTTCTCGTTGGTCTGTTCGTTCACGTTTGCCTCACTCATGATTAAGCCTCAGCTCCCGGAACAACGGACAGGCCGAGCTCGCGCTCGCGCAGCACGGTGTAGATACGTGCAATGTCGCGCTTCACGGTGGAGATGCGGCGGTTGTTGGTCAGCTGGCCGGTAGCAAGCTGGAAGCGCAGGTTAAACAGCTCTTCCTTTGCCTCGGACAGACGAGCGCGCAGCTCTTCGTCGTTGAGCTCGCGGAACTCGGATGCGGGGGTACCGTTTGCCATTAGAACTGGTCCTCCTTCTTGATGATGCGAACCTTGCAAGGCAGCTTCGCGCCTGCGCGGCGCAGTGCCTCGATAGCGGTTGCGTCGTTCGGGTAGGACATCTCAAAGAGAATACGTCCCGGCTTTACGTTAGCGACCCACTTCTCGACAGGGCCCTTACCGGAACCCATACGAACACCGAGCGGCTTCTGCGTCAACGGACGGTCCGGGAAGATGTTGATCCAGACCTTGCCACCACGCTTGACGTGGCGGTTGATCGCAATACGAGCCGCCTCAATCTGACGGTTGGTGATGTACGCCGGCTCGAGAGCCTGCAGAGCGTAGTCACCGAAGTTGATCGTGTTGCCACCCTTGGACACGCCAGAACGAGTCGGGCGGTGCTGGCGGCGGTACTTCACACGCTTAGGAATAAGCATTGATTAGCCCTCCTGCTTCTGCTCTGCACGCTGGCGGCGCTGGCCACCACGGCGTGGGCGGCGATCGCCACGGCCACGACGCTCGTTCGACGGAGCGTTGAGCTCGGACTCGCGCACGCCACCGACGACGTCGCCCTTGTAGATCCAAACCTTGACGCCGATGACGCCGAAGGTCGTGTGTGCTTCTGCGATGCCGTAGTCGATCTCAGCACGAAGGGTGTGCAGTGGCACACGGCCTTCGTGGTAGCGCTCGACGCGGGACATTTCAGCGCCGCCGAGACGACCCGAGGTCATGACCTTGATGCCCTTGACCTGTGGGTTACGCATAGCGGACTGGATTGCCTTGCGCATCGCACGACGGAACGCAACGCGGTTGACCAGCTGTTCAGCGATGGACTGAGCAACGAGCGTCGCGTCGGCGTCGACGTTCTTGACCTCGAGGATGTTCAGCGCAACCATCTTGCCGGTGAGCTTCTCGAGCTCACGGCGGATGCGGTCAGCCTCAGCGCCACGACGGCCAATCACGATGCCCGGGCGGGCAGTGTGAATGTCGACGCGGACGCGGTCACGGGTGCGCTCGATGACAACGTCGGAGATACCGGCGCGCTCGAGGCCCTTGGACAGGAACTCGCGGATCTTGATGTCTTCTGCGACGTAATCAGCGTAGTTCTTGTCGGCGTACCAGTGGGACTTCCAGTCGGACGTGATACCCAGGCGCAGGCCGTGTGGGTGAATCTTCTGGCCCATTACTTCGCCCCTTCCTTGGACTCGACAACTACGGTGATGTGCGAGGTGCGCTTCCGGATCTGGAATGCGCGACCCTGAGCGCGTGGCTGGAAGCGACGCATGGTCGGACCTTCGTTTGCCCAGCACTCGGAGACGACCAGCGTACGCGGGTCCAAACCGAAGTTGTTTTCAGCGTTGGCGGCTGCAGATGCAACAACCTTGGCAACGTCCTTCGCAGCACTCTGTGGTGCGTACTTCAGGACTGCGAGAGCCTCGGAGACGGACTTCCCACGGACGAGGGCGAGCACGCGGCGCGCCTTCATCGGAGAAACACGAACGAACTTGGCCGTCGCGGATGCAGTGGTGATGGTGTCAGCCATTGCTTATCGACGTCCCTTCTGTTCCTTGACGTGACCCTTAAAGGTCTTGGTTGGTGCAAACTCACCGAGTTTGTGGCCGACCATGGACTCGTCGACAAACACCGGGACGTGCTTGCGGCCGTCGTGGACGGCGAAAGTGTGTCCGATGAAATCTGGGAGAATGGTCGAACGGCGAGACCAGGTCTTGATTACCTGCTTGGTGCCTGCATCGTTCTGAGCGTCCACCTTGTTGAGGAGGTGCTCATCGACGAACGGGCCTTTCTTTAGGCTACGTGGCATGTCTTACTACCTCCTCTTAACGCTTCTTGTTCTTCGAGCGACGGCGTCGCACGATCATGTTGTTTGAGTAACGGTTTGGGTTGCGGGTGCGAACTTCCTTCTTGCCCCATGGGGACACTGGGTGACGACCACCGGAAGTCTTACCTTCACCACCACCGTGTGGGTGATCCACAGGGTTCATGACAACACCGCGGACCGTTGGGCGCCAGCCCTTCCAGCGCATACGGCCAGCCTTGCCCCAGCGGATGTTGATCTGGTCAGCGTTGCCGACCTCACCAACGGTTGCGCGGCAGCGGATGTCCACGCGGCGAATTTCGGAGGACGGCATACGCAGCACTGCGTAGGAACCTTCCTTACCGAGCAGCTGAATAGAAGCGCCTGCGGAACGAGCAAGCTTGGCACCTGCACCAGGCTTGAGCTCAACAGCGTGGATCGTCGTACCGGTCGGGATGTTACGAAGTGGGAGGTTGTTACCAACCTTGATGTCGGCGTTAGGACCAGCCTCAACGACGGCACCCTGCTTCAGGCCCTTCGGAGCGATGATGTAGCGCTTCTCACCGTCGTAGTAGTGGAGCAAAGCAATGTTAGCGGTGCGGTTCGGGTCGTACTCGATGTGAGCAACCTTTGCCAGCACGCCGTCTTTGTCCGAACGACGGAAGTCAATCACGCGGTAGCGACGCTTGTGGCCGCCACCACGGTGACGAGTGGTGATGTGGCCGTGCGTGTTGCGGCCACCCTTCTTCGGGAGCGGGCGCAGCAGCGACTTTTCCGGAGTGGAGCGGGTAAGCTCCTCGAACTCCGAAACAGAGCTGGCACGGCGACCCGGGGTTGTCGGCTTGTACTTACGAATAGCCATATTTTGTCCTTTTCTATCGAGTCACTTAGACGGCTGCGCCGCCGAAGATGTCGATGGGATCGCTGCCCTCGCGGAGAGTAACGTAGGCGCGCTTGGTGTCCTTGCGCTTACCGAAACCAGTGCGGGAACGCTTGCGCTTGCCCTCACGGTTCACGGTGTTCACCGAAGCGACGTCGACGCCGAAAATCTCTTCCACGGCAATCTTGATCTGGGTCTTGTTAGCAGACTTCGCTACAAAAAACGTGTAGGTGTTCTGCTCCATCAGCGCGTAGGTCTTCTCAGAGAGGACCGGCGCGATGATGATGTCGCGGGAATTCACGATCTTAGCCATTTACTTCTCCTCCTCCGCAGCTTCAGCCTTGCCACGGTTGATGAAGGTGTGCAGCGCCTCAACCGAGAACACAACGTCATCGGCGTTCAGCACGTCGTAGGTGTTCAGCTGCGCCGGCTCAAGAATGGTGACGCCCGGCAGGTTCCTTGCGGACAGACGGGAGTTAACATCCTCACGGCCGATCACGAGCAGCACCGACTTACGGTCAGTCAGACGCTCAATGAACGCACGAGCAGACTTGGTCGAAGGCTTCTGGCCCGGAACAAGCTCCTCAATGAGGTGGATGCGCTCGTTGCGAACACGATCAGTGAGTGCACCAGCAAGTGCAGCCTTGATCATCTTCTTTGGGGTGCGCTGCGCGTAAGAACGCGGCTGCGGACCGTGGACAATGCCACCGCCGGTGAAGTGTGGCGCGCGGATCGAGCCCTGACGAGCGCGACCGGTGCCCTTCTGGCGGAATGGCTTCTTACCACCACCGCGGACCATGCCGCGGGTCTTGGTGGCGTGAGTGCCCTGACGAGCGGCTGCCAGCTGAGCTGTCACAACCTGGTGCATCAGGGGAATGGAAGCTTCACGGTCAAAAAGTTCTGCCGGAAGCTCAACGGAACCGTTGGTCTTTCCGTCTGCGGTGTGGACGTTCAACGTCAGGTTCGTCATGCGTGAGCACCGCCCTTCACTGCGGTCTTGACGGTAACAACAGAACCCTTCGCACCAGGGATAGCACCCTTGATGAGGAGGAGGTTGTTGTCGCCGTCGATGCGTTGAATCTTCAGGTTCTGGGTAGTAACGCGGTTACCGCCCATACGGCCAGCCATGCGCTTGCCCTTGAACACGCGACCCGGCGTAGACGCGCCACCAATGCCACCAACGCGACGGTGAGCAGCCTGGTTACCGTGTGCTGCACCCTGGCCCGCGAAGCCGTGACGCTTCATTGCGCCAGCGAAGCCGTGGCCCTTGGTGGTGCCAGCAACGTCGACGAAGACGTCGCCGTCAAACAGATTGACGGTGATCTCTTGGCCGAGTTCGTACGCAGAGGTGTCATCCATGCGGATTTCAGCTACGTAGCGACGTGGGGTGACGCCAGCCTTCTTGAAGTGGCCAGCCTCTGGCTTGTTCGTCTTACGGGGATCGATGTCGCCGTAAGCAATCTGGATGGCGGAGTAGCCATCAGTCTCTGGTGTACGGATCTGGGTGACCACGCACGGCCCAGCCTCAACGACGGTAACCGGGATAACACGGTTCTCGTCGTCGAAGATCTGGGTCATGCCGAGCTTGGTGCCCAGAATGCCCTTGATCTGGTTATCAGACATGTATTAGTTCTCCACTACTTACAGGTTGTCGGATCTCTAGTGATTACTGGATGTTCACGTCAACGCTTGCAGGAAGGTCGATACGCATGAGCGCGTCAACCGTCTTCGGCGTCGGATCGAGAATGTCGATGAGACGCTTGTGCGTGCGCATCTCAAAGTGCTCGCGAGAGTCCTTGTACTTGTGGGGAGAACGAATAACGGCGTACACGTTCTTCTCTGTGGGCAACGGCACCGGTCCAACGACGCGGGCACCCGTGCGGGTGACCGTCTCAACGATCTTCTTCGCAGATGCGTCGATCGCTTCGTGGTCGTAGGCCTTCAGCCTGATGCGGATCTTCTGTCCCGCCACGCTTACCTCTTCCTCGCATCCCCACATTCTGAACGAAGCGGTGGGGTTGTAGCTTCTAGTTTCTCTATAACGTTGTCCGGGCTGGGCCCATGGCTCAACGCCAGTGTCGTTTTCATTGACTGTTTGACACTTCCGGAAGGTGAGTAACGCGACAATAAACTGCGCGCTTACTTCAGTGCTTCCGCCTCGGTGCACACGTGCATCGGGGTGTCAGACTCGGAAGGGTGCGTGACCCTTGCGTACTGCCGCTGTTTATTTGCCATGTCCCTTCTCCGGTTTCTCACCTAGTTAACCTAGATAAAAACCTTCTTTGGAAGGTGTCATGTTTACCCCACCATCACAACCTTGCGGCCGCCATGTCGAGGCAACCCGAGTATTAAAACACGTTCTTGCAAGAAGCGCAACCCCTCCTCTGAACATTTCAGTTTGATTGCAGAGTGATATCCATTCGGAACTTTTTGCATCGATTCAGGCAAGCTAGTTGGTTGCTGTGTACCCTGGGTGTTTACACGGGCGTCTGTCCGTCGTACTTTTCTTTACCCATATATATACGAAGGGATTTTCCATGGCCGACCACAATGCAACCGAGAACACCCCTGCCACCACTGAGGCAAAGGAGACGGAGCAGGTTCGCACTCGCAACTCCAACCTTGAGACTGAGCACGGCACCACAATGATCGACGACAACGTCGTCGGCAAGATCGCCGGCATCGCCGCCCGCGAAGTTTCCGGTGTTTACAACCTGGGCGGTGGCGCTGCACGCATGTGGGGTGCTGTTCGCGAGTCGCTGACCTCCTCCACCAATGTTCAGCAGGGCGTCGATGTCGTTGTCGAGGACGGCCACGCTTCCGTCGCTGTTGCAATTATTGCGGAGTACGGCGTCGCCATCCACGAGCTCGCAAACGCCATCCGCGAGAACATCACTGTTGCTGTTACCCGCATGACCGGCCTTATCGTTGACCGCGTCGACGTCACTGTTCACGATGTCCACCTGCCGGAGCAGGACAACGAGGAGTCCAACGAGGCCGCCTACAACGCTAACCAGGCGCTGGCTCAGTAGTTATGGCGTACACCTCCGTTAGCCGCGAGGTGGCCGAAGCCGCCCGGGACGCCATTTTGGCCGTCCCCGGCGTTGCGGGTATGCATGGCGGGTTCTTCGGTGAAGTTGCCCTCCTGCTACCCGGCGAGCGGATCGAAGGGCTCAAACCCGCGACGCGATCCTCAGACCCCAACCTCCGCGGCCTTGAAGTCAACTTTATTTACGACGTTTCGAGCGAACGGGACATTCACTCCATCGCCGACGACGTACGCACCGCTACCCTGCGCGCCACCGATGTCGATTTCGTCGACGTTGTTGTCGCCGACGCCGAATAGGTACGCCCGTTAGGGCGTCCGCGTTGCGTACCCACAACTACAAGTAAGTGGTGAACAATGAATCTTTTATCTAACAAAGCGTTAACCGGTGTCATTATCGGCATTATCGTTGCTTTCTTCGTCACCTTTGGCGGCGGACTCGGGCTACTTTGGCTCGTTCTCTTCTCCGTCATTGGTGGTGTCGTCGGCGCCCAGCTTGATGGCAAGCTGGACCTCGCAGAAATCCTGAGCACCAGCTCGGGCAAGGGTCGTAGCTAATGGCGTCGAACCAATTCCATCTCAGTGAGCGCGTCATCGCGCAGATTGCTGAGGTGGCGGCTTCGTCAGTGCCCGGCACGATCGAAATGGACGCAAAGCTTGCAGGTTTGGCAGGCCGCAGCTTTCCCCAAATCGATGTCCGCCTGGACCGAGTTTCAGGCACCGCGGCCGTCGAAGCCGAGATCGCTACTACTTACCCTGCCCCCATTGCTGCCATCACGGACGCGGTGCGTTCAACGATCATCTCGCACATCCGGACCTTGACTGGGCTTGACGTCTCCAGCGTCAATATCGAGGTGGCAAACGTCACCGCGAACGCCGGTGAACCCGTCTCGTGGGACGACGTTGCAAACCACCAGTCGTTCATCATCCCGACTCCGCTGAAGGTCAAGCCTTTGGACGTAGAGTCCCCGACGACGAAGGAGCCGGAACCGTTGCACGATATCGTCGCTCGCTCGCTTGTCGACGACCTGACGGACACCCACGTTCCAGAGCCAGTCTCTGTGAAATCCATTGCCGCTCCGACTCCGTACCCCGTGCGTACCAAGGGCTTCGAAGCACAGCCCACGCGGGTTTTCCGTCCACAAACGCCGGAGCCTGCCCGACTGCTTGGCGTGCAAACACGCAAACAGCGCGTATATAGCCCGAGCGTTCCGCAACCTGCGCCGCTCAAGCCCATTCGCGTGAAGCGCACTGCGGCACCGACGACGGTATCGGCACCGCAACCTCAGCCGCTTCGTGAAATTACGATCAAACCGGCGGTGAAGTACTATGACCGAACCTAATACGCCCGTCGCCCCAGTAGGCCCGCACCCGGCTGCCGCACCGAAAGCTAGCCCAGTTGCACGCTGGATCACCGTGCTCGCCGGCCTGGCGTTCCTCGGGGGCGCCGTTGTTATCGGGCACGACGTTTGGGTCCGCCTCCAAGAAGCAGATGGCCAAACCGAATGGCTCCCCGAGCTCTACGACCAGTTGACGTTGAATCTCATTGACATTACGTGGGTAGCCGTCGCCGTCGGCATCGTTGTGATGTTGGTGGGGCTTGCGCTCGTGATTGCGTCGTTGAAGCCACGCCAGAAAACTCATCTACGCGTGCAGTCACCGGTTTCGATCTGGACGCGACCCGTGGATATTGCGCGGAAGTCGACGTTCCTTGCAACGTCTCAGTTTGGCGCAAACCATGCGCGTACCAAAGCGGACCGGAACAAATTGACGCTCACAATGCAGACCGACGTCCAGCGGCCCGATGTCGAGCAGCAAGCGCACGAAACTCTCGTTGGTGAGTTCCAGCGTCTGGAGCAGGTACCCGCCATCACCATCAAGACCGAAGCGCCAGCACCAGTTGCTGAACAGGAGGCGAAGTAAATGACCAAGACACTTGCGTTCTTTGACCGCCTGCTCGTGTTCATCATTGGCGTTCTCCTGCTCTGCGTCGGGTTTATCCCACTCACGTACTTCTGGGACATCCCCTACGTGAGCGAATGGATCCAGCAGGTCGATCCAGTCGTGATCAGCAATCTTCCCTACCGTTCCTGGTACAACACAGCGCTGATCGTCGGTGCTGTCGTGCTGGTACTTCTTGGACTGTGGGCTGTCATCGCAAATATTCGCAGCCGCGGATTCTCGACCCGAGCAATCACCGCGGCCGACGCCGAGCATGGCACAACCGAAATCAACGTCAAACGCGTCGCCGAAGCGGCGTGCCACCACTTGGCTATGGACCCCATGATCAACTCCGCCGACGCCAAAGTTGCGATGGTGGAGACCAGGCCGACCGTTGAATTCGTTGCGATTGCCAACCCAGCATTCTCGCTTGACGAAGTCGTTGACGTTCTCGAACGCGCCGATCAGGACTTCCGAATGGCAAACCACACAATGAACGTGGATACCCTGTGGAAGCTGCACTTCGACCAGGTTAGCGCCTAAAAGGACTCACGCGAAAGCTCCCCGCCAACGGGTGGGGAGCTTTTTCATGTCCAGACGGTGCGGCTTAAAAGACATTTTGTGTGTATATATCTATTCGGTTTCCCGGACTCCCGATATGGTTTTCAAAACAGTTCCATTCGCCGGTCTTGAGAATTGAACGCCGGATGACGTCTGACGTGTGGGATGTATCGAGTCTGCGGGTAGCGCAGCGAGATTGGTGGCTCTAGAGAACAAGAACCGGTCTCTCTACGCGTTGGGCGATCGCATACTGCCAGGGGGACGAGCAAAGCCCTGGGCGTGCACGATACTGGCCAGGGCACGAACAGGACCGGGAAGCAAGGCATTGGGGTATGCCGTTAAGCGAGCTGCCATACAGCCTGCGGGGCGAGAGACGATCTTGCACACAGCGGTGCACTGAATGGGCGGCTGAAAGAATTCAATACTGGCAATGATCGTCAGTGCAACCCCAGTCTAGCCGTGAGAAAGGGGTGGGCTGGACGCGGCTAGTTACACACAAAATGTCCCTTAAGTCGGCGGTGCCCAAAGCACTGAAGTAACAGCACGGTGACCAGCTGCAGGACATAGTGGTCCTAGAACCGTTGCCTTCCCAACGCACTGTAGGCATGAAAAAAGGTCACTCCCCGATGGGGAGTGACCTTTACGTCACGTTATCGGACTGAGTTAGCCGAGGATCTTGGTGACGCGGCCAGCGCCGACGGTACGGGAGCCCTCGCGGATAGCGAAGCGCAGGCCCTCGTCCATAGCGACTGGGTGGATCAGCTCGACGGACATGTCGACGTTGTCGCCAGGCATGACCATCTCGGTGCCCTCAGGCAGGTGCACAACACCGGTAACGTCGGTGGTGCGGAAGTAGAACTGAGGACGGTAGTTGTCGAAGAATGGCGTGTGACGGCCACCCTCGTCCTTGGACAGGACGTAGACGGAGCCCTCGAACTTGGAGTGAGGGGTGTAAGCGCCCGGCTTGATGACAACCTGACCACGCTCAACGTCCTCACGCTTCAGGCCACGAAGCAGCAGAGCTGCGTTGTCGCCAGCCTCAGCGGTGTCGAGAAGCTTGTTGAACATCTCGATGGAGGTGACGGTGGTCTTCGTGGACTTCTCGCGGATACCGATGATCTCAACTTCGTCGTTGAGGTTCAGGACGCCACGCTCAACACGGCCGGTAACAACGGTACCGCGGCCGGAAATGGTGAAGATGTCCTCGATCGGCATCAGGAAGTCACGGTCGGTCTCGCGAACTGGGTCCGGAATGGAGTTGTCGCAAGCATCCATGAGCTCAACGATGGAGTCAACCCACTTCTCCTCGCCCTCAAGAGCCTTCAGAGCGGAGATGTGAACGATTGGAGCCTCTTCGTCGTAATCCTGCTCTGCGAGAAGCTCACGAACTTCCATCTCGACGAGCTCGATGATTTCCTCATCGTCGACCATGTCGCACTTGTTCAGAGCAACGAGGATGTAAGGAACGCCAACCTGGCGAGCAAGCAGAACGTGCTCGCGGGTCTGAGGCATCGGACCGTCGGTAGCAGCAACCACGAGGATTGCGCCGTCCATCTGAGCAGCACCGGTGATCATGTTCTTGATGTAGTCAGCGTGGCCTGGAGCATCCACGTGTGCGTAGTGACGCTTAGGAGTGTTGTACTCGACGTGGGAAATGTTAATGGTAATGCCGCGCTCGCGCTCTTCCGGCGCCTTGTCAATCGCGTCGTACGCGAAGGACTTGTTCTCCTCCGGGTACTTGTCAGCGAGCACCTTGGTGATAGCAGCCGTGGTGGTCGTCTTACCGTGGTCGACGTGACCAATGGTACCGATGTTGACGTGCGGCTTTGTACGTTCGAACTTTGCCTTTGCCACTGTATGTCCTCCTAGGACTTCATGGTGGCTACGACCTTCGCAGCCACGTGGTTTACATTTGCCTTTGCCTTCGAAAAGGCGTCGGCTCATTCACAATGTGCCAGTTACCTGATCCTAGAGATTCCCAGTCTGATTTTCAAACCGTCAGACCGAAAGCTCCGGGATCATTCGTCGCGAGTAACGGCCGGCTCAAACCACCACTTCAATCTTGTGGCGATTCCAGCGCGACCGCTACTAGCGGCCATCCCTGCTTCCTTCTACCGGTCACGCTCACTGGCACGTGAGCAGGCCGTCGAGAAGCAGGGAGCAGCGATTAGTTGCCGTTGCGGGCGTCGATGATTTCCTGAGCGACGTTGGACGGAACTTCACCGTAGGAGTCGAACACCATGGTGTAGTTCGCGCGACCCTGCGTCTTGGAGCGCAGGTCACCGACGTAGCCGAACATCTGCGACAGCGGAACAACAGCCTTGACAACCTTGGCGCCAGAGCGGTCGTCCATCGAGTTGACCTGGCCACGACGGGAGTTCAGGTCACCGATGACGTCACCCATGTACTCCTCAGGCGTCACAACCTCAACAGCCATCAGCGGCTCGAGCAGCACTGGCTTCGCCTTAGCGACGGCCTCCTTGAGCACCTGCGAACCGGCCATCTTGAAGGCCATTTCGGAGGAGTCAACCTCGTGGTAAGCGCCGTCTTCGAGGGTTGCCTTGATGTTGACCAGCGGGTAGCCAGCGAGGTAGCCGTACTGCATCGCGTCCTGGATACCGGCATCCACGGAAGGGATGTACTCCTTCGGCACGCGACCACCGGTGACCTCGTTGACGAACAGGTAGGTTGCGCTCTCGCCCTCTTCCAGGGTCTCTGGATCCGGGTTGTAAGGCTCGATGGAAACGATAACCTTTGCGAACTGACCGGAACCACCCGTCTGCTTCTTGTGGGTGTAGTCCAGGGACTGCACCTTCTTGCGGATGGTCTCGCGGTACGCAACCTGTGGAGAACCAATGTTCGCCTCGACCTTGAACTCGCGCTTCATGCGGTCAACGAGGACGTCGAGGTGGAGCTCGCCCATGCCGCCGATAACGGTCTGGCCGGTCTCCTCATCCAGGTGAACGGTGAAGGTTGGGTCCTCTTCAGCAAGCTTCTGAATAGCGGTGCCCAGCTTCTCCTGGTCAGCTTTGGTCTTCGGCTCAATAGCAACCTGAATAACCGGATCCGGGAAGTCCATGGACTCGAGGATGATCGGGTGATCAGGGTTGCACAGGGTGTCACCAGTAGTGGTGTGCTTCAGACCAATGAACGCGTAGATGTTGCCGGCGTCAGCGTGCTCAACCGGATTCTCCTTGTTCGCGTGCATCTGGAAGAGCTTGCCCACGCGCTCACGCTGCTGCTTGGTGGAGTTCATCATGTTCTCGCCCGGGATAGCCTGGCCCGAGTACACGCGCACGTAAGTCAGCTTGCCGAAGAACGGGTGCACAGCAATCTTGAACGCCAGTGCAGAGAACGGCTCATCAACGGAAGGCTTACGCGTGAGGTCTTCCTCACCGTCGACGGAGGTGCCGTGAACCTCGCCGATATCCAGCGGAGAAGGCAGGTAATCGACGATGGCGTCCAGCACAGGCTCGACACCCTTGTTGCGGTACGCAGTACCACAGAACACTGGGTAAACTTCCGAATTAACGGTCAGCTTACGGATGCCAGCCTTGAGCTCCTCGATCGTGAGCTCTTCGCCGCCGAAGTACTTCTCCATGAGCTCTTCGTCGGACTCAGCAACGGTCTCGACGAGCTTCTCACGGTACTCCTCAGCCTTTTCCTTCAGATCGTCCGGGATCTCGGTGATCTGTGCAGGGGTGCCGGTCTCGACCTTGCCTGGCCACAGCATTGCCTTCATCTCAAGAAGGTCAACGACGCCGTCAAAGTCATCCTCAGCACCGATCGGCAGCTGCATCACCAACGGCTTGGCGCCGAGACGATCGACGATCGTGCCAACGGTGTAGTAGAAGTCAGCGCCCAGCTTGTCCATCTTGTTGACGAAGCAGATACGCGGAACGTCGTACTTTGCAGCCTGACGCCAGACCTGCTCAGACTGCGGCTCAACGCCTTCCTTGCCGTCGAACACAGCAACTGCGCCATCGAGCACGCGCAAGGAACGCTCAACCTCGACGGTGAAGTCCACGTGACCCGGCGTATCGATGATGTTGATCTGGTTGTTATTCCAGAAGCAGGTCACTGCTGCGGACGTAATGGTGATGCCGCGCTCTTTCTCCTGCTCCATCCAGTCAGTTGTGGAAGCACCGTCGTGGGTCTCGCCGACCTTGCGGTTAATACCGGTGTAGAACAGAATGCGCTCTGTCGTGGTGGTCTTACCAGCATCGATGTGCGCCATGATGCCGATGTTGCGGACCTTGTGCAGGTCCTTAAGCACTTCTTGTGCCACGTTATTTACCCCAACTTAAAAGTCGTCGACGTGCTGCACACGTCTTGGCGAATATTTACCTAGTTCATTGTGCCACTGTTTGCCCAAGATGGGCAGAGCCAGCCTGGAAGTCACCTCAAAACAAAAACCCGGACGCCGCACGTGCACCCACATTGGTGGGTAACCACGTATGCAATTGTGCACACGTTGTCCGTGTCAGCATGGTCCGGGCGCTTTGTTTCATATATGACCTACCGGCGACTACCAGCGGTAGTGAGCAAACGCGCGGTTTGCCTCAGCCATCTTGTGGACGTCCTCGCGACGCTTCACGGATGCACCCAAGCCGTTGGACGCGTCCAGGATCTCATTAGCGAGACGCTCGACCATCGAGTTCTCACGACGCTGGCGCGTGAAGGTGACCATCCAGCGCAGAGCCAGAGTGGTTGCACGAACTGGCTTCACCTCGACTGGAACCTGGTAGGTAGCGCCACCGACACGACGGGAGCGAACCTCAAGGTCAGGACGGATGTTGCCGAGCGCCTTTTCCAAGGTGCCAACCGGATCGGTGCCGGTCTTTTCACGGCAGATCTCGAGTGCACCGTAGACGATACGCTCAGCGGTGGACTTCTTGCCGTCGAGAAGCACCTTATTGACCAGCTGGGTCACGAGTTCAGAGTTGTATACCGGGTCCTTAACGATGGGACGCTTCGGAGCTTGCTGCTTACGCATTTCTGATTACTGTCCCTTCTTTGCGCCGTAGCGGGAACGAGCCTGCTTACGATCCTTGACACCCTGGGTATCCAAGGAACCACGAATAATCTTGTAGCGAACACCTGGGAGGTCCTTCACACGACCACCACGGACAAGCACCATGGAGTGCTCCTGGAGGTTGTGGCCCTCACCTGGGATGTATGCGGAGACCTCAATACCGGAGGTCAGACGAACACGAGCAACCTTACGAAGCGCCGAGTTCGGCTTCTTCGGCGTGGTGGTGTACACGCGGGTGCACACGCCACGACGCTGCGGGGAACCCTTCAGCGCTGCAGTTGCTACCTTGCCACGCTTGTCGTGGCGGCCCTTGCGGACCAGCTGCTGGATAGTTGGCATAGATTTTCCTTCTAATTTTTACGCTGAGGCGGACAATCGCCTGAACATGCAAAAATGAGGGCTCTTTCCCGGGGCCCTGCCGCACGTCCAGAACGCTCCGCCACGTTTATGCGAAAACGATCAGACACTTCACCTTGAGTTGGTGAACCGTCCGACAGCGTATCACGGCCACCCCAGCTTTGCAAGACCGAAACCTCCTCCACAGTACATACCCCCGCTCGAGGGTGTACTGAAGGTGTATGGAGGCGCTACTACACCTACACCTATCGCCCGTCGTCCACCAAGGATGCACACCCCTACGGCTACCACATGTTGTATCTCAGTTACT
Source organism: Corynebacterium lipophilum (assembly GCF_024102595.1). Taxonomy (NCBI): domain Bacteria; kingdom Bacillati; phylum Actinomycetota; class Actinomycetes; order Mycobacteriales; family Corynebacteriaceae; genus Corynebacterium; species Corynebacterium lipophilum. The sequence continues at coordinate 188,708 of NZ_JAEUWV010000002.1, forward strand.
CTTTGTGTCCATATCTACTAAATACGATCAATGGAATTACAGCTACGTTAGTTACGAACCGAGAGAAAGGAAGCAGCATGGCCGCCAACAACGTCAACCCCCAAGCCACCATCAACGAATACCTCCACCGCGCTGACTGGCGCATCAACGCAAACGCCAATCAGGACTACTCCCTCGGCGGAATGATTCTCAACTCCGCCGGCAAAATCACCGCCAACTACTGGCTGGACGAAGTGTTTTCCGACGTCGCCGGCAATGCCCACCGCAACGGCGACCTCCACATCCACGATCTCGACATGCTCTCCGGGTACTGCGCAGGGTGGTCATTGAGGCAACTCCTTGAAGAAGGGTTCGGAGGGGTACCTGGCACGATATCTTCTCTGCCACCAAAACATTTCTCCTCCGCGTGCGGACAAGTAGTGAACTTCCTCGGCACGCTGCAGAACGAATGGGCTGGCGCGCAGGCGTTCTCCAGCTTCGATACCTACATGGCACCATTCGTGCGGCTGGACTCGCTCACCTACGAGGACGTCTTGCAACACATGCAGGAGTTCGTCTTCAACCTCAACGTTCCCTCGCGTTGGGGGACGCAGACTCCGTTCACGAACCTTACTTTTGACTGGACGTGCCCTCAGGACCTCGCTGAGCAGACTCCGTTCATCGGTGGAGACCCTGTCGACTTCACTTACGGCGAGCTCCAAGAAGAGATGGACATGATCAACCGCGCGTTCATTGAGGTTATGTCCCAAGGCGACGCCGACGGCCGCCCATTTACCTTCCCCATCCCGACGTACAACATCACCAAGGACTTCGACTGGGGCTCGCCAAACACGAAAGCCCTGTTCGACATGACTGGCAAGTACGGCCTCCCCTACTTCCAAAATTTCCTCAACTCGGATTTGGACCCAGGCATGATCCGCTCGATGTGCTGCCGCCTCCAACTCGACCTGCGTGAACTACTCAAGCGCGGAAACGGCCTGTTCGGTTCCGCGGAGCTCACTGGCTCCATTGGCGTAGTCACCCTGAACTGCGCACGCCTCGGGTACCTCTTCCCCAACAATGAGGCTGCACTACTGCGCAGGGTTGACGAGTTGATCGAGGTGGCTGTCGATACGCTGGAGCGGCGTCGCGCGTTTGTGCAAGATTGCTTCGATAAGGGGCTATACCCGTACACGAAACGGTGGTTACCGGGGTTTGACAACCACTTCACCACCATCGGGGTCAATGGCTGCAACGAAATGGTACGCAACTTCACGCACGACGCCTACGACATCACCGACCCCCAAGGCCACGCACTTGTGGCGCGCCTGCTCGACCACATCAATGCCCGTATCACGGAAGCTCAGGAACGTACAGGGCACCTCTACAACCTAGAAGCGTCCCCCGCGGAAGGCGCAACGTACCGCTTCGCACGCGAGGACCGTGCCCGCTATCCCGGCATCATCCAGGCAGGTACCGAGGAGCAGCCGTACTACACCAACTCCTCCCAGCTGCCTGTTGCGCACACTCCAGATCCGTTCGCGGCGCTCGCCGCCCAGGAGGACCTGCAAACGAAGTACACCGGCGGCACGGTGCTTCACCTGTACATGGGCGCAGCAATGTCCAGTGGCGAAGCAACCGCCAAGCTCGTACGACGCAGCCTAGAAACCTTCCGCCTGCCGTACATCACTATCACGCCGACGTTCTCCATCTGCGCAAACCACGGCTACATCTCCGGCGAGCACCCCGAATGCCCGCACTGCGGAAGCGCCACCGAAATGTGGACGCGCGTAATGGGCTACTTCCGGCCCGTGCAAAGCTTCAACACTGGGAAGAAGGGTGAGTTCGCTGAGCGTCACTACTTCGCAGAAGCCTTCGCCTAACCTGCCGGTGGCGGGGATCATTCCGTTCTCCGCCACCGACTGGCCCGGCCGTCTCACGGTCACGGCATTCACACAAGGCTGCCCACTGCGCTGCAGCTACTGCCACAACCCTAACTTGCAGGAATTTACTCCTGCTCCCCACGATTTCTCGGAAGTGCTCGACTTACTGCGGGCTCGACACGGACTGATTGACGCCCTCGTCATTTCCGGCGGCGAACCACTCGCATGCGCAGGACTCGGCGAAGCGATTGCCGCGGCCCATGAGATCGGGTTTCCCGTCGGGCTACACACGAGTGGCTATGTCCCCGCGAGGCTGGGTTCCATTCTCGCTGAGTCGACTACCCGCCCCGACTGGATCGGGTTCGACGTCAAGGCGCTTCCCGAGCACTTACCCTCGGTCGCTGGTGTCACCAGCGTGGTGGCTGCACGGATGTGGGAAAGCCTCGACATCGTGTGCACCGCGGCCCGCGAACATGGCATGGGACTGCAGCTGCGTACTACGTTGTGGCCGGGGTCCGTCATCGAGCAAAACATCGACCAGCTGCAGGACGCCGCCGCACAGCGGGGCCACGCGCTGGTATTGCAGTGGGCTCGCGGAGTTGACGCCGACGGCGTGTACAGCGCCTAAGGCAAAGCGCCCCGCCTCCCTGGGTTCAGGGGGCGGGGCGCCGGTGCTGGGGTAGCAGACCTAGCTATAAGCCAGAGTCACTAGATCTGGTCGTACCCGTATTCCTCCAGTGGGACGGAGGCGCCGGTGTAGTCGCCGTATGCCTCGTCGCCGTAGATGCCGTCGCCGAAGGACGGGATCGAGTAGGCGGCGGAGCGGGCGGCTTCCGTCGGCTTGACCGTGATGTTGCGGTAGCGCGAGATACCGGTACCAGCCGGGATCAACTTACCGATGATCACGTTCTCCTTCAGACCGATCAGCTGGTCAGAACGCTTGTTGATAGCAGCGTCCGTGAGCACACGCGTGGTCTCCTGGAACGAGGCGGCGGACAGCCAGGACTCGGTTGCCAGGGAGGCCTTGGTGATACCCATGATCTCGGAGCGCATCTCTGCTGGCTCGCCACCATCTGCAACAGCTGCAGCGTTGACCTGGCGTGCCTCCGACAGATCCACAAGCGTACCCGGCAGGAACTCGGTGGTACCCGAGTCGATGACGGTGCCGCGTCGCAGCATCTGGCGGATGATGATCTCGATGTGCTTGTCGTGGATGGACACACCCTGGGTGCGGTACACGGCCTGCACTTCGTCGATGAGGTGCTTCTCCACACCACGGCGGCCGAGAACCTCGAGCACGTCGTGCGGGTCAGCAGCGCCGCGCAGGAGGCGGTCGCCCACGTTGACGTGGTCGCCTTCACGTAGGGAGCGCTCGATCATCGCGTTCGGGTTGGACTCCATCGGGCGGCGGACCTGTGCGAGGCCCTGGCGCTTCGACAGCTTCTCGTAGACCACAACGTCGGAGCCGTCATCCGGGTGGATGGTGAGCGTCCAGAAGTTGCCTTCGTCTTCGAGGGTGACGGTGCCGGCCACGGATGCGATCGGGGCGCAGTTCTTCGGCACGCGGGCCTCGAACAGCTCCTGAACACGTGGCAGACCACCGGTAATGTCGCCACCGACACCACCCTGGTGGAAGGTACGCATGGTCAGCTGGGTACCAGGCTCACCAATCGACTGTGCAGCCACGATACCGACGGCTTCACCGATGTCGACAAGCTTGCCGGATGCCATGGACTTGCCGTAGCACTTCGCGCAGACGCCGGTTGGGGTCTGGCAGGTCAGGACGGAGCGGACCTTGACTTCTTCGACACCGGCGGCGACGAGGGCGTCAATACGCTCTTCCGAAAGCTCAGCGTCGGCTTCGAGCACAACGTTGCCCTCGGCGTCCTTCGCGTCGGATGCCAGTACTCGGCCAGCGACGGAGGTCTCGACGAACTCGTCGCGGACGAACTTCTCACCGGCAAGCTGCGCAACTGGAACCTTGACTCCCTGGCGGGTGCCGCAGTCGTGCTCGCGGACGATGACGTCCTGGGCGACGTCGACAAGACGGCGGGTCAGGTAGCCGGAGTCTGCGGTACGCAGTGCCGTATCCGCCAGGCCCTTTCGGGAACCGTGAGAGTTGTTGAAGTACTCCATCACTGTCAGGCCTTCACGGAAGGAAGTCTTGATCGGGCGGGTGATGTACTCACCGCGCGAGTTCACGACCATGCCCTTCATGCCGGCCAGGGTCCAGATCTGACGCATGTTACCGGCAGCGCCAGACTTCACGATCATCGGAATCGGGTTGTCATCCGGGTACAGCGCCTCAACTGCTTCACCGACCTGGTTGGTGGCGTCCTGCCACAGCTCCACGAGACGGTCGTAGCGGTTCTCCTCGGTCAAGGCACCCTTCTCCCAGTACTTGCGCTCGATCTCCTCGGCGCGCTGCTCGTACTGCTCAAGGATTTCCGTCTTGTTCGGAAGCACCAACACGTCGGACATTGAGATGGTCACGCCGGAACGGGTCGCCCAGTAGAAACCGGCGTCCTTCAGCTTGTCCAGCGTTTGGGCAACGGTAATCATTGGGTACTTCTCCACCATCGACTGGATGATGTCGCCCAACAGCACCTTGCCGACACCGCCGCCCTTACGGACCATCGCGCCTTCCTGGTACGGGAAGTTGAACGGAAGCAGCTCGTTGAACATGATGCGACCAAGGGTGGTCTCCATCATCCAAGCCTGGCCCTTCGACCAGCCGTCTGGGAACTGCTCAGCCTCAATCTCAATCGTCGGACGCAGGTGGTCGATGCGCACCTTGATCGGTGCCTGCAGGCCAAGTACACCCAGGTCGTAAGCCATGATGGCCTCACGGTAGGAGGAGTACACGCCCTTGGCTGGGCCGTTCTCGTCGGCTGGGGTGAAACGACCCTCGCCGCCGATCTCGTCCTCGCCCTTTTCCATGGTCAGGAAGTACAGGCCGGTCACCATGTCCAGGCGAGGCATCGCCAGTGGCTTGCCGGATGCCGGGGACAGGATGTTGTTCGAGGACAGCATCAGGATGCGGGCCTCTGCCTGCGCCTCCGCGGACAGTGGCAGGTGGACCGCCATCTGGTCACCGTCGAAGTCAGCGTTGAACGCCTCACAGGCCAGCGGGTGCAGCTGGATTGCTTTACCCTCGACCAGCTTCGGCTCGAACGCCTGAATGCCAAGACGGTGCAGGGTTGGCGCACGGTTCAGCAGCACCGGGTGCTCGGAAATCGCCTCTTCGAGGACGTCCCACACCTCAGGGCGCTGGCGCTCCACCATGCGCTTCGCCGACTTAATGTTCTGCGCGTACTCATTGTCCACGAGGCGCTTCATCACGAACGGCTTGAACAGCTCGAGCGCCATCAGCTTCGGCAGACCACACTCGTGCATCTTCAGCTGCGGACCAACAATAATGACCGAACGGCCAGAGTAGTCCACACGCTTACCCAGCAGGTTCTGGCGGAAGCGACCCTGCTTACCCTTCAGCAGGTCAGACAGGGACTTCAGCGGACGGTTGCCTGGGCCCGTGACAGGGCGGCCACGACGGCCGTTGTCGAAGAGGGCGTCGACAGACTCTTGCAGCATGCGCTTCTCGTTGTTCACGATGATCTCTGGGGCTCCCAGGTCAATCATGCGCTTCAAACGGTTGTTGCGGTTAATTACGCGACGGTACAGGTCATTCAGATCCGAGGTGGCGAAACGGCCACCGTCGAGCTGCACCATCGGGCGCAGCTCCGGTGGGATCACCGGGATCGCGTCCAGGATCATGCCGGCAGGATCGTTGCCGGAACGCTGGAACGCAGCCACGACCTTCAGGCGCTTCAGTGCGCGGACCTTCTTCTGGCCCTTACCCTCCGCGATGATGGTGCGCAGCTCCTCCGCCTCAGCTTCAAGGTCGAAGTTGCGGATCAGCGTCTGGATCGCCTCAGCGCCCATGCCGCCGGTGAAGTAATCCTCATAACGGTCCACGAGCTCTTCGTAGAGGAACTCGTCGATAATCATCTGCTTCGGAGCAAGCTTCTGGAAGGTCGACCAGATCTCGTCGAGGCGCTCAACCTCACGCTCGCCAGCCTCACGGATGTGCTGCATCTCCTTGTCAGCAGCATTCTGCACCTTCTTACGGGCAGCAGCAGTCGCGCCGGCGGCCTCGAGCTCAGCGAGGTCCTCCTCCAGCTTCTGTGCACGCTCCGCAATCTCGGCGTTAGCGTCCTGCTCAACTTCCTTCTTCTCGAGCAGCATCTCCGCCTCGAGCGTCGACATATCGTTGTGACGCGCCTCCTCATCAACACTGGTGATGATGTTGGCAGCGAAGTAAATGATGCGCTCCAGATCCTTCGGAGCAAGATCCAGCAGGTAACCAAGGCGCGACGGGACGCCCTTGAAGTACCAAATGTGGGTCACCGGCGCAGCCAGCTCAATGTGGCCCATGCGCTCACGGCGAACCTTCGACTTGGTGACCTCGACGCCACAACGCTCACAAATGATGCCCTTGTAGCGAACACGCTTGTACTTGCCACACGCACACTCCCAGTCACGGGTAGGACCGAAGATGCGCTCGCAGAACAGGCCGTCCTTTTCCGGCTTCAACGTGCGGTAGTTAATCGTTTCGGGCTTCTTGACCTCACCATGCGACCAACGACGGATGTCGTCAGCAGTAGCCAGGCCGATGCGAAGCTCGTCGAAGAGGTTTACGTCAAACACGTAAATTCCCTTTCACCTCCCCAACGACGGGGAGGATTGCAGTTGGATAGATTCTTTCGTTCGTTCCTGGCTTAGGCGGTGTCCGCCGCGGAGCCCTCGTCACGTGACAGGTTGATGCCAAGGGAGGAACCAGCCTGATCAAAGTCGTCGTCATCGCCGTCGAGCTCCATCGGGGTGCCGTCCGTCGAAAGAACCTCGACGTTCAGGCACAGCGACTGCAGCTCCTTGAGCAACACCTTGAACGACTCCGGAATACCCGGGTCAGGGATGTTCTCGCCCTTCACGATGGCTTCGTACACCTTCACGCGACCAACCACGTCATCCGACTTGATCGTCAACAGTTCCTGCAGCGTGTAGGCGGCGCCGTATGCCTGCATCGCCCACACCTCCATCTCACCGAAGCGCTGGCCACCGAACTGGGCCTTACCGCCAAGCGGCTGCTGGGTAATCATGGAGTACGGACCAGTAGAGCGAGCGTGAATCTTCTCGTCAACCAGGTGGTGCAGCTTGAGCATGTACATGTAGCCGACGGAAATCGGGTACTTGAACGGCTCGCCGGAGCGGCCGTCGAACAGCGTGGTCTTGCCGTTCTCATCGACCATGACGTCACCGTCGCGGTTCGGCTTGGAATTCGCCAGCAGACCAGCGATCTCCTCGTTCGTCGCGCCGTCAAACACTGGGGTCGCGGTGAGCGACTCCGGCGGGACGTCGTACAGGTGCTCAGGCAGCGTCTCGAGCAGCTTAGCGTTCGCAGGATCGTCCGGGTTGACCGTCCAACCAGCCTTCGCCAACCAGCCGAGGTGCACCTCGAGGACCTGGCCAATGTTCATACGACGCGGCACACCGTGGGTGTTCAGGATGATATCCACCGGAGTACCGTCCGCCATGAACGGCATGTCTTCCTGCGGCAAAATCTTGCCGACGACACCCTTGTTACCGTGGCGGCCAGCCATCTTGTCACCGTCCTGGATCTTGCGCTTCTGCGCAACGTAAACGCGAATCATCTCGTTGACGCCTGGCGACAGATCGTCGTCGTCCTCGCGGGAGAAGCGACGAACCGCGATGACCTTACCGGTCTCACCGTGAGGGACCTTCAGGGACGTGTCGCGGACCTCGCGAGCCTTCTCGCCGAAGATGGCGCGCAGCAGACGCTCCTCCGGAGTCAGCTCGGTCTCACCCTTCGGGGTGACCTTACCGACCAGGATGTCGCCGTCGCGCACGTCCGCACCGATGCGGATGATGCCGCGCTCGTCGAGGTCCTTCAGCACGTCCTCGGACACGTTCGGAATCTCGCGGGTGATTTCCTCGGCACCGAGCTTGGTGTCGCGGGCATCAATCTCGTGCTCCTCGATGTGCACGGAGGTCAGGATGTCATCCTCAACCACGCGCTGGTTCAGGATGATCGCGTCCTCATAGTTGTGGCCTTCCCACGGCATGAACGCAACCAGCAAGTTGCGGCCGAGCGCCATCTCGCCGTTCTTGGTGCCCGGACCGTCAGCCAGCACCTGACCAGCCTCAACGCGCTGACCGTGGTCAACGATCGGGACCTGGTTGTAGCAGGTTCCCTGGTTCGTACGCTCGAAAGTGCGCAGCATGTACGTGTCCTGGATGCCCTCGTCGTCCATGACGGTGATGAAGTCACCGGTCACGTTCGTGACGACGCCAGCCTTCGCCGAAATAATCGTGTCACCCGCATCGTACGCGGCGCGCTGCTCCATGCCCGTGGCCACGTACGCAGCCTCAGAGCGCAGCAGCGGCACAGCCTGCTTCTGCATGTTCGCACCCATGAGGGCACGGTTCGCGTCGTCGTGCTCGAGGAACGGAATCATTGCCGTTGCCACGGACACCATCTGGCGCGGGGAAATGTCGAGGTAATCGACGCCCTTCGGGCCGACGACGCCGATGTCGCCGTCCTTCAGACGGACCTCGATACGCTCACCGGTGAGGTTGCGGTCCTTATCCATTGGGGTCGCCGCCTGCGCGATTGCGTAACGGTCCTCTTCGTCCGCGGTCAAGTAGTGGACCGTATCGGTCAGCTTGCCGTCTTCGACCTTCTGGTACGGCGTCTCAATAAAGCCGAACGCGTTCACGCGTGCGTAGGAGGAGAGCGCACCGATCAGACCAATGTTCGGGCCTTCAGGCGTCTCAATCGGACACATACGGCCGTAGTGCGACGGGTGGACGTCGCGGACCTCAATGCCGGCGCGCTCACGCGACAGACCACCAGGGCCCAGCGCTGAAAGACGACGCTTGTGCGTCAGCCCAGACAGCGAGTTGTTCTGGTCCATGAACTGGGACAACTGGGAGGTACCAAAGAATTCGCGGATCGCCGCGGAAACCGGACGGACGTTGATCAGCGAGGTCGGCGTGATGGACTCCGCGTCCTGCGTCGTCATGCGCTCGCGCACAACACGCTCCATACGGGACAGGCCAACACGAACCTGGTTCTGGATCAGTTCGCCCACCGTGCGCAGACGACGGTTACCGAAGTGGTCAATGTCGTCCGTATTAATCGCGATGACCTCGCCCTCCGGGGAAGTCATTTCGGTCTCACCTGCGTGCAGGCGCACCAGGTACTCGAGGGTGGTCGCGATGTCTTCCTCGGTCAGCGTCATCAGGCCGTCGTGGTCGCCGCCAAGACCGAGCTTGCGGTTGATCTTGTAACGGCCAACTCGTGCCAGGTCGTAGCGCTTCGCCTTGAAGAACGAGTTCTCCAGCAGGGACTGCGCGAGGTCGCGCGTCGGCTGCTCGCCCGGGCGCTGCTTGCGGTAAATCTCCAGCAGCGCCTCGTCGGTGTTCGCCACACCGTCGTTCTCGAGGGTGGACATCATGATCTCGGAGAAGCCGAAGCGCTCCGTGATCTGCTCCGTCGTCCAACCAAGCGCCTTCAGCAGCACCGTCACTGGCTGACGACGCTTACGGTCAATACGCACACCAACCGTGTCACGCTTATCGACGTCAAACTCCAACCACGCACCGCGCGAAGGGATCACCTTCACCGCGTGCAGCGGCCGCTCCGTCGACTTATCAATCGTCTCGTCGAAGTACACGCCCGGCGAACGCACCAACTGCGAAACAACAACACGCTCAGTGCCGTTGACGATGAAGGTGCCCTTGTCCGTCATCAGCGGGAAATCACCAATGAACACCGTCTGAGACTTAATCTCCTGGGTTTCATTGTTGATGAACTCCGCCGTCACATACAACGGCGCGGAGTAGTTAATATCTTTTTCTTTACACTCGTCGATCGTGTCCTTGACATCTTCGAAGCGCGGCTCGGACAGCGTCAGGCTCATGTTGCCCGAGTAGTCCTGGATTGGAGAAATCTCTTCGAGAATGTCCTCCAAGCCACTCGTGATACGCGCGTCGGCGCCGCGAGCTTCCTGCTCACGCTCACGCCACTCCTGCGTACCAACAAGCCACGCGAAAGATTCAAGCTGTACATCAAGAAGACCCGGGACAGCGATCGGCTCTGCGATCTTCGCGAACGAATAACGTTCGGGAGCCCCGGGAGTTTCAGCCATTGACATGGTCTGGTTTGAGACTGCCAAGTTGGGTCCTTCCAGCACCTAAGGCGGACGCCGATCTCTACTCTGGCTCTGTAAAAATCGGCGTTTCCGCTGGGTAGATTAGCATTCGGTCTGCTTCGGAATACCCGCCCCCAGAGACAGCAAAATCACCTTGTCAAGTCAGCGCTTCGAAAATTCTCGACGCCAACAAAGCAAGGTTGACATAGCGGACTGGAGACGGCTTCCAGTGCACCGAATGAGTTTACACAATGCACCCAATGTTGTAAAGGGCAGCAACAATCCCCCGATTCAATGCCGTCGCGGGGAAGCTTAGCACTAAACGCAGGCGCGACGCTAACGCCGACGCGGCCACAACGCGCCAACCAGACCAATCAAGGTCAGCGCACCACCCAAACCGAGCACGCCCCATGTGAAGGCTTGCTGCGTGGAAGGTCCGTAGGCGCCGTCGAGAAGCGAGATGAGCTCGGCCGTCTGCTGCTCGTCCATCGCGGCGTCGTAGGAAACAATGCCCTGGACCTCATTGCCGTCCACGTCAGCATAATAGTCGTTGACGCGCTCCTGCATCCCCACGACCACGCCGGTGATCTGATCAACCAACAACTCGCGCTGCGCGCTATGCGTATAGAACGTGCGGACCGGCTCACCTTCTTCCCCTTCGACGGTCAACGTGTTTCGCATATCCGCGTACCGCTGCGCCACGTTCGTTGGCGCAATGACCTGCCGGAACCGCAGCACCGTGCGCCCAGCAACCGATTCCTCTGCGACGAACTCCGCGGGAGCAGCCCCACGCAACACCGGGTCGAACACCTGGTACGTCTCCTGCTTTACCGGCGACGGCAACTTCAGCCACGACCCCTCCACCGGGACATCGACGGCCGGCATCGCCATCACAAGCTGGACCTTTGCCGGGCCCTGCGCCTCACCGGTTTCACGGTCCAACGTATACGTCCACGTGCTCGCGCCGACAAGGTTTTCAAAGTCCGTACCCGCGTCCCCCGCACGCAACGTGTCCCCCACGCGCACGCTGGCAGAGTCCTTGCCCGCCGGATTCTGCACCTCCATGTGCAGCTGGTGCACCACCGGGGCCGGCTCTCCCTCGCGGGTGCCGTCGGGATCGGCCATCGTCAGCGTTACCGCCCCAAGGTCCAGCGGTAGCTTCGCGCCCGAGTTCAGCACACGCGGAGCCAGCAGACCGCCAACCAACAACGCAATACCGAGGCCCGCCAACAACGAAGCAATGATCCTGGATTTGGGCAGCATGGTGCGAAATCTTAGCACACAACGCGAAACACCCCGCCAGCCACAGTACGTGGCGACGGGGTGATCGTCGAAAAGCTATGCAGCCTGCGAGATTACTTGAGGGTAACCTTTGCGCCAGCCTCTTCCAGCTTGGCCTTTGCAGCCTCTGCATCGTCCTTGTTTGCGCCCTCGAGGATAGCCTTTGGAGCACCCTCGACCATTTCCTTGGCGTCCTTCAGGCCCAGGCCCGGAACGAGCTCGCGGACAACCTTGATGACACCGATCTTCTTGGCGCCAGCGTCCTCGAGAACAACGTCGAACTCGTCCTTCTCCTCTGCAGCAGCAGCGTCGCCGCCAGCAGCGCCCGGAGCAGCAGCAACAGCAACTGGTGCAGCAGCGGTAACGTCGAAGACCTCCTCGAATTCCTTCAGGAACTCGGAAAGCTCGATGAGGGTCATTTCCTTGAACTGCTCAATGAGCTCGTCCTTAGACAGCTTAGCCATGGTGGCTTCCTTTCTATTGGTGGGCGGTTAGCCCAAGTTTGTAAGTGTGTTATGCGGCGTCGTTCTGCTTGTCCTGCAGCGCAGCGACAAGGCGAGCCGTCTTGGATGCCGGAGCCTCGAACAGCCCAGCAGCCTTTGCCAAAGAACCCTGGAATGCGCCAGCGAGCTTTGCAAGCGTGGTCTCGCGGTTGTCCATCTCAGCGATGGCATCAACCTGAGCGGCGTCGATGGCAGCGCCATCCATGTAGCCACCCTTGATCACGAACGCGTCGTGATCCTTGGAGAACTTCTTCATGACCTTAGCAGCGTCGACAGCCTCGCCCTTAATGAAAGCGATAGCGGTCGGGCCGGTCAGAAGCTCGTCGAGACCCTCGATGCCGTGCTCGTTCGCAGCGATCTTGATGAGGGTGTTCTTGGCGACGTGGTATTCGACATCGAAGCCGAGATCGCCACGAAGAGTCTGCAGCTGACCAACGGTCAGGCCACGGTACTCCGTCAGCACGATGGAGCTAGCAGCGTCAAACTTCTCCTTCAACACAGCAAGCTCGCGCTCATTCTTCGGATTTGCCATTACACACGCCTCCTTCCAATAACTTCATGTCCTTCAATCCGCCCGGGACACAAAAAGTGCCCCGTGCAGAAGCACGAGGCACCATTAGAAAGGTAGGCCACGTTCCTCCTGCGTGGGTCGACCCCTGGAGAGGGGTACCTTCGGCCCCGAAGGGCGACCGACGGTCTTCGGTGAAACTTGAGCTCGGGTATTACCCGTTCAAACTTCGTTGTGGAACCCTACACGTCTTCCTGCGTGCGCGCAACTCCGCGCAACATCCGCACCGCCACCACGAACAACGCAATGCCTCCCAGCAGCGCCATCAAGCCAACACCGAGGATGAGCCCGCCCCAGAAACCGCTGGCAGCCACGCCCGTCGCGGGTTCCTCCTGCGCTGCTCCCTGGTCGAAAGATGAGACGATGCCACCGCCACCAGCCTGTATCGGAGCGTCCGGGATCGCCCTTCTTGTCGACGTCGGCTTCGCCCCCGTCGGCTTTACCGCCTGCCGCTTTGGTGCCGACGTTGTTGTGGACTTCTGCGCCGGTTTCTGCGCCGTCGTCTGCTTTGGTGGCGCCTGCTTGGTCGCGGCCTTCGCTTCCGTCGCACGCACAGTATTTATTACAGTGCGCGGTGGCACTGGCTTTGACGGCGCAGTCGTTGCTACTGGCCGTAGCTTCTGGCCGAACTTGCTCAACTCCTCGTCGATTGAGCGGATCCCCTTCGCCAATGCACCCATCCACGTGTCGCTGGTCGCTGCATTGGAGCCGCACGAGTCCAGCTCACGATACCCGCTCGCGTGCTGTTCGCGGGCCGTCGCGATGGCGGCGTCGCCGACCGCGAAGACCGCAACGAGCTCCGCGGAGTCAAACGCGAAAGTCACGGCGTAAAGCCCAGGCTCGGTGAATCCGAATGCCTGGTGGTCATGGGCGTTCGCCGGGTAGCTCAGCGTGCGGGACTTGTCGCCGGAGTCCAGCTCGAGCTTCGCGCCCTGCAGACCCTCGTGCCAGGTGTACATACGGCCGGGTCCGGCGACAGCAGTAATGCGGACGGTGGCGGGGGCTGGGTGGTGGGTTGTCGAGAACCCGAGCCATGGCAGGTCCGCCTTCTGCGACTGCGGCAACACCCACATGCGCTCGGGGCGGGTGGGGAACGTGTCGCGCAGCGTCGCAGGGATGTCCTGGCGGGCGCGGTCGGGAACCTCGAAGAGGAAGGTGCCGCTGGTGTGCCGCGCGGGGTTGTTGGGGTCGCGGTCGTCGATGAGCGCGGCCTCCCCCGTATCGACGGGCCCCATGTCCATATGCCCGTTCGCGATGAACACCTCCGGGCGGGTGCGCAGCGCGTCGCAGTGCTTCGCAGCGGATGCGGGTGCCGGTGCCGCGGTTGTCACTGGTGTTGTTGGTGTTGGTGTTGGCGGTTGCGTCGGTGATGGAGTGGGCGTCGATAGTGCGGGGGTGCGAAGTCCCGTCGTGGTGCCCTCCGGCAAACCGACGTCCGCGTCGGTGCCAACCAGCCAGTACTGGTCGGTCCAGCCGGTGTACTCAGTCTCACCGTTGGTCAGCTCGGCGCGACCCTGCCAACGCAGCTTATAAACGCCGGGCTTCGTAAACGTCCAGTTGAAATGGCCGTGCGCGCCAACCTCATACTCGACGGTGCGCATCTGTTCGTCAGCGCTATTGAAGAGGCGCTCAGCCGGCGAGGCGGCGTTCTTAAAGAAGATCTGCACATCACCCGGACCATCGATGCCCAGCAGGTCGAAGTACATCATGTCGTCTTTGAAGTTGCTCGGCACAGCACCCGGCAGCTCGTGCGCCGGGTCAAATGCACCGATGCCGGACCAGATGGGGCGCCAATCATCGGTGAAATCCGCGTGCTGGGGCGCGAGCCACACCTGACTGCCCGGAGCGCCCAGAAAATCGAGGGAGCCATCATCCGGGATGGTGAGGCGGGAGACGTCATTGCCGTCGGCGTCAGCGTCGAGAGGCAGACGGAAGCAGACGTCGCGCTGGTCGGTGACCTGCTGACCGTCAACCGCACCAATGGACAGCTGGCCGTCGAACCGAGTGCCGTAGAGGGCGTCGTTGTGGGAGTGGTACAGCAACTTACGGCCAGCGCATGGGTGGTCAAGGTCCTCCGGGAGGACGACGCCATGCCCAGGGTCACCGGGCTGATGCCCGGCAGGCGTGGTCGCGTGCGCCGGGGTGACAGTAAACGCGATCAGCGCAACCACAAGGATGAGTCTGCGGATCATGCCCGCACCCCTTTCCTAGCGAAGAGCCAACTCGCACCGAAGATGGCAGTCACACACAGTACAATCGTTGCGCCGGTCGGCGAGTCAAACGACCACGCCAGCCATACACCAACCACGCTGCCTACCACGCCAATCAGCGCGGCGAGGATCATCATGGTCTCCAGGTTGTCTGTAAACAGTCGCGCGGCGGACGCCGGGGTAACCAACAGTGCCAACACCAGAATGTTGCCGATCGTCTGCACCGAAACCACCACCGCGGCCGTCACACACAGGTACAACACCAAGTCCAGGAGCGCGACGCGCACGTTCATCGCGCGCGCCGTCTCTCGGTCGAGCGCCACCGCGGTCAGCCACGGCCGTAACACCACCACCAGCGACACAATGACAGCACACGTCGCAGCACTGACTATAAGGTCGCGCTCACTCACACCTGTCAGCGAACCAAACAAGAACGAACTCAGCGACGCTGTGTAGCCCTCAACGCGCGAAATAATCACCAGGCCAAGCGCGAACGCGGCCGCAAACACAATGCCAATCACCGCGTCTTCTTTCAGCGCACGCCGTTGCGATAGCACTGCAATCAACACCGCCACGATCAACCCGGCAACGGCCCCACCGAGCAGCACCGACACCTGCAGCGCGAACGCCAACGCAACACCCGGAAACACGGCGTGTGCCACCGCATCCCCGATAAACGCCATACCGCGCAGCACCACAAAACACCCAACGACCGCGCACAACACGGACGCCAACACTGCCGCCGTCAACGCGCGCGGCAAGAACGCCAGGTGCGGGTTGGCCACGTCAGCCAAGAATTGCAGAAACCCGATCTCAAGCACGGGATACCTCTTTCACATGTGTTTGCAGCGCCGCCAGCCATGGCGAATCCGGGCCGACGCCGAACGTGTCCATCCAGGGGCGGGCGTCGTCAAGATCAGCGGGAGCCCCGTCCGCGACGATGCCACCGCGGAACAGCAGGAGGCGATCACAAGAGTCAACAGCCTCCACGATGTTGTGCGTGGACATCACGATCGCGATTCCGCGGGAAGCCAGCTGACGAAACAGCGCTAGCAGCTGCTCAGTAGACGGGATATCGAGGCCGGTGAACGGCTCGTCGAGGAACAGCGCGCCTGGACGACGCACCAGGGCGCGCGCCACCAATACGCGTTGGCGCTGCCCTCCGGAAAGCGCCGCGATCGGCCGGTGTGCCAGGTCTTGGAGGTTCACAGCTTCGAGTGCTTCCGCCACAGCTTCGTGGTGCTCCGCCTTAGGCCGCGCGTACCACGGGCGCAGGTCAAGCGTGGCGTTCATGACAGCGGACGCGACATCGATCGGGAAATCCCAGGCGACGTCGTGACGCTGCGGGACGTACCCCACCACTTTGCGCACCGCGTGGCCCGTACACTCCCCTACCCGCACCGTTCCGGCTGTGCCGGGAATCAGGCCGAGCGTTGCACGCATCAGCGTGGTCTTCCCCGCCCCGTTCGGACCGAGCAGCGCGACGAACTGCCCGGCAGGCACAAGAAGATCAACTCCCTCAAACACCGGGCGACCCGGGTACCCGGCGCGCAAGCCTCGCACCTCTATAAGCGGTTGCGTGCTCACGCGCGACGCTCCTTCCGAGAACGCGCCACTAGAAGCGCCACCAGCGCGAGCACCAACACGCCGATCACCCCACCAGCGATCAGCCCCGCATTCAGCGTGCTCTGGCTATCTGCCTGTTCTTCCGTCGCAGCACCCTCGCGCCACGGCCCGTTGAACTGCGCGGACTGCGCCGCCGCTACGTCCGTCCCGTCGCCTACAGCCACGCGCACCAACTGGTCGTCCGTGTGAACGGTGCCAGCGTCATCCTTCACCACTGCTCGCACCCCGACCAGGTGCACTCCCGGCTCGGTGAAGACCCAATTGGCGTGGGTATGCGTGTTCGGCTCCACCCACATTGGCTGCACACCCGGCTCAGTAGTCGTCCACAGCAACTGTGGTGCGTGGAACCCGCCCGGTTGCAGGAACAGGGAGAACTCGCCTGGCCCTTCGTGTCCGCCGAACTCCAGGCTCACGCCGTTTCCGGAGTGTTCGAGCAGGCTCGCGGCCTGCGTGTTCCACCCCAGCCACGGCACCCCGGCAACCTCAGTCTGTGGGATCACCCAGACGTCTGCACCTGGCTTTGCGCCGGTGAAGGCGAAGTCGTCGCCGTCGGGGAGGGTTTGCTTCGCGGCATCGGTCACGCGGAACACCACGTCGTCGAGGTGACGCCATACGGGCGGTTGCTGTGTGTCGTCGCGAGCGAGAAATTCAAGGGTATCCCCGTTGAATGTCGCGCCTAGGTCGACGTGACCGGCGTCAATAACTGTGTGCTCACCGGCTGGCGCAATCGCCTCATCTGCGCTGACCACCTGTTGTAACGCAGGATCGTTGTTGGCGGCCTGCGCATTCGCGATCGCAGGAGTTGCCACGATCATCGCAGCAACCATCAGTGGGGTAATTCGAAGTTTCATTGTTCGCTCATTTCTCATTTCGTCCGAGGCACCTGCGTATCGACGCAGCATTCGCCTCCACAAGGTGTATATAGGTATCGGCTGGCCCAGACCCCGGAGGATCCAATGTGTCGCCCCAGATTGGGCATACCTCTATGCCAAGCCGGGCGGCGGTTTCTGTCAGCACTGTGCTGCGCCCCGCCAACTGTGGTTCCAGGAAGACCGCGGGCACGTGCAGATTCTCCAGTGTGCGGGTGAACGCGATGACATCACGCGGGCTCGGCTCCACGCTGGGGTTTGGCGTGACAAAACCTGCAACTCGCATTCCATATGCCCGCGCGAGGTAGGCGTATCCATGGTGCGTAGTCACCAGGTTGCGTTGTTCCTCCGGAACCGCGGAGACAGACTCGTGCATCATTTCATCCGCTGCGTCCAGTTTTTGCAGGTAGTCGCGGGCGTTTGCCTGGTAGATTTCCGCGTGGCGCGGATCCACCGCAGCCAACTCGTCACGGATTACCTGAACGATCGCTTTCATCGCCCGAACGTCGTGCCACACATGCGGGTCCAGCTCACCATGCACGTGATTGCCCAGCACCGCCTGCGGGAGCAGGTAGGTTTCCTCCCCCGGTGTACCGAGGAATCGGAAGGGGCGCTCCGGAGGGATCGGCTGCAGGGTTGTATTCGGCACTGTGACGGCTACGTTCACTGGATCCATGCGGCCGTCGTCATCCGAGTTGAGCACGAGGTGAGCCGCACCTTGCCCATCAAGCTCTGTTGTAATGTCGACGTGCCCCTTCTCCACCGCGTGCAACCCCGGCGTTACCCGCGCGGGATCCTGCCCCACAACGACCGTCACCGTCGACTCCGCACTTGCGCGCTCAGGTGCACCGACGGCATCGCGAATATGCGATTCAAACGTCAGCTTGTACACGCCTGGCTTGGAAAATGCCCAGCTCAAGTGAGTATGCGCGTCAACCGGCAGGGTCTTTACGTCACGGCTATCCAGCCCGTCGTGAGAGTTGAACACCACCTCCGGGGTGCCGAAGGTTCCCAGGATGAACGCAAAAGTGGCACCGGGGCCGTCAACATCTACAAGGTGTAAGTCCGCGACTCCCGTCGTCGGGAGCTGTTGGCCCGTATCCACCCGCAACCCGAGCCACACCGCATCTAGGCTCGCGTCCTCCACAAGCGGAATCGGCGCAAACCCGTACCGTTGCGCCTCCTGCGCAAGTGCCACGACCGGAGTCGTGTCACGCACGGTCGCCGCAATCGTATTCGTTAAAGACTGTGGCTCCAACAACAGTCCGTTGGTAAAAATGGCATCCGCATACGCGATGTCGCGTGTGGCATGCAAGCTCGGTTCGTAGCTGTGTGGATCAACCCCACGAGCCATCAGCGTGTGCACATCAGCCACATCACCTGCAACGTTTTGAACCGCATCCGCCAAAATAGGTGTCGACGCCACCACCGACGCCTTCCCCTCTCCCACCGACTGCCCTTCCGGTGCGCTACACGCCCCGAGCAGCGCCACGCACATCAGCACAGCGGCTCGTTGAAAAAACTGGATCACCGGTGGCCACCGAAACCCCACGCTGCGGCGACACGACGGCGCAACGACGCATCCAAACACAACCAACCCGCACCAAAGACAAACACGCCCAAGCCGAGCACAGCCACCGGCAGCGTCATCACTGTCGTACCCGTTTCTGCAAGGGCCCCACCGCGTTGCGCGGGAGCAACATCCTGCTGCTGGTGATCTTGTGATTGCAACTGAGTCTCTCCCTGATCAGGCGCTGGATTCGCGTTGCTCGCCGCCACTGGCTGCGCGCACTCGCCCTCCTCGTCAAAGACGGAGCCAAAGTCGAAGTGACCATCGTTCGCGTTACCGGCGCCGCCAATGTCAAAGGTGAGCGTCGCCTCCCCGCTCACCGGCTCGCCATTACTCGTCGTCGCGCTTTGACGAACTGTCACCGTGTAAGTCCCCGGAGCACTGAACATCCAGTTTGGATGCACATGTGAATTCGCAGGAATGGTATGGCTGCCCTGCGCCTGCCCATCGACGCCACGGAACCACTCCTCGCCCACGACCTGACCGAGCCCACCCTGTGTGAACACAAACATGGCACCGGGTCCATCAAAATTTGTAATCTCCCAGGCCACATCCCCAGAAGTGTGCTCAAGCAGCGACGGATGCTGCGTATTCGCTCCAAGCCATGGCACACCGGCTTGCTGAGTTGCACCGATCATCCACGCGGTACCGGCCGGAATTGGCCCGACTGGATTGGAGAGCTGTTGCTTTGCTGAATCACCCAGCCCAAAAACGAGTTCTGCGGGATCGCGCCACTCGGCCGGAACAGTGCGGTCGTCTTTCACCATCGGGTGCAGTGTCGGGTGGCATTCCGCCGCGAAAGCAGGCGTCGACATGGAAAGGAGCAGTAATGTCGCGGCGAGCGCTCGCAGAATCTTGATGACAAAAAATTTCACCTAATGAACATTATTTTCATTAGCGTTCGCATGCAAGTCATACGTTATCCACAGGGCACTTCAGAAAACGCCACACAAGAAGAAGTTATCCACAGGTAGCGTGAAAAGCCTTTCCCAGGCGTTCTGCAACCACATATGTTCAGGTTATGAACTTCAAGACATTCCTAGAATCCATGTCCACGCAGGCACTCGACGTACTGGACGGCTTCGATTACGAAGCCGCCATCGAAGCAGGCGTCGATCCAACACGAGCCCGCGCCTGGCGCCAGCTCCACGACATCTACTTCGGGCCCACAAAATCCCGACAAAAACAGCGACTCGCTACCGAAAAGGCTCGACGCTACGGCTTCTCACTCGACCAACTCGCTATGATCGAACGGCGCTTACGCCCCATCAAGTCCGCGCGAACACGCACCAAACTGCGCCTCGTACTCCTCGATACCAAGGGCACATACAAAAAGCTCAGCGAACGCGCAAAAGCACTTCTTCCGAACAACACCAAGCACCAAAACGACCGCCTCACATTTTCGCCTTCCCGCAATGGGCGCCGCACCATGACGCTCACCACCAACGAGCGCGACCTCGCCGACCTTGAACACGCCCTCACCCAAGACATGGACCCCAAGACGCCACCCACGAAACACATGCTGCGCAGATTCCTCGACATCATACGTGGCGACGGCCGTTCCGTCCCCCACGCAGTCCCCCGACCTCTCTTGCTCATTCCACTCCCCCAGTGGATCCAAATACAGCGCGGCCACGGCGACGAGACCACCCTCACCCTGACCGATGGCACCACCATGACAGGCGCCGAATACCTAAACAGCCACGTCGCCACCACCGAGAACGAGCTCGAAGCCGCCGTCTTCCACCCACAGCACGGGGCAGTCAACCTCTACCGGACACAACGCCTCGCAAATGACAAGCAGCGCGCTCTGGCCCGCGCCGTTACCCCCGGCTGCCCAGTGCCTGGATGCCGCCATGCAGCCGACGCCTGCGAAATCCACCACATCACTGCATGGCAACACGGCGGGGAAACGAACATCAACAACCTGTCGCCATTGTGCCGCTACCACAATCGCGTCAACGACGACGACCCCCAACGAGCACGCCGAGGTCGCATCGAAATTGTGGACGCACAACCGCTCTGGCACTCACCACGCGGCTACTCCGCCCCAAACCCAGTCCACCGACCTGGTGCGATGAAAATGTTGTACACATAGCAAAACGCCCACCACGACGGGGCCGAAGTGGGCGTCGAAAAGCTGCTGACTAGAACTGACGCTTCATCCAGTTCACGATGACCTCATTGAACTCATCAGCCTTCTCAACCTGCGACCAGTGGCCACACTGTGCGAAAAGGTGAGCGTCAGCGGACGGAATTGTGTTCACCAGGTCCCACGTGCGCTGCGGCGTAATCACGACGTCTTGCATGCCGTGCACTAGCAGAACCGGGATCTCGACCTTCGACAGCACGTCGAAGTCGAGTGGAAGCTCGGTACGGTCACGGTCACGCGCCTGCACAACCTCCTGTAGGCGATCAGACGCCGTATCGTTCAGCGCGGACTGGTAGCGCAGCGACACGAGCTCATCGGTGATCAGCGACTTATCCACCACGAACTGCTCGAGCGTGTTGCGGATACCTTCTTCGGTCAGCTTCGGGTTCGAATGACCCTTCAGCGCGCCGGTCAACTTCGCCCCACCGGTGCCCATGGAGATGATGCCCTTCACACGCTCCGGGTGGTCGATGATCATCTGGAAGCCAACCCAGCCACCGAGCGAGTTACCAACAATCCAGGTCTTTTCAATTCCCAGGGCATCCAGCACACGGATTGCGTGCTCAACCCACTCGCGGATACCGTACTTGGTGCCCTCAGCTACGACGGTCTGGCCGTAACCAATGGAGTCGATCGCGATGCATCGTGCGTTCTCGGAGATGGTCGGAAGGTTCAGCCACCAGTTCGCGGCTGCAGTCACGCCCGTGCCGGAGCCGTGGAGGAACAGTACTGGTTCGCCCTCGCCGAGATCGTGGTAGTGAGTGAGCTCGCCGGGTGCCGTCTCCAGCCACTTGTCCTCGAGCCCGAAGAATTCGTCAGTCTTGTAATCAGGAATGGAAATTCCAGTCATACAGCCAACATAGCGACGAACCCACGCACACGCCGGAGTGTTCCAGTCCGTGGCACACGATAGACACTATCCGGTTACACTGATCCTATGGTTCAAGACGGAAAACCAAACTCCATCGACAAGGCGTTCGGCATTCTGAAAGCGTTCAAGAGCGAGGACGTCAACGGGGTTGGCGTTTCAGAGTTAGCCCGGCGCGTCGATCTTCCAAAGTCGACGACGCACCGCCTTCTTAACAAGCTGGTGGAAAATGATGCCGTCCTCAAAGCGAACGAGCTCTATCGGCTCAACCCGGCGCTCGGAATGGCGTCAACACCGGAGGTGTATTCCGAGCAAACCGCGCAGGTATCAGAGTTGCTCACACCTTTTTTGGCAGCGCTTTTTGAGCGCACTCGACACACCGTCCACCTTGGACATGTTGAAGGGACGAACGTTCGTTACGCGAACAAGCTCTTTTCCGTCCGTGGTGTGACAGCGCCGTCACGCATTGGCGGCCTCATTCCCGCTTACGCGACTGGCATTGGCAAAGCAATTATGGCGTACGACGAAACGCTTACCGAGCGCATCATCCGTGAGGGGCTCGCACCATGG
Source organism: Corynebacterium lipophilum (assembly GCF_024102595.1). NCBI lineage: Bacteria > Bacillati > Actinomycetota > Actinomycetes > Mycobacteriales > Corynebacteriaceae > Corynebacterium > Corynebacterium lipophilum. The sequence goes on from NZ_JAEUWV010000002.1 coordinate 211,021, forward strand.
ACTCCGCACACGATCTCAGACCCGGATGAGCTGCGTGAAACGTTGAAAAAGATCCGCGATGAAGGTATCGCCTACGACCTTGAGGAAATTTCGGAAGGTCTATGCTGCGTCGCCTGCCCGATTTTCGGCACCGAGGGCGTACCGATTGCCGCGATGAGCGTTTCCTTTCCCGCAGAAGACTTTCAGCCCAAAACAGTAATCCCGGTCCTCAAAAAGATTTGTGGATCCGGGACTCGTGCGTGGAGAGCGAAGCACGCGGGATAAACCCGCATACGCGCTCTACTTCGCTACTTCTGCTTTGCCAGGTCGATTGCGACGTCGATAATCATGTCTTCCTGACCACCGACGTAACCACGGCGACCGACTTCTTCCAAGATGGTCGCTGCAGGCACACCATAGCGTTCCGCGGCGCGCTGCGCGTGGAGCAAGAAGGAGTTGTAAACGCCAAACTCACCCTGGACGATGGAGCCACGGTCCATCATTGGGAGACGCTCGACCATTGGCTTCAGGATGTCTTCAGCGGCGTCACGAAGCTTGGCTTGATCAACATTGCCGATGTCAATGCCGGTGCGGTTGAACACCGTGGCTAACACCTCGATCGGTGCGTTACCGGCGCCAGCACCAAGCCCATACAGGGTGCCGTCAATTTGGCGAGCACCATTGACTACAGCGAGCAACGAGTTTGCAACCCCGAAACCGAGGTTCTGGTGTCCGTGGAAGCCGACCTGTGCGTCGTCGCCAATCTCTTCAACGACTGCCTTGACGCGGTCCGCGGCCTGGTTCATCACCAGGTAGCCGGCGGAGTCGACCACGAAGACGCACTGACAGCCGGCATCGACCATGATGCGGGCCTGCTTCGCAAGCTCTGCTGGTGGGATGCGGTGTGAAAGCATCAGGAAGCCACCGGTCTCAAAACCAAGCTCCCGTGCTGCCTGGAAGTGCTGGATCGAAATATCTGCCTCGGTGCAGTGAGTGGCAACGCGCACGATGGATGCGCCCGCACTCTTTGCTTCTTTGAGGTCCTTTACGGTACCCAGGCCTGGAAGCATCAGTGCGGCAATCTTCGCATTCTTGACTTCTTCGACTGCGGCTTCGATGAGTTCGATGTCGCGGGTGTGGGAGAAGCCGTAGTTGAAGGAAGACCCGCCAAGCCCGTCGCCGTGAGTGACCTCGATCATTTCGACGCCGGCGTCGTCAAGCGCACGGGCGATCTTTTTCACCTGGTCTTTGGTGTACTGGTGGCGTACGGCGTGGGATCCGTCACGCAGGGTCGTGTCGTTGAGGCGGATTTTGTGTGTCGGGATGCCATCGATGACATCGCTCGCAACCGTGTTCATACTATGCTCCTTGCTTCTGCGCCGACACGAGCTCGGCGTACTTGTTTGCGGTGGCAATTGCTGCCGATGTGATGATGTCGAGGTTGCCGGCGTAGTCCGGCAAGAAGTCGCCTGCCCCTTCTACTTCGATGAGGACGGAAACACGACCGAGTCCGTTCCAGTCGTCGCGGGCTTCTTCGAACTGTGGATCCGCGGTGAGGCGGTAGCCCGGTACGTACTGCTGCACCTTCGCTGCCATTTCTTTGATGGACGCGGCGATCTGGTCTTGCAGTTCGCCAGGAGCCGCGGCTTCTGGAGGTAGGGCACAGTAGACGGTGTTGCGCATCATCATTGGTGGCTCGACGGGGTTGAGGATGATGATGGCTTTTGCGTGTTTCGCGCCAGCGAGTTGTTCGAGGGCGGCGGCAGTGGTTTCGAGGAACTCGTCGACGTTAGCGCGGGTGCCGGGACCCGCGGACTTCGAGGAGATCGACGCAACGATCTCCGCGTATTCGACGTCTACGATGCGAGATACTGCCGCGACAATCGGGGTGGTGGCCTGACCGCCACAGGTAATCATGTTCACATTGTCGACGGTTTCGAGCTCATCCAGGTTGACCGATGGGCAGAAGAATGGGCCGACGGCCGCCGGGGTGAGGTCGATGGCGCGGATGCCTGCTTCGCGGTAGCGCGGTGCGTTTGCTGCGTGTGCGCCCGCCGAGGTTGCTTCAAAGACGAGGTCTGGAAGCGGATCCTGTTGCAGGAGCCAGTCGACGCCTTCGTGGGAGGCCTCGATGCCGTTTTCGCGCGCACGCTTGAGGCCTTCCGATTCTGGATCGACGCCGACCATGTAGCGCAGATCAATGTTGGATTCGTTGTTCAAAAGCTTCATCATCAGGTCGGAGCCGATGTTGCCCGATCCGACGATGGCTGCTGTCATTTTCTTTTGCATTGTGGTGCTCCAAACCTATTTAAACCGGACGTCGATGGCCCCGTATGGGCCGTAGGATACTGCGAGGTGTTGGCCTGCTTTGAAAGCGACTGCGCCGCAGAAGCTACCGGTAAGCACGATGTCACCGGCGCGCAGGGCGGTGCCTTGCTCGTCGAGAATGCCTGCGAGCCACGGCAGCGGGAGCAGCGGGTCGCCCATCACATCCTTGCCGACGCCCTCTCCGACAACTTCGCCGTCGAGCGTCATCGTCGCGTGGACTGTTGCAGCTTCCTCCAGGTCGAGATCGAGCGGGGTCGGGTCCCACACGATGGCGCCGAACGAAGCGTTGTCGGCGATGGTGTCGACAAGGCGGATGTCCCAGTCACGGACTCGTGAGTCGATGATTTCGACTGCAAGGTGCGCGGACTTGACAGCCTTGCGGGCCTCTTCGAGTGTCGCGCCCGGTTCAAGGTCCTTCCCGAGCACGAACGCGAGTTCCGGTTCGACCTTCGGGGAGATGAAGCGGTCGACTGCAATGTCGGTACCGACTTCGTAGAGGTCGGCGTCGGTAAAGAACCCGAAGTCTGGGCTATCGACCCCCAGCTGCTGCTGCATTGCGAGTGAGGTCAGGCCAACCTTGCGCCCGATAACTTTGTGTCCGCGGGCAACGAAGTCTTTTTCCTGGATCTGTTGGATTGCGTAGGCGTCGGCGATGTCAAGGTCGGCGACGACGGTGCGCGGTGGCGCGATCGGCTCGCGGGACGGGTACGCGGCGAGCAGGTCGTTTGCGATGGTACGCAGGGAGTCCTCACGGCTACTCATCTATCTGTCTCTCCTATGATGCGATGACCAGGCCGAAGCCTGCGACGAACTCTGGGATTGGGCGGTAGAACGTGAACTCCGCGTTGACTCCACCGTTGGCGGCGGTCAGCGCGGAAAACGCCGCAACCCAGGTACGCACCTCGTGCGAGGAGTGACCGGCTTCGTCGTCCATGGTGTCGGCGTCGTAGGCGTCGAATCGCGTCGATTCGCCGGAGATGCAGTCCGCCATGAACTTTTCGTCCCACTCTGGGTTGATGTCGATGATTCCTGCATTTGCGGCACCTTCTTTGCCGGCGGCGATGACGCGAGCTTCACGAGCGTCGCGGTCGGCCTGGTCCGGGTGGCCGTGGAGCATGAAGTGCTTCTGCGCGTCGGTTGCGGATGCCCAGCGTGGAAGCGGCGGGTCGTGGGACAGGCCACCGGAGGCAACCATCAGCACCTTCTTATCCTGGGCCTTCGCCCACTTGCCGACGGCCTCCCCCATCACACGGATGCGCTGCATCGCGGTGAACGGTCGGGCGACTCCGTTGACGAAGATCGGGATGACTGGCTTGGCGGTCAGGGAGCCGAAGAGCAGCTCGACAGGCTGTGCGCCGCCGTGGTCGAGAACCATCTGGCGGGAGATTGCCGTGTCGACGTCCTGGTCGATAACGAATTGCGCGAGCTCTTCTGCGGCTGACTCGGGCACGTCGAATGGGCCAGGCGTGGTGAGGTAGTCACCCATCGATTCTGCTTGTAGGCCTACACAGAACGGGGGCATCAGGGTGTAGAAGAACCCGTTGAAGTGGTCCGGCGTGAAGACGATGACCAGATCTGGGTCATATTCTTCCGCGGCTTTGCGGGCTTTTGCGAATGCGTCTTGCAGTACCTCGTTCACCTCTGGTTTTGGCTCGTTGATGCCGAGCAGCGGGCTGTGGGACAGCGCAATAAGTTTTACGCTCATGGTGGCCTCCTTCGGGGCTGGGTTTATCAGCTGTCACATCTGACTGTAGAAGTAGCACATCACACTCCGCGCCCTTGTTCCGGGTTTTGGAACACTAAACCACATACTCAAAAGCAAGAATGTCTGGACTACCCTCGCTCCCTACCCCCGTTCCACAGATTCTGTTCTATTCACCGGAACACATGCGCGAACATAACTGCCCCCATGTAGCTTAAGAATTGTGTGAAGCAAAGAACGCTTCAGAAGTAATTGTGCTTTCTATCACTAGGTGCGAAGGAGTTACCTATGGCAACGCCACCAAAGTCCGGCTTACAGCGGCCGGCAGAATTGGATCAGTGCATCGACGTCAGTGGCATGGTCGACCCTGAAGGTGGCCTGGTAGATCGTCGAGTCTTTACGGACGAGGCCGTCTACAAGCAGGAAATGTCGCGTATTTTTGCCCGTTCCTGGCTGTTTATCGCCCACGAGTCGCAGTTCCAGAAGCCGGGCGATTTCTTCCAGACGTACATGGGCGAAGACCCGGTCATCGCGACGATGAACAAGAAGCGCGAAATCCGCGTGCTGCTCAACAGCTGCCGTCACCGCGGTGCCCGCGTGTGCCGCGCCGACCAGGGCCGCACGAAGATGTTTACCTGTACGTACCACGGCTGGGCGTACGACCTCGACGGTAACCTCGTCAACCTTCCTGGCAAGGAGCAGTACGACGAGAACTTCTCCCAGGACGACTGGCCGCTGGTCACGGTGCCACGCGTGGAGTCCTACAAGGGCCTCATCTTCGCGAACTGGGACGAGAACGCCGAACCGCTCGAGGATGCGCTTGGTGATATGCGCTGGTACATCGACGCATTCATGGACCGAGACTCTGAAGGCACCTACGTCGTTGGTGGCGTCACTAAGTGGGTGCTCGACGGCAACTGGAAGTTGGCAGCGGAGCAGTTCGCTACTGACTGGTACCACGTCAACATGTCGCATGCCTCTGCGCTGATGGTGATGTCCCCGTCGGGCAAGGGCCCGAAGAAGGAGATCGCGGAGCGCACCGGTGTGCAGTACCACGACGACCACGGCAACGGCGCGGGCTTCCCAGTCCACCCGAAGAACCGTTTCGACGCCCAGCCGGTCCACGAGTACTACGACTACGACTTCCTGCGCGAGCGCCTCTCCCCTGAGCAGGTGATGGGCCCGATGACGAACGGCCACGCAACCGTGTTCCCGAACTTCTCCTACCTTCCGGTCAATGGCTCGATCCGCGTCTGGCATCCGAAGGGCCCAAACAAGATGGAAGTTTGGGCGTGGACTGTCCTGGACCGTTCGATGCCGGAGGATGTGGCTCGCGCGCAGCGCCTGTACAACCTGCGCACTTTTGGCCCGTCGGGCATCTTCGAGCAGGACGACGGCGAGAACTGGTCTGAGTGCCAGTCCATCGCGCATGGCTTCATGGTTGGCAACACCCCGCTGAACTACCAGATGGGTATGGCCACGGTCGGCGAACGTGAAGGATTCCCCGGCACTACATCCGAACTGTATTCAGACGCTGCTGGTCGTGCGCTGTACCGCCGTTGGCGCGAACTGATGTCGACCCCAGCTTGGCACGAGAAGTAAACCAAACACACCCTCGAAAGGAACCGAATTACCATGGCTGAACCAGTAAAAGTTGCTGACCTGGACGATCTCGAGCAGGAGGAAGGCTTCCTGGTCACGGAGGAAATGTCGGGATACGACAAGCCGATTGCACTCTTCCGCACCGAAGACGATGAGGTGTACGCCCTCGACGATATTTGTACCCACGAAATCGCTCACCTGTCTGACGGCTGGGTCGACGGCACAATGGTTGAGTGCCCGGTGCACTCCAGCCAGTTCTGCATGAAGACTGGCGCGGTGCAGTGCATGCCAGCGACCGAGGACACCAACACGCACAAGGTTGAGCTGCGTGGCGAAGAAGTCTGGCTCTACCCAGGCGTGCCTGCTGAAGGAGCCGACAAGTGAGCAGCACGACGATCGTAGGCGGCGGAATCGGCGGCTTTACCGTCGCTGATGAGCTGCGCAGGAACGGTTACACCGGCGAGATCACGATCATTGATCCGCTTGGTGTTCCGTACGACCGCCCACCGCTGTCCAAGGACTACCTGACCAACGAGAAGACGCGCGCTGAGATTGAGTTCCGCCCGGCGGAGTGGCTCGAGGAAAACAGCATTGTGCTGAAGCAAGCCACCGTTGAGCGCGTTGAGGCGCAATCGAAGAAGCTGGTGCTGGAGGGCGGTGAGGAGGTTGCGTACGACAACCTCGTGATCGCCACTGGTGGTACTGCTCGTCGCGGCAGTGCGCCGGGCTTCGATAGCGACAACGTCGTGGTGCTGCGCACTACTGAGGACGCGGATAAGCTGCGCTCGCTGATCGGCCCAGGCAAGAAGCTTGGCATCATTGGCGCTGGCCTTGTTGGTGCAGAGGTCGCGTCCTCTGCACGCAAGCTGGGCGCGGACGTGGTACTCATCGACCCTGCGCCGGTATCCCTGGTCCCTGCTGTCGGTCCTGAGCTGGCGCAGCGCCTCCACGACATGCACGCGGAAAACGGCGTGGAGTTCATCAACGCGATGACCTCCAGCATCGAGGAGTCTGACGGCAGGTTCCACATCGGCCTCGACGGCCACGACGCCGTCACGGTTGACGCTGTGTTGCTGTGCATCGGCATCATCCCGGAGACGGTCCTCGCGGAATCCGCTGGCCTGGAGACCGATAACGGCATCCTGGTGGATGAGCAGCAGCGCACGTCGAACTCCTCCATCTGGGCTGTGGGCGACTGCGCCCGCACCCGCCTCGAGGATGGCACGCTACTTCGCCGCCACGAGCACTGGGACTCCGCAATCCAGGAAGCAAAGACAGCCGCCGCCTCAATTATCGACGGCCCGTCTCCGAAACTTTCCGCGTCCTGGTTCTGGTCCGACCGCTACGGCATCCACGTTGAGGGCACCGGCGACATGACTATCCCTGGCGAAACCATCATCCGCAATGACGCGGAGGGTCGCCCGGCCGTCGCGTTGCGCCTCGACGAGAACGGCGCCCTGGTTGGCGCGGCAGCAATCGAAGATTCGATGGCTGTTCGTGCGGCACGTCGCATCATCGACCGCGGTATTGCCGTCGATAAGGACAAGCTGGCTGACGCATCGATTCCTCTGAAGAAACTTGCTCGATAGCTACAAGAAAGGAATGGACTCGTGACTGACTTTCTACGTCGCGACGACGTGACTCCCGGGGAGCGAGTGGACCAAACCACCTACTTCGATCTCCAAAACATGTACTACGACGAAGCCGCCCTCCTCGATGAGGGACGCTACGTCGACTGGCTGACCCACTTCGACGAAGACCTCTTCTACTGGGCACCAACCCGCACGAACCGCCTCCGCCGCGAGCAGGCCCTCTCCATTTCGGACGAGGACGGCCCGGCCTTCTACGACGAAACCTACGACTCGCTAGCGTGGCGCATCCGCCGCTTCGACTCCGGCATGGCGTGGGCTGAAGACCCGCCGTCGCGTACGCGCCACCTGATCACGAACCTGATCGCACGGCACGTCACCGTCGGTGAAGGCGCCGACGCCGTCGAGGCGCTCGAGGTCCGCACCAACTTCTACGTCTGGCGCACTCGCCTCGAGCGCGAGCAGGACCAGTTTGTGGGCACCCGCACCGACCTGCTTCGCCCCGCGAAGGACGGTGAGGACGGCCCGAAGTGGAAGGTCTTTGACCGCCGCATCCTGCTCGACATCAACGTTCTGAACTCCAAGAACATCTCTACCTTCTTCTAAGGGCCGACATGCTACAAGGACAACACGTACTTATTACTGGTGGTGGCTCCGGACTTGGGGCAGCGCTGGCGAAGCGCTTCGTTGAAGAAGGTGCGCGCGTAGCAGTTGTGGACATCTCGCTCGAGCGATGCGAAAGCGTCGCCGACGAGATCGGCCGCGAGCACGTCCTGCCGCTCGAGGCGGACGTGACCGACACACACTCGCTACACAAAGCCGTCGACGCTGCCGTGGCGGAGTTCGGATCCCTGGACACCGTCATCGCAAACGCTGGCATCTGGGACTACAACCGTTCCATCACCCGTCTCAACGGCGAAGAGATGAGCGCCATTTTTGACGACGTCATGAACGTCAACCTCAAGGGCTACCTGCTCACCGCGGAAGCTACGTGGCGTCACTTGCTAGCGTCGAACGGTTCGCTGATCTTCACGCTGTCCAACGCATCGACCTACGCGGCCGGCGGCGGGCCGGTCTACACCGCAAGCAAGCACGGTGCCGAAGGCATGATGCTTGAGCTGGCGTACGAGCTCGCCCCGAAGATCCGTGTCAACGGTGTCGGCGTTGGCGGCATGCGCACGAACCTATCCGGCCCCGCGTCCGCTGGCCTGGATGACCGGAAGTTCTCCGACATCATGGACAAGCGCGGCGACGGCGGCAACCCATACCTACCACTCCACGACATTTCTACTGACCCCTATGCATTCACCGGGCCGTACGTGCTGTTGGCGTCCAGGAAAGACGGCGCGAACATCACCGGCGAAGTGATCAAGATTGATGGCGGAATCGCGGCTCGCGGTTTCGCTAAGACTGCCGGAGGCGACAACCTATGTTAATTCGCGGTGTTGAGCACGACGCAAACACTCTCGACGTCAGCCCTTGCTTCCAAGTACAGCGCCATGCTGACTGGCAGCCAGAACGCTTGGCGATGGCCTACGAAGGCCAAGAAATCAATTACGGTGAGTTCCGTGACACCGTAGTCCGCTGGGCGGCACAGCTGAAGGAAGCTGGCGTGAATCCGGGCGATCGCGTCGCTTACTTCGGTATGAACTCCAGCTCCTTCATGTATGGCATGTTTGCGTCCTGGTGGATCGGCGCAGTGTTCATGCCTGTGAACTTCCGCCTGGCTGCGGGCGAAGTCTCGCAGCTGCTGGCGATGGGCAGCCCGAACAGCATCATCGTGGAGGGCACGTTCCTCGACGAGGCAAAGCGCATCTACGGCGTGGAGCGCCACCATGTCCTCGTTGTCGATGACGACGAAGCCGCCCCACCAGAGAGCGATATCCCGCTGTACTGGTCGCGGACCTCGCAAAGCTCCGAGTACGAAACCGTGGCTGTGGAAAAGCCGACGCCACGCACCATGTCTGACTTGGCGCTGCTGCTGTTCACATCCGGCACGACTGGCCTGCCGAAGGGCGCCCAGATCACGTTCGGCAACCTGTGGTGGAACCAGATCAACGTGGACACAGCGATCGACAGCCGCATCGGCGACGCGACGCTCGCGTCCGCCCCGCTGTTCCACGTCGGCGCGCTGAACTCCTTCGCGGTGCGCGCCTTCGGCCGCGGCAACTCGGTTGTGGTGCACCGTACCTTCGACCCAGCCCGCATCTTCAAGGACGTCGCCCAGTACAAGATCGGTTCGGCGTTCCTCGTGCCGGCACAGCTCGAGGCAATGGCACAGCACGACGAGTTCGCTGACTCCGACCTTTCTAGCCTCCGCGTCATCATCTGCGCAGGCGCCCCGGTGCCACCACGGCTGATCCGCACGTACTGGGAACAGAAGGACTCCGTCGTCCAGCAGGCGTGGGGCCTCACCGAGACCTCCCCATTTGCCACCTACCTCCCACCGGCCAGGACCATGGAAAAGCTCGGCTCCTGCGGCATCCCCATGGCGCACACCGAAGTCAAACTGATGGACACCGAAACCGGGCAGCACATCAAGGAACCAGGCGTTCCCGGCGAGATGTGGGTGAAGGGCCCAAACGTGGCCGTCGGCTACTGGAACAACCCTGAAGCAACCCAGAAGGCGTACACCGGTGGCTGGTTCCACTCCGGTGACATTGGCTACTTCGACGAGGACGGATACTTCTTCATCGTCGACCGCCTCAAGGACCTGATCATTTCCGGCGGAGAGAACGTCTACCCCGCCGAGGTGGAGCGCGTCCTCGCCGAACACGACGACATCCTGGCTAACTCCGTCATCGGTATCCCCGACGAGCGCTGGGGTGAAGCCGTCGTCGCCGTCCTGCAGGTCAAGGACGGCAAGGAACTCACCTTGGAAGAAGTCCGCGACCACTGCGCGAACTACCTGGCACGTTACAAGCTGCCAACCCGCGTTGTGCACGTGGATGAAATCCCACGCAACCCGGCAGGCAAGATCAACAAGATCCAGCTACGCCAGGAAGTGCGCGCGATGTTCGGCGAGAATCCCGAGACTGCCAGCCAGTCCGTCGTATCATCGCAAAATCAGCCCGACGCACAGAAGTAAGGAGGCGGAAACGATGCTCGACTACCGCAACATCACCAAATCGCCGCTGAAGCACACGTACCCGTACGGCACCACGGACACCGTGGTGGACCTCGGGACTACCGCGGAAATCAAAGAGACCGTGGCTGAGGTGTTCAAACAGCAGCCGGAGTGCCGGCGCGTCATTGTGCCTGTGCCTGTCGGCGACACCGACGGCGTCATCGCTGCGGAGGAGGCCGGGCTGCGGTACGTCTTGGACGTCACCCAGCGTGATGGCCAAGAGTTCTCCCTCCTGGTTGCTGAACCCGACTGGGTCACCAACCAATCCATGGATATCGACGGACTGGAGTTGAAATAAATGGCCGAACTTAACGAGTTCCAGAAGCGCTGGGCGCACTTCTACCGCGAGGACGGCGGCGTCCAAGACGTGGCACAAACCTTGCGCGTTTACGCCATCGACGGCAACAAGGACCAGGTCAAGCTCGGTATGCCGCTGCACAAGGCAATCGCCCAGCCGGCCGGCATGTTCTCTGCCCCGGCGCTGTTCGGCCAAGCCGACTTGTGCGGCACCTGGCTGGCGATGCAGCAGGTACCAGAAGGCGTATTCCCGCTCGCTGTCTCGGTAGCTGGCAACGTGGTGTCCAACACCAAGGAGGGTGACGCAATCGCTACCGCCTCCATCGTGAGGGCGGGTCGCACCATCATCGTTGCGGACGTGGAGACACACTCGGAGGTCACAGGCGCCATTCTGTCGAAGTTCACCTTCACCTACTCGGTGCCGCGCCCCAAACAGTAACCAAGACGCAAGAGTAGAAAACACCCCAGTCGACGAATCGACTGGGGTGTTTTGCGTAGTAAAACGCCGAAGCTTACGCCTTCTTAGCGAAGTTCTTCACAACGTTGGTGTCCACTGGGACGCCAGGGCCCTGCGTTGCGGAGACGGTGACCTTCTTCAAGTACACGCCCTTCGCAGATGCCGGCTTGAGGCGCAGCACCTCGTCGAGCAGAGCGCCGTAGTTCTCGGCGAGCTGCTCAGCGGTGAAGGAAGCCTTACCGATCAGCGCGTGCAGGTTCGAAGCCTTGTCCACGCGGAACGCGATCTTGCCGCCCTTGGTCTCCTCGATCGCCTTCGCGACGTCGGTGGTGACGGTGCCGGTCTTCGGGTTCGGCATGAGGCCACGTGGGCCCAGGACGCGAGCAACGCGGCCAACCTTCGCCATCTGGTCCGGGGTCGCGATTGCGACGTCGAAGTCGATGTTGCCGGCGTTGATCTGCTCGATCAGTGCGTCGGTTCCGACGATGTCAGCGCCTGCAGCCTCAGCCTTGGTTGCGTTCTCGCCCTCTGCGAACACAGCGACGCGGACGGTCTTACCGGTGCCGTGTGGCAGGTTGACAGTGCCGCGGACCAGCTGGTCAGCCTTGCGAGGGTCGACGGACAGACGCATTGCGACGTCGATGGTGGCGTCGTAGTTCTTGGAGGAGGTCTCCTGTGCCAGCTTGACGGCGTCGAGCGGGTGGTAGAACGCGTCGCGGTCGACCTTTGCCAGCGTCTCGTTGTAGCGCTTGGACTTCTTAGCCATGTTGATTTCCTTTCAGAAAATGGTGTTGTCAGGAAATGTGGTACGCGCCTGGCCGGCGCTCCCACAGACGGTGAGAATTACTTCTCGACCGTGATGCCCATCGAGCGGGCGGTACCAGCGATGATCGCGGCGCCAGCCTCGATGTCGCGGGCGTTGAGATCCTTCTTCTTGGTCTCGGCGATTTCCTTGCACTGATCCCAGGTGACAGAGCCAACCTTCTGGGTGTGCGGGACGCCGGAGCCCTTCTTCAGACCAGCTGCCTTCAACAGCAGGGATGCAGCTGGTGGGGACTTCAGGATGAAGTCAAAGGAGCGGTCTTCATACACGGTGATCTCAACCGGGATGATGTTGCCGCGCATGGACTCGGTTGCAGCGTTGTATGCCTTGGTGAACTCAACGATGTTGACGCCGTGTGCACCCAGCGCAGGACCAACCGGCGGGGCCGGGTTTGCCATGCCAGCCTCGATCTGCAGTTTGATCAGGCCAGTGACCTTCTTCTTAGCCATCGAATTACCTCAATTCCTTGGTACAGTGCGCCCGCCACGATGACGGCAGGAACACTTCCGGATGCCCCGCTTGACGGAGCCACCGGGGAGAACGAAAAAACGTCGCGGGCCTTACGGCACACGCGACGTTCAACTTTACGCCCCCGCGGGGTGCAAACGCAAACGGTTACATGATGCGTTCGATCTGGTCGGCGGTGAGCTCGACAGGGGTTTCACGGCCAAAGATGGACACGAGTGCCTGGATCTTGCCGGTCTCCTCGTCGATCTCCGAAATCGTGGCGGATACGGACGCCAGCGCACCGGACAGGATGGTGACGGCCTCGCCGACCTTGTAGTCGTGGTCGATCTTCTTCGGCGCCGCTTCCTCCGGCATCGCGACGACGGTTTCGCCCTCGGCGTTCGGCTTGGAGTCTTCGCCGGTGACTGGCTCCGTCTTCGGCATGAGGAACTTGGCTACGTCACGGTGCTTGACCGGGGTTGCGTTGCCCTCGTTACCGACGAAGCTGGTCACGCCCGGCGTCTCGCGCACTACGGACCAGGCGGCGTCGTTCATGTCCATGCGGACGAGGACGTAGCCTGGCAGGAGCTTGCGCTTTACAAGCTTCTTTTTGCCGTCCTTGTTCTCGATGGCCTGCTCGATCGGCACGACGACGTCGTAAATGGAGTCCTCCACCTCGAGCGTCTGGATACGCATGTCGAGGTTGGTCTTCACTTTGTTCTCATAGCCAGAGTAGGACTGGATGATGTACCACTCGCCTGGCAGCTTCTTCAGCTCGCGGACGTACTTGCGCAGGCGCGCGCGGTACTCGGAGTCATCGTCAGCCTCCGAAGCACCCGAAGCCTGCGAAACCTCGGCGCCCTCAGCGCCCTCAGCGAGCGGCGACTCGGCCGCGGTGAGGTCGCCCTCCTGCACCGGCTCCTCGACGGCCTCAACGGCCTCGTCTGCCTCTACAGTGGCATCTTCTATCTCCGGATCGGTGGCCTCGGTGACGGCGCCGCCTTCGGCGACCATTTCCTCTTCGGCTTGCAGTTCGGTTTCCTGCTCAGTTGCTTCGATGTCGGCGTTTTCCAGGTTTTCCAGGTTTTCCGGCTCGGTGGTCATGGTGTTTCTCCTTGGTGTGGCAAAAACTAATCCCGCCTTACCTCGAGGTTGAGGTGGCGGGACAATCACTTGTTGTTCATGTTAGCGGATGAACACCCATTGCATCAACATGGTGCCGAGGCGGTCGGTTCCCCATACGAGTGCGGTGAGCACGATGAGGAATGCGAACACGACGAGGGTGTAGTTGAGCATCTGGTTTCCGGTTGGCCAGATGACTTTACGCATTTCCTGGACGACTTCGCCCGGGAAGGCGCCTGGGCCGCCGCCGAGGGACTCTTCGCGGTCCTCTTCCTGCTTGGCGGGCGCGTGCTTCTCTTCGTAGGAAGCGGATGAAACAGAGGAAACCCCGCGCAGCTGGCGCTTGCCGGTGGGCTGTGCTGGGTTGTGTTCTTGCGGATTAGTCAAAAGAACTCCTCTAACTAAAGTTTTGGCAGGGGCGACAGGACTCGAACCTGCAACCTACGGTTTTGGAGACCGTTGCGCTACCAATTGCGCCACGCCCCTAGGACACTGTGAACAGTGCTCCTAACCCTACCACGGGAAACGCGTTTCCCGTTTTGAGGTGAGTAGCGATGGCGAGAATTGAACTCGCGACACAGCGATTATGAGTCGCTTGCTCTACCACTGAGCTACACCGCCATGTGTTTGCCACCACGAGGGCCATACAAACAACAGAGCCCCCTGTCAGAATCGAACTGACGACCTTTTCCTTACCATGGAAACGCTCTGCCGACTGAGCTAAGGGGGCACAGCCTCTATGTTGTGAACTCACCGTCTTGGTGTTTCCGCTCCGTTGAAGCCTTTGAAAGAGTAACCCGGTTCTATCATTGAACGCAAATCGCCAGGTAGCACTAGCTTTTCGACGCCTTCTTCGCACACCTATAACGCAACACCTGAAGATGAAAAAGGCCCGCCCCTCACTGAACGTGAGGGGCGGGCCTTCGGTGCCAGGTAGAAGATTCGAACTTCTGAAGGCGTACGCCGGCGGATTTACAGTCCGCTTCCTTTGGCCACTCGGACAACCTGGCATGCACCGTAAGTGCGTGGACTACTTTACATCAACGTACCATCAAGAACGCAAATCGCGTGGGTAACAGCACTATCCGACGCGTTCGATGGCGTAGGCGGAGACTTGGCGCAGTGCTTGGTTTGCGGGGCCGTCCGGAAGGAAGTCGAGTTCGCGTTCGACGATGTCGAGGTACTCCTGCACGGTGTCGAGTGAGCGCTGGCGTCCCTGCGTTTGGCGGAGTAGCGCGATGGCGCGCTCGACGTCGGCGTCGTTATCGAGTGGGCCGGTGAGCAGGCCGCGGAGTGCTTCTCCGGCGGGCGAGTCTTCTTCGAGGGCGTAGAGTACGGGAAGGGTGAAAACGCCTTCACGGAGGTCGGTGCCTGGGGTTTTCCCGGACTGGGCGCTGTCGGAGAAGATGTCGATGATGTCGTCGACGATCTGGAAGATCATGCCGATGGCGTTGCCCATCCGAGAGCAGCTTTCGACGATGTCGCGCGACGCCCCGGCGTGCAGCGAGCCGAGGTGGGCCGCGGAGGCGATGAGGACGGCGGTTTTGCCGTCGATAACTTTGAGGTAGTGCTCGACTGGGTCTTCGCCCTGGGCGCCGACGGTTTCGCGCATTTGGCCGGTGACGAGGCCTTGGAAGGTGTCGGCGAAGTGTGCGACGGTGGCGGTGTCGATTTCGCTCATCAGCCGGGAGGCGTGGGCGAAGAGGATGTCGCCGGCCAGGATGGCGACGGTGTTGCTCCACCGCATGTTCGCGGAGTCGACGCCGCGTCGTTTCTCTGCTTCGTCCATGACGTCGTCGTGGTAGAGGGTGGCCAGGTGCACCATTTCGGTGATGGTGGCCCCTTTGATGACGTTGGTTGCGCCCGGGTTGGGCCCGAATTCGCTGCAGAGCAGCGCCACGAGCGGGCGGAAGCGTTTGCCGCCGGCGGCTGCTAGGTGCATCACTTTGTCGGTGATGAACGCTTCGCCTTGCTGAAGGCGCTCCCTGAGCAGAGTTTCGACCTCGCCCATGCCTTGGGTCACACGCTCGGTGAGGGCGTCGTCGCCGAGGTCCATGCGAAATCCATGGCGTGGTGACGGTGTTATGCCGTTGGTCATCGATGATGTCCTTGCAGGTTAAAGTACTCATTGCGCCATGCTCGGGGCATGTGCTGCGCGCGGTTAACATCACTAACCGTAGTCCACACCCTCCATTTTTCGCAGTAATGGGGTGTGCCTGCGCTATCTGGCACAATGTGGACTCGTGACTGAGTTTGTTGATTGCGTAGTTGTGGGTGCGGGCCCGTCGGGGGCTACGGCGGCCATCGCCGCCCAGCGAGCTGGGTTTTCTACCTTGCTTCTCGACGCCGCTTCGCCCGGCCGCGACAAAACCTGCGGCGACGGCCTGACCCCGCGGGCGGTGCATACGCTGCGCCGCCTGGGCTTGGAGCACGTACTGCCCGCCTACCGCAACAAGGGCCTGCGGCTGCACGGGTACGGGGGTGACGTGACTGCCCCGTGGCCGGATGGGATGTATGGCACGGAGGGTTCCGCGAGCCCTCGTGCGACGTTTGATGCGGCGTTGGTCGCGGAGGCCGAGGCGGCGGGGGCCACGGTGTGGCAGGACTGCCCCGCCACGGACGTCACGTTCGGCGCGGACGGATTGATCGAGGCGGTGCACACCACGCGAGGTGAGGTGCGCACCCGCTGGGTGATTGTGGCCGATGGAGTGCGTTCGACCTTCGGAAAGCTGTTGGGTCGCACGTGGCACAAAGGGGAGGTGTTCGGGATCGCGGCGCGCTCCTACTGCACCTCCCCGATGTCCGGGGAGCCGTGGATGCACTCGCACGTGGAGCTTCGCGACGACACCGGCACCATCCAGCCCGGCTACGGCTGGATCTTTCCGCTCGGCGACGGCACGGTGAACCTCGGCTGCGGCGCCCTGTCCACGGATGCCCGCCCGGCGCGCGTGAACACGAAGAAGCTGCTCCACCAGTACGCGGACCAGCAGCGTGACACCTGGGCTTTGGGCGAGCCGCAGCAGGTCACCAGCGCCCTGCTCCCGATGGGCGGGGCAGTCTCGAACGTGGCGGGTCCGAACTGGGTGCTCATCGGGGATGCGGCGGCGTGCGTGAACCCGCTCAATGGCGAGGGCATCGACTACGGCATGGAGACCGCCGTCATGGCGGTGGAACTGCTGCAGGAGGGCAACGACTGCACGCTGGCGTGGCCGCTCATCCTGCGGGAGGCCTACGGCCCGGCGTTCGCGTTGGCGCGCACGGCGGCACGTCTGCTTACCTACCCGCAGTTCTTGCCGGTGGCGGGCCCGCTGGCGCTGCGCGGGGTGGCAGGACGCCACCTGATGCCGGCGGCGGCACGCCTGATGGGCAACCTGGTCACCGAAGAAGACACGGACCTGATTTCGCGTGCGTGGCGCGCGGCCGGACGCGCGGTGCCGGTGAACGCGCCGCTGTGGGACGCTACGCTGTAGGCTTCACGGCGCTGTGCAGCGCCACAATGCCGAGCGAGAGGTCCTGCCAGCCGGCGCCTGCCCACCCGTTGTGGTTGATGGCGGCGGCCAGCTCTTCTTGGTGCGGCCACGCCCGGATGGACTCGGCGAGGTACTCGTAGGCTTCTGCGTTGGAGGAGAACACCTTCGCCAGCAGCGGCAGCGCCACCGGCAGGTACTGCTTGTACAGGGTGCGGAAGCCGGGGACGATGGGCGTCGAAAATTCGTTGACCAGAAGGCGCCCGCCGGGCTTGGTCACGCGCGCCATTTCGCGCAGGCCCGCCTCGAAGTCGTAGACGTTGCGCAGGCCGTAAGAGATGGTCACGGCGTCGAAGGTGTTGTCGGCGAACGGCAGGTGCATCGCGTCGCCGACGACCTTGGGCACGTCGCGGTCGCGACCGGCGGCCAGCATGCCCTGGGAGAAGTCGCAGGCGACGACCCACGCGCCGGACTTCGCCAACTCCACGGTGGACACGGCGGTGCCTGCGGCGAGGTCGAGCACCTTCTCCCCCGGCTTTAGGTTGAGGCGCTCGCGGGCGCGCCTGCGCCAGTACTTGTCCAGCCCGAAGGACAACACGGTGTTGGTGATGTCGTACTTCTCGCCGACGCCGTCAAACATGCCCGCTACGTCGAAGGGCTTCTTCTCCAGATCTGCCTTGGCCATAACGCTCTACTGTAGCGCGCGCTGTGCCTGTTCGTAATACTCGACGAGTTGCCGGCACAGCGCCTCCCACGTTTTGCCGGAAGTGGACTCGCGGGCCGCGACCCGAAGGTCCTGCCACCTGATCTCGTCGAGGCACCACGCGACGGCGTGGGGCAGTTCGGTGGTGAACGTGGGGACGTCGAGAAGGAGGCCGTTGGTGCCCTCGGCGATGAGGTCGATGGGCCCACCGGCGCGCGGCGCGATGGTGGGCACCCCGCTGGCCTGGGCTTCTTGGATGGTTTGGCAGAAGGTTTCAAACTCGCCGGGGTGCACGAAGACGTCGAAGCTGGCGTAGGCGCGGGCGAGCTCCTCGCCGGTGAGCGGGCCACAAAACACCGCGCCCGGCAATACAGCGCGCAGCTCGTCGGCCTCGGGACCACCGCCGACGATCACCACCTGCAGGTCCGCGCGGCCGCAGAGTGGGGCGAGGCGGTGCACGCTCTTCTCGGCGGCGAGGCGGCCGACGAACCCGACGATGCGTTTGCGCCCGCTCGGGTCCCAAGTGCGGCGCAGCTCCTCGCTGCGGCGGCGGGGGTGGTAGAGGGTGGCGTCGACACCTCGGCCCCACGTGTGGACGCGCTCGATGCCGTGCCTGCGCAGCTGCTCCACCGCTGCCGACGACGGCGCGAGCGTGAGCTGGCACGCGTTGTGGAGACGCCGCGTCCAGTCCCACGCGAGCTTCGCCAGCGCCGGCAGGTGGTACTTCGTGGCGAACCCGGCCACATCGGTTTGGTAGAGCGCTACCGCGGGTACCTTCAGCTGGCGCGCGGCGAACGCGCCGGCCGCCCCGAGCACGAACGGGCTGGCCAGGTGCACCACGTCCGGCTGAAAGGAAGTGAGCGCGGCGCGCACGGCACTGGTGGGAACCCCGATGGGCAGCGAGTTGACCATCGGCACGCGCACGGTAGGCACGCGCACCACGCGGAAGCCCCGGTAGTCGGGGATTTCCTCCTGGTGCTCGCGGGCACCGGGGGCGATCACGAGGGCGCCGTGCCCGCGTTCGCGGAGGTGGTCAAGCACGCGCAGGACGGAGTTGGTCACCCCGTTGACGTTCGGCAGGAAGGACTCGGCGACGATGGCCACACGCATCCGCTACGCCTCCCCCTCGTTCTCCCCGCGTACGAAGCGGCCCACGCCCTTCCACGCCGCCGCGGCCACCAGTGTCGCCACCACCGCGACGGACAGCGCAGGGATCAGTGACAGCGTCCAACCGCGGCCCTCAACCTTGACCAGGTCAGGGTCGGTGCGCGAGTACGTCACCCACACCTGCTGTCCCTCGCTAAGCCCGGTTGGGTACAGCAGGCCGGTCGCGGGCGAGTGGGTGCGCCCGCGGTCGTCCTGATATTCCACGGCGGTGCGGATCTTGCTCACGCCGGTCACGGTGGCGAGGCCTCGTCCGGGGTCGCGGGCGATGCGCCAGTCGTTGATGGCTGGCCCTGCGACCATCGCGAGCACGCCGATCATCGCGCAGGTGTACAGCGCCAGCACGAGCTGCTGGGCGCGGCGTTTCCAGCGGATCACTTCTGCAGCCGCTGCGCGAGTGCTCGCCGGGTGGACCGTGTGGTGCACGCTTCCACCACGGTGATGGGGTTGGGCTGCGTCTCCAGTTCAAGCAGCACCTCGTGCAGTTCGGCGAGGGTTTCGGCGCGGCGGTAGTCGACACCGTAGGCTTCCGCCAGCTTTTCGACGTCCACTCCGTGCCTCGTACCAAACGCCCTCTCGAAGTCGTCCCGGACGGACTGCGCCCCGACCTCCAACGTTTCGAAGATGCCGCCGCCGTCGTCGTTGGCCACCACGATGGTCAGGTTGCCTGGGTGCGGCTCCCCCGGCCCGATGAGGAGCCCGCCGGCGTCGTGGAGGAACGTCAAGTCTCCCATGAGTGCGACGGTGCGCGGTGCCCGGATCTCGTCCGGGTGGAGGCGCTGCGTGGCAAGCGCGACGCCGACCGCCTGGGAGACGGTGCCGTCGATGCCTGCGGCGCCGCGTGGGGAGACGGTGGGCACGCCGTCGAACGGCATGCCGACGAAGGAGGCGTCCCGCACTGGGTTCGACGCCCCAAGCACCAGCGTGTCCCCCACCCCGAGGGTGTCGCAGACAGCAGCGGCGACGTGCATGCCGGTGAAACCGTAGTCGGCATCGGCGAGCGCGTCGCGTACCGTGTTCGCGCCGACGCCGCCCGCGGCCTCACAGATGGTGATCCACTGCTGGCGCGGCTGCCCAGTTGCGTTGACGCGGGAGCCACGCAGCTGCGGGTTGCCCGTGAACGTGTCGGTGCGCGAAATGCCGATCACCGTGATGTCCGGGTCGGCGAGCAGCGCCATCACGTCGCGGTGCAGTGTCGGGTGCCCAACCACGATGACCTGCTCCGGCTTCGTCGACGCGGCGAAATCGCCGCCGTCGTGGCTAATCGAGACCTCGCTCTGCGCGAAAAAGCGCGCCTCCAACGGGTGTACCTGGTGGAACGGGGTCGGCGCGGTCGGCTCCGCGATAGTGGGCACGTGCTCCAACCCGGGCACGTCCCAGGCCTCGTCGCCGGCGATGACCAGCGTGTCCTTCGTCAGGTCGACATCCACGGCGCCGTGGTCACGCCACGCCGGCTTCGTGGACAGGCGGCCCGGGCCCACCCGGCGCGGCTGCCCCACCGGCTCCGGCAACGCCTCCGGCACCAGCGGAGTATCCAGAGCCACGTTCACGTGCACCTGGGCGTCGCTAAAGTCCAGCGCGCGGGCATCCTCCACTGTGGTGACCTGCTGAGTGCGCGCGTAGTGGCCAAAAATGCCCTGCTGCCAAATCGTCTGGGAGGCCCCGGTGCCCACCATCCACTCGGGGCGGTCGGCACTGATGACGGCCAGCGGCACGTGCGCCATGTGCGCCTCCACCATGGCGGGCAGCGTGTTGGCGACAGCGGTGCCGGACGTCATCACCACGCCGACGTGGCGGCGCTGCACGCGCGCCATGCCGAGGGCGGCAAAGGAGGCGGAGCGTTCGTCGATACGCATGTGGACTGTGATGTCCCTGCGTGCGAGCAGCGCGTACGCGAGCGGCGAGTTACGCGACCCGGGGCACATCACCACATCGGTGACATGCTTCGAAAGCGTCTCGGCGACCTGGTAGGCAATATCCATCGAGTTCATGGCCACCTACCTTACTGGCCTTGCAGCGCGCTCTCCGCGCCGGAGACGATGTCGTCGAACAGGCCGCGCAGCTCGGTCGGCACCTCGACGGCTGGCTCGGTCGGTGCCACGGTCTCCCCGCTCTCCCCACGCCCCCGGTCCGGCAGCAACTTCGGCCGCTTCGTCGTCGTCTCCGTGACTGTCTCCGTGACAACGGAAGTCGCGGTCACCGTCGAGGTCACCGGCGGCTTGTCCGCCTCCGCTGCGGCGCTGCGCCACAGGAAGAACAGCACCGTGCCAGCGCACAGTGCGATAGCAAGGGCAATCCCCAGCCCGATTGCGAGACCATTGGAGCGCTGCGGCTCCGGCTCATAATAGGACTGGGGTTCGTAATAGGCTTCCGGCTCGTAGTACTGCGTTTGGTGCTCCGGGTCCGGGAAGTACTGCTTTGGACGTTGCTGGTTATCCATGCTGCTAGCGTACCGCTAGAGCACCAAACCAAACACCGGCACGGCCAGGAAGTAGGTCACCACGGTGATCAGGCCCAGGGAGATGATGTTCAGCCACAGGCCGCCCTTGAGCATCTCGCTCATGGTGACGTAGCCCGAGGAGTACGCGATCGCGTTCGGCGGCGTTGCCACCGGGAGCATGAACGCACACGTTGCGGACAGCGCCACCGGGATGGCCAGTAGCAGGATGTTCATCTCGGTTGCCTCGGTCAAGCCGATACCAACCGCGACACCACCCATGATCGGGAGGAAGGTTGCGGCGGTTGCCGTGTTCGAGGTCAGCTCGGTCAGACCGAGCACCAGCGCGGCGACAGCCATGATGAGGAGGATCGTCGGCAGCACAGCGAGGCCCTTTGCGGCTTCACCGATCCAGAGTGACAGGCCGGTGGAGGTGAACATCGCGGACAAGGACAGGCCGCCACCGAAGAGCAGCAGGACGTCCCACGGCATCTCGTTCGCGGTCTCCCAGTCCATCAGGCGCTTGCCTTCCTTCGTGCCAGGCACGATGAACATCAGCAGGCCGGCAATGATGCCGACGATGGCGTCGTCGTACGGGAACTCCCAGCCGAACTTCTTGATGCCAAGCGGGATGAAGATCCAAGCGAGTGCCGCGATCAGGAAGATGATGCCGACGGCCACCTGCGGGAACGTCCAGGCACCCAGCTTGCGGTACTCCTCATCGATGAGCTCCTTACCGCCGGGGATCTGGTCGATCTCAGGCTTGAACACGTTGATGAGGACAACCCAGGCGATGACGGTCAGCAGGATCGCCATTGGCATACCCACCAGCATCCACTGGCCAAACCCGATCGTGATGTCGTGTGCTTCCTTCATGTAGCCGGCCAGCAGAGCGTTCGGCGGTGTACCAATCAGGGTGCCGAGCGAACCGGTGGAGGCGGAGTACGCAATCGCCAGCATGAGCGAGGTGGCGAACTTCTTCTGGTTCTGCATGCCGCCCACGGAGTCGGCAGTCAGGGTCAGCACGGAAACACCAATCGGGAGCATGACCACGGCCGTTGCGGTGTTCGACACCCACATGGACATGAAGCCAGTGGCCAGCATGAAGCCCAGGATGATGCGCTTCGGGCTCGTACCCACAATGCGCACCACCACCAGCGCGAGCCTGCGGTGCAGGTTCCAACGCTGCAGGCCAAGCGCCATGAGGAAGCCGCCCATGAAGAGGAAGATCGTGGCGGATGCGTACGGCCCGGAGACCGCGCTGAACTTCGCCACGCCCATCACGGGGAAGATCGCGATCGGCAGCAAAGCGGTGGCCGCCAGCGGGATCGCCTCGGTCATCCACCACGCCGCCATCAGTACCGTGGTCGCGGCGACGACGCGCATGACGTCGGCGTCGTAGGTCGTTTCAGGGTCGGCCCCCGAGGACTGGCTCACGGTGTCAGCCGCGCTGGCTGGGAAGATGTAATACACCAGCACAGCGAGCAACACGCCCGCAATCAGCCCAATGAGTTGACGGCGCCACTCGCCCGGTTCCGGCGACTTGGCAAGCTCACCGTCAGAAAGTGCAGAGGATTCGTGCATCACGGGAGTCGACATTTTCGATCCTTTCGAACAGGATTCACACAACAGCTAAAAAGGTGATCTTTCACACCCCGACATGGGAGACGTTACGCGCTCACACATCAAATGTCGCAAGAATGCACAGATTAATCAAACATTTCCACCCCCGTCGGGTCGTGTTATTACCCCCGCATGGTGTCCATGCAGTCCCGAACGCGCTGAAACCACCAGTCGCGACGTTCCGCGGGAGCCCGCAGTTCGTGAAGACGCGCCGGATCGGGGGTAACAGGGGCGACCCCCAGACAGCCATCGACGAGCGGTCGCGGCGTTGCGACGTCCTCTACGAACAACCGCTGCGTAGCCAATCCCGCCGCGCGTGAATCCGCAACACACGCCGCCACCAGCCCCGCGTACATCCCCACCGCGGTATCCAGGGCGCTGGCCACCGTCACATCCATCCCCAGGTCTCGCTTCAGCGCTAGCAGGCGGCGCACTCCCCCGAGCGGCGCAACCTTCAGCACGGCCACGTCCGCCGCGCCCAGCTCGGCGACACGCAACGGGTCAGCGGTCCGGCGTATCGACTCGTCCGCCGCAATCGGCGTACGCACCCGCGCCCGCACCTCCGCGAGCTCCTCCACGGACGCACACGGCTGCTCAATGTACTCCAGCTCCCCCAGCGCTTCGGCGGCGCGCACCGCCTCCTCGACGCTCCACCCCCGGTTCGCGTCCACGCGCAGGGTCGCGTCGGGGCGCAGCTCGCGCACACGCTCGACGCGCGCAACATCGTCGGCAAGGGTTTGACCAGCCTCGGCCACCTTGATCTTGAACGTCCCGATCCCCGGGAAACGCTCGAGGACCTCCTCCACCTGCGCGGCATCCACCGCGGGCACCGTGCCGTTCACAGGCACCAGGCCGGAGGCCTCAGGCAGGCCCTCGAACGCGGCCTCCAGGCCGGAGCGCAACCACTGCGCGGACTCCTCAGGGCCGTACTCCACAAAAGGGGAAAACTCGCCCCAGCTGGAGGGGCCGTCGATAAGCAGGGCCTCGCGCGTAGTAATCCCGCGGAACTTCACCGCCATGGGCAGGGCTACAACGTGGGAACGCTCGAGGACCTCGTCAACAGAAGGCAGAACGAAAGGCATACGGCCAGGCTAGCGCCGACCGAGCACCAGCGCGACAGGGCCCGACGTGCACGCCCCGCGCGAGGGGCAGCCACCGCAGCCGCCCGCACAGGAGTCGTTGAGGGCGCGGCGCTGCACTTCGCCGGTGGCCTCAAGGTGGGCCATGACGGCATCGATAGTCATGGGCGACAGGTTGGTGCGGCGCGCGATCTCCTCGCGGCTCACGCAGCCTTCGCGCAGCGCGTCGAGCACAGCAGACATCGGGCCGGCCATCAGAAGAACACCTTCAGCACCTGGAACGCACCGACGGCCAGAGCCCACGCCATCGCCATCTGCAACACGACGCCGAACATCGTCCACTTCAGGCCGATCTCGCGGCGCTGCGCAGCAAGCGTGGCGACGCACGGCGTGTACGCCAGCAAGAAGAGCATGTACGCCCACACTGCTGCCACGGCATGCCCGCCCGAGGCCTGGTTGAAGTCTTCACGGATCGCCTGGCTCAGTGGCGAGTTGCCATCGCCTTCCTCGGGCTCCTCCAGTGCGTAGGTCTGCGCCCAGCTCGAAATGACGGCCTCCTTGGCCACGAAGCCGGTGATCAGCGGGCCAGCCAGGGACCAGGAGTCGAAGCCAGCCGGCGCGAAGACCGGGGCAATCGCGTCAGAGACGGTGCCATACACCGACTCCTGCGGGGCCACCTCGCCGAACTCTGCTTCGGAGGTCACCGGGGTGGACTGCAGCGCCCACACCACGACGACAGTCGCGACGATGATCTTGCCGGCAGTCTCCAGGAAGCCGCGCAGGCGAGCCCACATCACCGACAGCGCCAGGCGCGCGCCCGGCAGCTGGTACACCGGCAGGTCAATGACCAGCGGCTCGGTGCCCATCGTGGACCACAGCGCCTTACGAAGCGCCAAGCCCGTCAGCACGACAAGCAGGATAGAAATGACGTACATCGCGAAGACGACGGTGCCCGCGTGGTCCGGGAAGAACGTCGCAGCCAGCATGACGTACACCGTCAACCGCGCACTGCAGGACGTGAACGGCACCAAGAGGGCCGTCATCAAGCGGTGACGCGGATCCCCCATCACGCGCGTCGCCGAAATCGCCGGCACGTTACAGCCGAAGCCAACAATGAGCGGGATGAACGCCTTGCCAGGCAAGCCCATCGCACGCATCACACGATCCGCAACGACGGCCGCGCGCGCCATATAGCCAGAATCCTCCAGCACAGCGAGACACAGGAACATCAGCGCCATCAGCGGCGCGAACGTGAGCACCATGCCCACGCCGTTAATGAGGCCGTCGACGACCAGCCCTCGCAGCCAGCCGATATCTGGCAGCACCGCGAGCGCCGCATCAGAGACCGGGCCGCCGAAGAATGCCTCCAGGCCATCCTGTAGCGGCTTCGCCACCGTGGTTGTGATCTCGAAGACCAGCCACATCGCCACCAAGAACATCAAGGGGCCAAGCACCGGGTGCAGCGCGAAACGGTCCAGGCGCTCGGTGAAGGTCTGCTGGTGGCCGGTGTCGGTCGCAGCAACTTCGACGGCGGCGTCGACCCAGGCGAAGCGGGCGTCGGCAAGCTCGAAGTCATCAGTGGTAGCCACTGGGCGCAGGGTGACCGCTGGTTCGGAGAGTTGGGCGTCGATAACTTCGCGCAGACCGCGCACATCCCTCTTACGCGGATCGACCGCGACCACGGGCAACCCAAGCGCGTTCTGCAGCGCCGCCGCATCCACCGCAATGCCCTCCGCGCGGGCCACATCCATCTTGGTCAACGCAACCACGATGCGGTACGGCGTCTCCGCGAGCTGCGCCACCATATACAAACCACGCGCAAGGTTCGCCGCATCAACGACGACCACCACCGCATCCGGACGCTCCGCCGGGCAACGCTCCAGCAGCAGCTCGCGAGTGAGCTCCTCGTCAGGGCTCTGCGGATCCAGCGAGTAGGCGCCAGGAAAATCAATCACGTTATAGGAACCCGCCCACACGCCGCGAGAAATCTCCACGGAGGTGCCAGGCCAGTTGCCCATCTTCACGTTCGCGCCAGTCAGCGCATTAAACAAGGTGGACTTGCCGGCGTTCGGAGCTCCGATCAGCGCGATGGTGGGCTCGCCCTTGACGGCGGTATCTGCGTGCGGCCCGCAACACGACGGAACCTGGGTGAAATCGGCCATGGCTATGCCACGCTCACCTTGATGCCACGCAGCGCGTCAGCGCTGAGGGCGTAGCGGGAGGTTGCCACCTTGATCACGCGGCCACCACCAGCCGTGGACTGCATGATGCTCACGCGCTGGCCTGGGCGAAGACCAAGCTCCTGCAGGCGACGCGCGGCCGTCGGGGTGGTGTCAAGCGCCACGATAACGGCGCTGTCGCCGACGGGGATGCGGGCGAGGGTGCCCTCGGCAGATTTGGTTATCAGACTCATACGTTTGATTTAACTCCGAGCATATTAGGTAAGCAATGCCTTATACAGCGGTTGCCTCCCTGTGGGGGTGCCCCGAGCTGCCGTCGGCACCGTAGACTACGAAGCCATGAGCTATTCCACTGCGCAACCATTCGACCCAACCCAATGGCGCGAGGTCGAAGGTTTTGACTTCACCGACATCACCTATCACCGACACGTAGGGACCACGCGCGCCGACGGCATCGTCCGCATCGCCTTCGACCGCCCCGAAGTACGCAACGCGTTCCGCCCCCACACCGTCGACGAACTCTACCGGGCACTCGACCACGCCAGGCGCGACCCTTCTGTGGGCGTGGTGTTGCTGACCGGCAACGGGCCTTCCGAGAAGGACGGCGGCTGGGCGTTCTGCTCCGGCGGCGACCAGCGCATCCGTGGCCGCTCCGGCTACCAGTACGCGGGCGGCGACACCGCCGACACCGTCGATGAAGCGCGCGTCAAGGCCGAGGGCGGACGCCTGCACATCCTTGAGGTCCAGCGCCTCATCCGCACCATGCCCAAGGTGGTCATCGCGGTGGTCAACGGTTGGGCCGCCGGCGGCGGACACTCGCTGCACGTCGTGTGCGACCTGACCATCGCCTCTCGCGAGGAGGCCAGGTTCAAACAAACCGACGCCGACGTCGGCTCCTTCGACGCCGGCTACGGCTCCGCCTACCTGGCCAAGATGGTGGGTCAAAAGTTCGCCCGCGAGATCTTCTTCCTCGGCCGCACCTACTCTGCCGAGGAGATGCAGCGCATGGGCGCCGTCAACATCGTCGCCCCGCACGCTTCCTTGGAAGAGGAGGCCATCCAGGTCGCCCGCGAAATCAACGGCAAGTCCCCCACCGCGCAGCGCATGCTCAAATTCGCCTTCAACCTTGTCGACGACGGCCTCATGGGCCAACAAGTCTTCGCCGGTGAAGCAACCCGCCTCGCCTACATGACCGACGAGGCCGTCGAAGGCCGCGACTCCTTCCTGGAAAAACGCGAGCCCCGTTGGGACGACTTCCCGTTCTACTACTAGGTAGGTATGTGACCTAGCGGTTTTCTCCCCTTCGTGCCCCTTTGAAATAGTTCCCGCCGCCGGGGAACTATTTTGCGTTTGGGGCCGGTTCCGGTCGACCAACGGTTACATTTCCCTAGGTCACAACGGCTGTCCACGAAAATGGTTCCGGCGATCACGAATAGGTTGGGAACTTTCTTCGGGTTTCTAGTTTTCTGTAGCGTGGTGCCATGAAGCGCTATCTGCCTCTCATCACCGCCACTCTCCTGCTGGCTTCCTGCGGCACGGCGCCTGTGCCGGAAGCGCCCGTGCCGGAAACAACACTGGGCACGCCCGCGACTGAAGCACCGGTGCCCTCCACCCGTGATCTGTACGCCGACGCCATCGCGGACCCGGCGCGGTTCTTCGCAGATCTCGACGGCTTGGACGGCACGTTCGCCTACGACGTCTTAGATATCAACGGCGATCTTGAGCCGGAACTGCTGCTGCGCGCTGGTGCTGACGGCCCTTCTCCAATTCGCGTGTTGCGGGCCCAGGACGGCACGCTGAGCTGGACGAAGGACTACCTCATCGACTCGGACGACCCGTACCCGACTGTGTTCACCAACGGCACGCAGCCGGGCTTGGACCAGTACGAAGCCGAAAGCCCTCTCTTGCACGTGACGCACTTCGAGCTGCGGGGTCAGCGTTTGGAGAAGGTGTGGGGTCCGGAGGAGACGGTCGTCGGCAATCCGCTCAGCGAGTTCACCCGTATCACCTGGCACCCGACGACGGCCGCGGCGGCGCTGGGCACAATCAAACCTCCAGAACTCAAAGGTCCAATGGAGGGCACGATGGGTCAGGTATCCGAGGTCGAGCACCTACAGGGGCAGCAGTTCCGTGTCTGGTTCGCGCCAACCGCGGACGGTATCGCGGTGACCTACCCTGAGCTCGGCTGTGCAGGGCAGCTCACGAGAACCGAGGATGGCTTCCGGGAGACGATCACCGAGGGCACCTGCGATAACGGCGGCACGTGGCACTTACTTATCGACGACAACCACGCCCACGCCTTCTACAACTCCCCCGATGGTCGCTACACGGCGGACGGACGCCTCACTCCGGCGGGTTAGCGTCGTACTGGGCGCATCCCGCGCAGCGTCCGCATCAGCAGCACTACAACCACCGCCAGCAGCACCAGCCCCACCGCAGCCGCAACCCACACTCGTGTACCGGTGGCGGTAGCTGGCCATGCGGGGACGGCAAGGATCCATAACGCAGATTGCGCGAGGACGTCGCCGCCGATCGTGGCGGAGACGATCGTGACCAGGATCGCCGCAGCCAGCGCCCATGCCACGCCGAAGCGGACGGTGATGGCAAGTGCGGTGAGGGCCAATACGCTGCCGGCGAGGAACGCGAGGAGTCCGAAGCGCGCGTCGCCAACCACGGCCGCTCCGAACGCGCAGACGAGTGCGACGACTCCAACGCACCAAGTGGCCAATGCGGCGCGGACGTGTGGGTGTTCGACCTGCATGAGCGCCCAGGCGGGACGCAGTTTCGGCCACACGAGGGTGGGCAGCACGCCGGCCCCAACCGGCAGGATGGCGTAGGCGAACAGCGCCTCGCGCACGTCCACCGGGTATGCCAGCGAGAACAGCAGCACCAGGGCGGTGAGCAGGAGCAAGACGCTTATCGACGACACCCTCGCCGCCATCGCAACCCCCTTCACCGCAGCCACGTATCCGGTGGTTTCGGGGCGCGGCGTCGCCGGCCCTGCGGCCATCGGTGCGGTGACGCGGTGGACCCTGCTGCGCCTGAAGATGGGGCGGGTACGTGGTGGTACGAGGGCGGCTGCGACAAAGCCAACCGCTGCCAATACCAAGGTCAGGACGAGGGCGGGAATGGGAGATTCCCCCGCCATCGGGTCGGTGGCGTCGAGGGGTAGCAGGTTGAAGTGCAGGCCCATGGTCGGCAGCGCCAGCCGGGCTGGCCAGGCGCCGGGGTTCATCCTCCACCAGTCGCGCTCGGCGAAGTAGCCGAGGCCGATGGTGAATGCGAAGCCGAGGATGATGGTTTGCAGGATCCCGATGCGTCGCGTGGAGGCGGCGGCGAGACCTGCCGGTCCGAGCATGCCCAGCCACGCAAAAAGACCTACGAGTGCGATCGAGGCCGTGTTGTCCAGGTTGAATACGAGGCCGGCGGCAAACGGCACGACAAAGTCGAAGGCGACGAACGCGGCCAGCGCCAGCCACACCACGACGATACGGGCAGCGCGAGTGCGCATAGGTGGGACCGGCCGCCACAATGTGCCGCCGCCACGGGCGTCACGTTCGCGGGTTTCGGCCAAACCGGCGAACAGCGCGGCGGCGGGAGCAGCCATGCCGGTGACCAACAGTCCTTGCGGGTAGAGCAGGTTCGACGCGGTTTCGACGTTTCCGGCCAGGGCGAACAACGTCAGCAGCACGCCAACCAGCAGGCCTGCTCCGGCGAGCCACCACAGCATGGAGCCGCGCGCACGGATCCATTCGGCGTGTAGGAGGGTCATCGGTCATCACCTGACGTGAGCCGGAAGAATGACTCTTCTAGGTTGGGGCCCAGTTCCGCGAGCTCGCCTGCGAAGCGGACGCCGCCGCCTGCGATCACGGTGGCGTCGTCGGCCATGTGGAGTACTTCGCCGAGTTGGTGGGAACTGACCAGGACGGTGCGCCCAGCTCGCGCGTATTCGCGAAGGTAGTCGCGTAGGTGGGCGATGCCTTCGGGGTCGAGGCCGTTTTGTGGTTCGTCGAGAATAAGCACCTCTGGCTCGCCGAGCAGCGCCTGAGCGAGAGCGAGGCGGCCTTTCATGCCGGTGGAGAAACTGCCGGCTTTCTTCTTGCCCGCGGTTTGGAGGCCAACCAGTTCGAGGACCCGGTCGGCTTCGCTGTCGGGAAGGCCCAGCAGCGTGGTGTGGACGCGGAGGTTGTTGCGGGCGCTGAGGTGGTTGTAAAAGGCGGGGTCGTTGATGGAGGCGCCGACATGGCGCAGTGCCGAGCGGTCAAACGGCTGCCCCATCAGTGTTACCTCGCCGACATCGGGTTCGATCAGGCCGAGCAGCACCGACATCAGCGTCGATTTACCCGCGCCGTTAGGGCCCAACAGTGCGTGGACTCGGCCCGGAGTGGTGGTCAACGACACGTCGCGAAGTACGTGGTGGTCCCCGAAGGACACGGCCACGCCGCGGCAAGCAAGTTGCGTATCAGTCATGGCATTCATGGTCGTCGCTGAGCAAGGCCACCACATCGGCCGGCGGGACCACACCGCCTCCTCCTCTAGGAGGAGATCCCGGCGCGCTGGGAGATCAAGGCAAGCGCCACCCTGTCGCGCGCGCCAAGTTTGGCAAGCAGATTAGAGACGTGCGTTTTCACCGTGGTCTCTGCAATAAACAGTGTGGCGGCGATTTCAGCGTTCGTGGCGCCGCGGCCAATTTCTGCGAGCACGTCGCGTTCGCGTTGCGTCAGCGCCTCCAGCGCGGCGGCGGATTCTTGGGTGCCCGCACCGTCGCGGACCCATTCCATCACGCGGCCTGTGACCCCGGGGGCCAGAACCGATTCGCCGCGGGCGACAGCGCGCACGGCGTTGGCCAGGACGTCGGGTTCGGCGTCTTTGAGAAGAAAGCCGTGCACGCCGGCGTCGATAGCCGCATGGATCAAGGTGTCGTCGTCGAAGGTGGTCAGCATGATCACGCGTGGGCCCATTTCCATGATGGTGCGGGCGGCGGTGATGCCGTCGAGTACTGGCATGCGGATGTCCAGCACCGCCACGTCGATGCGGTGGGCGCGGGTTTGCTCCACGGCCTCGGCGCCGTCGGCGGCGGTGGCGACGACGGTGATGTCGTCCTGGGCGTCCAAGATGGTGCGGAGGGCGCTGAGGAGGAGCGGTTGGTCGTCGGCAAGGAGCAGGCGGATCATGCTGCCAACTCCGCCCACACGGTAAATGTCTCCCCTGACTGCCATGTCTTCAGCGTGCCACCGGCGCTTGCCGCGCGTTCGCGCAGCCCCTCCAGCCCAACACCAGTGCCTGGTTGGGGTCGAATCTGGCCGGTAGAAACGACTTCTACCACTACGGTCTCGCCCGGTGCGATCCGAACCATCACAGCGGGATCGACTTGGTGGCGTGCCGCGTTCGCCAGCGCCTCCGCCACGATGCGATAAATAGCAAGCGAGGTCACCGGGGAGACATCCACTGCTGGTGCTTCCAGCGACACTTCCAGACCGGCGTCGCGGTAGCGCTGCACCAACGACGGCAGGTCAGGGATCCCCGCCGCCGGCGAAAACGCATGATCGCTCTCACGCAGGCCGCGCACAAGCAGGCGAATCTCCGACAACGACTGCCCGGCGGCCTCGTTGATCTGCTGCAGCGCCTCCCGCTCCTGTCCGGCCGCCAACCCTGCATTGGCCTGCGCTTTGATCAGGGTCAGCGAGTGGCCGAGAAGGTCGTGAATATCGCGGGCAATGGCGCGGCGTTCCTCCTCGCGCGCCGCTGCGAGACGTTGCTCTTTCGCGTGTGCTTCTCGACGACGCACCTCATCCTCAGCTGCCACATTCGCCCCAAGGAGATACCCCACCGCACTCGCACCCCAGTGCAGCGCAAGCGTGATCCCGAGATCGACCCCGTGACGGTAGAACAACACAAAGTTGTCGTCCCACGTCCACATGAACGGCGACAGCAGTGCCCACCCGCACGCGGCAGCGAGAACAACTAGCGCGAAGCGCTTCCCTGTAAACAGCCCGGCAATAAAGGTCGCCACCGGGACCGCCAACACCCACGGCGAAAAGCCAAGGTTGACCGGCGCGGCCAGCCACATCACAGACCAGGCAACATTCAGCGCGATAAGCGCAATCGAGGAGAACTTGGGTTTGCTCGTGAGCACCACGCACACCGCGACGAAGCCCCACGACAGCACGGCCTGGCCCCAACTGGCCGCATGCGTGGGTTGGGTAAACGCACTCGCGGTGTACACCGCCGCCAAGATGGCAACAGCGACCGCGAGCACAAGGTCACCCGGTTTGTAGCGCATGGCCGTAAGCCTATCGGCAACACCGAACACGCGCCTCCTCCCAGGGGAGGAGATCTACTTGTTCAGCCCGGGAATCTTCGGAAGCTCCGGCACATTGATGCCGGCGTTCTTGAGCAGCGCGAACAACCCGCCCAGCGCTGCCAGTACCGCAGCGATGATGCCGATGATCTGGCCGAGCTTGGCGTCAAAGTTCTGCGGCTGCTCCGGCTTCGGCGTGGGCTGCTCCGGGGTTGGCGTTTCCGGCGCGGAGGGATCCGCTGGTTGGCCCGGCAGGGTGTTCTTCAGTACCGGCGGTGCTGGCAGGTCCGCGTTTTGGGTGCTGAAGATAAGCGGTGGGTTGTCGCTGCACTGTTGCGCCTGCTTAAGCAGGTAGTAGTACCGGGACTCGAGCGAGTCGGCAGCCTTGGCAAAGTAGGTGCCGGACATGTTCGACGCGAACGCCGTGCGCTTCCAGTCGGGGACGTGATTCAGGAACCGAGCAGTGTTGTCGCCGGTGCGGCCAAACACGTAGTTCGCCCCGAGGCTGGTCACCTCCGGCACGGATCCGTCGATACCGATGTACCAGCGCGCCGAGCCCTGCAGCGCCTTGCCCGCTGGTGAAAGCGGAATCTGGGCGCCCTGCTTCATGTCCAGGTAGAAGTCGGCGTCGGTGGAAACCAGGCCTAGCTTGGCCAGTTTTTCCTTAGTGGCGGCGCGGGCGGCGTCGTAGTCGGGACGCTCGCCGGGCTCCTGCCCTTCCAGGCGGAGTTGCTGGTAGGAGATGATGGCTGGTTGGTCGAGGTGGGCGTCGCCAAGTGGTTTGAGCCCCTCGAAGGTTGCCTCGAATGCTTCGGCGACGGCGGTGGCGTACATGCCGTGCGTGAGCGTTTTTGCGATGCGTTCGGCCTGCCAGGCGGGGCCGCGCTCAGCGTCGTTGAGGACGACGCGGCACTGGCCACTTTCGGTGCGGTCAAGGTGGGCGGCGTGGGACGGGGTCGTAGCGAGGGCAGTGAAGGCGGTCGCCGCAGCGACGGCCGATGCGATGATCTTCTTCATGCCCCTGTAATCGGCACAGACGGTGCCGGGCGTTACGCGGCGACCACAACTCCCCCGCCGGTTCCATCGAACATCCGACCGACTCCGCCTCGGCGTGTCGGCGGCGTGCCTTATATTGAATGACGCCCCAACACGGATGGACAAAGGAGCAGGAATGGGCCGGAATGGGTTTGCGGTCGTCGATTTGGAGACGACAGGGCTGAGCAACCAGGACCGCATTGTGGAGATCGGCGTGGTGCTGCTGTGCCCCGACTTCTCCGTGGAGCGCACGTGGGAGACCCTGATCCAGCCGGAGCGCGACATTCCGAATAGTTACATCCATAAGATCACGGCGACCGATGTGGTGGATGCACCATTATTTTGCGACGTCGCTCCGTACCTGGGCTCGCTGCTCAACGGCCGCACGCTGGTGGCGCACAATGCGTCGTTTGAGCACCGCTTCCTGACCAACGAGTTCGCGCGCGCCGGTGCGGAGAACGGCTTGTGCGAGTGGCTGGACACGATGCGATTGACGAAGCAGTACATGGGCGTGGGCAAGTTGAGTGAGGCGTTGGTCATCGCGAAGATCCGGAACCGGTTCGCGCACTCTGCACTGGCGGACGCCGAGGCGACCGCGGAGCTCCTCCGTTACTTGTGCGTGGGCAACAGAGTGGACGTCGAGAAGTATCCGGCGGCGACGTTCACCACCGCCGCCGCCGAGGCCCCGTGCCTGCCCCGCGGTGGCGCACCGTCCTGGGCTGGGCAACTTTCGCGCACCTTGCCCGCGGCCACCACCAAGCGCGAAGCCGACTACCGCACCGAGCTGACCTGCGCACTTGTAGACCGCGTCATCTCCCGCACCGAAATGCGCCGCCTCGAATCCACCGCCATCGCCGCGGGCCTCAGCGCCGACGACGTCGACGCCATCAACGAGGAGTTCACCCGCCAGCTCGCCGTCGAAGCCTGGGCCGACGGCGTCATCACCGATGAGGAACGCGCCACGCTGCTCGACATCGCCGAGGCGCTCAACGTCGATGCGCAGCTCGTGCGCTCGCTTCTCGACGAGCCCACCTCCGGCCCCACCCCCGCCACCTTCAGCCTGCGCCCGGGCGACCGCGTCGCGTTCACCGGAGCCCTCGACATCCCACGCGACGTATGGACCGACCGCGCCACCGCCGCCGGCCTCGACGTCGGCGGCGTGACCCGCACGTGCGCCGTCCTTGTCGCGGCGAACCAGGATTCGATGAGCGGGAAA
This sequence comes from Corynebacterium lipophilum, assembly GCF_024102595.1. NCBI lineage: Bacteria > Bacillati > Actinomycetota > Actinomycetes > Mycobacteriales > Corynebacteriaceae > Corynebacterium > Corynebacterium lipophilum. The sequence continues at coordinate 245,699 of NZ_JAEUWV010000002.1, forward strand.
GCCAAGCGAGCGCGCGAGAACAGCGTTCCGATCATCAGCGAAACCCACTTCGCCCAACTGCTGAAGGCCATGGAGGATTCGACCGAGGACGCGCCGGTTGCTGCTCCTGATGCTGCTCCGTCTGTTAGTGCTCCTCATGCTCCGGAGCAGTTCTCCTGGTTGACCCCCGGCCAGTCGCACGCTGTTGGCTCGTCAAGGTCGCGCATCGCCGCCGCGTGGATCGACCAGCACCCGGACCGCCCACTGCACGAAATCGCCGACAACCTCGAACCCCACCACATCCCCGAAGCGACCGGGCGCGGCATCGACCGCTACCTCGCCATGTGGAGCCTCGAACACCCAGAGATGCTCAACGCCAGCGCCGACGACCTACTTGATCTGCACGGCGTCGGCCCGAAACGGCGCAGCCAGCTCGTGGAGATGGTGGTGGACCTCGCCGTCGACGGCGTCGAGGAGCCGGTGGAGGCGGAGGCGGTTCCGGAGGCGGAGGTTGTGCCGGCGGTAGCCCCGGAGGCCTCCGATCCAACCCCGGACGAACTGCTCGCCGCAGCGTACTCATCTGCTTACGTACCTAGTGTTCCTCCCTTGTCGGCCCCGGCCCAACCAAGCTCACCGGGACCGCTTCCCGTACTGAAAGAAAAGACCAACGTTGGCGCGACGATTCTCAAATGGTCAGGAATCGTGGGCGGATCTTCATTCGTGCTTGTGGTGCTACTCGCCGTAATCCTTGGTATGGCAGCTGAACACCCAGTTGCCGATTTCCTCATATCGATTAGTGCGCTATCCCTGATCGTCGCAATATTCGCGTCCCCGCTCGCGCTGATCAGGTGGCTATTAAACAAGCGCCGCTAATCAGAATGCTGCGGGACTACAGCTCTTCGTCGTCTTCTGGTCGGGACTCTCCACCGTGTTTCCCCATATTGCCAACATGGAGTGGGTCATTCGCATTACCGGGTGGAGCTACGACGCATTGGCGGATCCCATCGACGTGCTCGCGCAGACTCTTTGAAATTTGGGCCCACATCGGATCTAAGAGAAAATCAATCCCCGATCGTCTGGCATGCTTGGCTGCAGGAACGAAGTCACTATCACCGGAGATCATCACAATCTGATTGACAGTTCCTCGTTCCGCGAGCGTAGCAATGTCAAGACCAATCCTCATATCGACGCCCTTTTGCGCAATATCAAGGTCAAAGTCCTTCTCACCAAGGTCGGAAACGGATACTTTGCCTGCGCAAATCTTTTTGGTCTTTTCTGCGTTCAAAGTGTATCCCCGTTGGGTCTCAAGCTCTTCCCCTCTCCTGAGAGCGACCTTGCGTTTATGAGTCAACGCTTCAAAAAACTCATTGGTCCAAGCGTACTGCTCCGACTTAGCCAGGTTGATCTGCTTCTGCGTCAAAGGATGAAACAGCACTTTAGAAGAGGGTGGGCAATCGTAATAGAAAATACGGTACAAGCTGCTTCTTGATTCCGAAATATGTCGACGCGCATATTTCGCAATTTCTTCGGCTCTATCTTCCGGTGTCTTCTCCCCGAATAATTTGCGAGCACGACGACGATAAAATCCCCCATCAACCAGAACGGCCGTAACGATTGGGCGTTGCCGGTATAACAGGTCACGAGACGAGTTTTTGACCATGAGGTGATCATAACTAAAGCCACAGTCATCGGCACTCTCCTGATTCATGGAGGGTCAACGGCTATGGCTTCTTGCCAGCATAAGTCAGTTTCCCGCCTACTTCAACCCATGGCCGCTGGATACCGCAGTGTGAGACAACGCATCCAACACCGGGACCGGCCAGAACATTCGTCCGACTAATCACCACACTATGTCGTAGCCCGGAAATTGATGAAAAGGTCGTGTTTGAACACCCGACTGACTGTACCCAGCTGAGCCCGAATATTCGGTATGCACTGAACAATGGGAGCAAGAGCTTAGGCTTCGAACCCTACACGCAGCCCAATACGGCCGCCCGTCCACAGCCCACATATCGATGTAACACGTAGCAAAGAGATGGGACTCACATTATCCGCGAATTGCAAAAGCGGGTATGAAATCGTTGCAAAAGCGGGTACAAAACCGTTGCAAAAACGGGTATAGTGCCCATATGCAGTACTTTTCACGCTTTGCAGATCAGGTGTTGGAGGACTCTCTCCAGTTCATGGGAGGCGTCCTCCTTGAGGGACCGCGCGCATGCGGGAAAACCTCTACCACCCTCCAAAAGGCTGCAAGTTCTGTACGTCTCGACCGATCCCCCGAGCTGATTACGCTGGCCGAATTGAACCCCGCAGCCTTACTCAACGGTCCAACCCCTCGTCTCATTGATCAGTGGCAACTCGCACCTTCCCTGTGGAACACTATCCGCCACGAGATCGACGACCGCCAAGGACGCGGAGAGTTCATCCTTTCGGGCTCAGCGACACCAGCCGATGACACCACACGCCACTCGGGGGCGGGGCGCTTTGCCAGGCTACGGATGCGTCCAATGTCGCTCGCGGAGAGTGGGGCGTCGACAAGCCAGGTACGCCTCGCAGAGCTACAACCGGGCGTTAGTGTGAGTGGAGCTTCCAAGCTCACATATAAGGACATGGCCGAGCAGGCCGTTCGTGGCGGATGGCCAGGACTGCTCGGCGCGAGCACTCAGCAGGCGGTCATGTTTAACCGCTCATACCTGGACAACGTTTTCGACGTGGAAGTGCCAGAAAACGTTGGTACACGTCACAACCAGCTAAACATTCGTCGGACCTTGGAATCCATCGCTCGGAATATTTCTGGCGAAGCAACGTTGAAAACACTCGCTGCAGACGTGTCTTTGGGTGCCACAACAGTCGACCCGAAAACGGTCTCCACGTACCTCCAGGCGCTTACCCGGATATTCATCCTCGACGAGTTGCAACCTTGGAGTGTCGCTCTCCGGTCGAAATCACGACTGCGCACCGCGCCGAAGCTCCATCTCGCTGACCCCAGCCTTGCCTGCGCCGCCTTGGGCATCGGCGTTAACCGCCTCGCGAATGACCCAGAGTTCTTCGGCCAGATCTTCAAGTCCATGGTCATTCGAGATCTGCGCGCAGCATCCGCCCTCCAGCACGGGCGCGTCTACCACTACCGTGACAACACGGACCTTGAAGTTGACGCCATCATCGAATACCCCGAAGACGGCAAGTGGGGTGCCTGCGAAGTCAAACTCGGGGCGTCACAAATCCCACAAGCCGAAGCGAACCTCATCAAACTCCGTGACGAACGTGTCGACACTAACAAGGTCGGGTCGCCAGCATACCTAGCCATCGTCACCGCAACGGAATATGCTTACACGCTTCCTAGCGGAGTGCACGTGATTCCTTTGGGGGTCCTGACCGCTTAGCGGCAACAGAGGCTAGCCAAACCATTCTCTCGGAGTTGCAAAACGGGTAGGCCACCCGTGAACTGCAGGTTTACCGCACCACCAGGAACACATCCCCCTGCTCTCGCGCCCCATCGTGCCCTTCGAAATAGTTCCCGGCGCGCCGGGAAGTACTTTGCACCTCGGGCTCATCCCGGTCGACCAACGGTTTCGTTTCCCCAGATCGTCCAGTCTCGGTGGGGAATTTGGCACCTCGTCGCGGGGCTTGAGTGACAAAGGGCGCACGCGTTAACGCATAGCCCTTTTTCTGCCTGTACATTTGGATGGCTAGATATTTTCGGGTTGCGTCTTTTGTCACTGAAGGGGTGCGCGGGAGCGGAGTGCGCACCAAATTCCCGTTCTTGGGGAGGCGGCGGCGCGTTTCCCCAGGTCGCGACGGCCGTCTACAAAGAAAGTTCCCACGCCCGCCGCGTCTTCGCACCAAATTCCAGGTTTTTGGCGAGCGGATTTGAAAACTCCCAGGTCACGGACATGGCGCGAAGGAATTTGGTGCACCAGGCCCGCCCTCACGCCCCAAAGCGCTCAAAGCGCGGGATTCAAAGCGCGCCAGCACATCACTCGCCTAGAGCTGTGAGAACCGCTCCAGGTCGTCTGGGGCACCCGCCATCACTATAAGGTTTGATTGGGAGAGTTCCTGGCCTTGGACAAATGGGCGCCATGTTCCTCCCCCGGAGCGTACGGACACTACTTGCACGTGGTGTTTTTCCCAGAGCCGCTCGCCGTCAAGGGGCCCGTCGAGTAGTGGGCGCGGGGGGACCATTTTGATCACGCCGTAGTTTTCGGCGAGTTCGGCGAAGTCTTGGAAGCGTCCGCCGAGGAGGTGGGCGACGCGGCGGCCGGTGTCGTGTTCGGGGCGTATGACGTGGTGGATGCCGAGGCGTTGCAGGATTCGGGCGTGGGATTCGGAGTCGGCTTTTGCCCAGATGTCGGGGACGCCGAGGTCGACAAGGTTGGAGGCGGTCAGGATTGAGGCTTCCAGTGCGGTGCCGACGGCGATGACGGCGCGTTCGACTTCGTGTACGCCGAGTTGGCGGAGGGCTTCGGGGTCGGTGGCGTCGGCGATGACGGCGTCAGTAAGTTGTGGGGCGTATTCGCGGACGAGGCGTTCGTCGGCGTCGATGCCGAGGACTTCCACGCCGTTGCGGGTGAGCTCGTGGGCGAGCGATCCTCCGAATCGGCCGAGCCCGATGATGACGACGGGTGGGATGTCGATGCGTTGTTTGCCCCGTAGGAGGGGGCTGAGGAATTTAGCCAATGAACGGCCTTTCTACTGGGTAGTCGTATCTGCGCGCAATGTTACGGGTTGCAAGCGCCGCGACGAGGGTGAATGGGCCGATGCGCCCGAGGTACATCAGCAAGCAAAGGACAAGTTGGGAGGGGGCACTTAACGACGCAGTGATACCCGTGGACAGGCCTGTCGTTGCGAAGGCGGAGACGACTTCGAAGGCGACTTGGTCGGCGGTGAATTCGGGGTCGAATACGCGCAGCGCCACGATCCCGAGCGTGACGGAGCCGATGCCGGCGGCGGCGACTGTCATCGCTTGGCGTACTACGGATTTGGGCACGGTGCGGTGCCCGACGGTGGTGGCGTCGCGTCCGTGGAACTCTGCGGACATGGCGGCGAGCAGCACGATTGCTGTGGTGACTTTAATGCCGCCTGCGGTGCCTGCGGAGCCTCCTCCGATGAACATGTAGATGTCGGTGACCATCAGGGTGACGGGGCTGGCGTCGGCGTAGTCGATGGAGTTGAATCCGGCGGTGCGTGGGGTGACGCCGCTGAAGAAGGCGTTGAGCAGTTTCGTGCCAAGTGGCATGTCTGCAAGGAAGCCGCGCCACTCCAGTACGGCGATGAGCAGCATCGCTGTGGCGATGAGGAAAGCGGTGCCTTTCAGAGTCATGCGGGTGGTCACGGAGTACCGGCGCGTGCTGACTGGTGTGCCACGAAGTACGCCGCGTGCTCGTTCCTTGCTACGCCGGACAAGTTCGGAGAGCACCGGGTAGCCGAGTCCGCCGATGATGAGGGCGCCTGCGAGCGGGAGCAGGATCCAGGCGTCGGCGTTGTAGGAGATGAGACTGTCGGAGCGTAGTCCGAAGCCGGCGTTGTTGAAGGCGGAGATGGCGTGGAAGATGCCTTCGCCGACAGCGCGCAGCGGCGGCATGCCGTAGGTGGTGGCGAAACGGCATGCGAGGATGACGGCGACGATGAGTTCGAAGGCGAGCGTGAGCAGCAGCGTCATGATGAGGGTGGCGCGCACTCCACCTTCGAGGATTGGGCGGCCTTCGGCGGCCGTCGAATAGCGGGCGCGTAGTGTGACGCGCCCGGTGAGCAGCATGCCTGTCAGCGACGTGATGCTCATGATGCCTAACCCTCCGATTTGGATGAGGGCGATGACGATGATCCGGCCCCAGATGCTCCAGTGGCTGCCGGTGTCTACGGTGACCAGCCCGGTCAGGGAGGTTGCGGACGTGGCGGTGAAGAGCGCGTCCATCAGTGGCGTTGTGGTGCCGTCGGCGGAGGCGAACGGCATGCAGAGCAGGGCGGTGCCCGCAAAGATCAAGATGAGGAATCCGAGCGCTGTGAGTTGCGCTGGTCGGAACCACCTTGGAGGGGGTGTATTGCTCACCGGCAACAGCATAGTGGGCCAACGGTGATTGGAAAAGGCAATACGCTCGCCCGGCGAGCCGCAACGCTACTACCCCAGCAGCTCCCGCAGGAGGGCGCGCACGCGGGCGTCGATATCGTCGCGTACGAGGCGCATCCGTTCCATGCCTTCGATGCCGCGGGTGGACGGTTCGTCGGTGTGCCAGCGTTCCAGGGTGCCGGCGGCGTCGGCTGGCATGTTGAGCTGGGCGGCGTCGCCAATTATTACTACTCGGTCGACTGTGCGCAGCAGTTCTGGGTCGATGGGTTTTGGTGTGCCGCGCGACATGTCGGCACCGAGTTCTGCAATTGCGGCGACGGATTCCTGGTTCAGCTTCGTGCCCGGTTTCGTGCCTGCGGAGAAGACGCTGACTTGGTCGCCTGCGTAGTGTCGCGCAAGCGCCGCTGCCATTTGTGATTTACCGCCGTTGCCGACGCAGACAAACAAGACGCTGGGGTTCATGAAAGGCTCCTTGCAGCTGGCAGGGTGGGATCGCCTGGGAAGAGTCGCGGCCCGATGCCGCGCATGAGGTAGACGAGGCCGACGAGGACGGGGATTTCGATGAGCGGGCCGATCGTACCTGCCAGCGCCTGGGCCGAGGTAGCACCGAACGTGCCGATCGCCACCGCGATGGCCAACTCAAAGTTGTTGCCCGCGGCTGTAAAGGACACGGAGGCGGATTGGGCGTAGCCCATCCCCGACGCCTTCGACACCACCAAGGCGATCAAGAACATGCCCACGAAGTACCCAAGTAGTGGCAGAGCGACTCGGGCAACGGTCCACGGTTGGGATGTAATCTGCTCGCCTTGCAGGGAGAACAGCAGCACGATCGTGTACAGCAACCCCACGAGTGCAAGCGGGGAAACCGCGGGCAGGAAGGTCTCTTCGTACCACGCACGGCCCTTCACTCGCTCACCGATGATGCGGGAGAGCACTCCGGCAAGTAGCGGGATACCGAGAAACACCAATACGGCGGCGACGATGGAGAAGAAGGAGAACTCCACAGAGGTGGTCTCCAGGCCCAGCCAGCTCGGCAGGATCTGCAGGTAGAACCATCCGAGCACGCCGAACATGAGCACCTGGAATATTGAGTTGATGGCGACCAAAACGGCCGTGGCTTCCCGGTCGGCGCAGGACAGGTCGGACCACACCAGCACCATGGCGATGCAGCGCGCCAGTCCGACGATGATAAGGCCGGTGCGTAGCTCTGGTTGGTCCGGCAGGAACAGCCAGGCCAGGGCAAACATGAACGCGGGGCCGACGATCCAGTTCAAGATGATGGAGACGGTCATGAGCCGTTTGTCGGTGGCAATCTCGCGGGTCTTGTCGTAGCGGACTTTGGCCAGCGGCGGGTACATCATCACAAAAAGGCCCAGCGCGATCGGCAGCGATATCCCGCCGACTTCAAAACGCTCAAGCATACTGCTGAGCCCTGGAGTGACGCGGCCCAGCAGCAGACCGAATGCCATCGCCAAGATGATCCACACTGGCAGGAATCTGTCGAGGAATGACATTCGAGCGGGGGTCGGCGCTGGGTTTGGCATACAATCACCTCACATATTGATAACTATCAATATGACAAAATAGAGGGCCACATAGACCGCTGTCAATATGAGAAGGTAGAAGTCATGCACGAACAATCCCCCGCCCCAGACTGCTGCTCACTCGGCTCCGGCCCGCTACCCCCAGAAGACGCCGAGCGCTTCGCGGCCCTGTTCAAAGTGCTGGCAGATCCCGCCCGGCTGCGCCTCCTCTCCCGCCTCGCAGCAGAAGGGTGCGAGCCGATGAGCGTGACAGCGCTTACCGAGCGCTCAGGACTCAGCCAGCCGACGGTCTCCCACCACCTCAAGAAGCTTGCCGACGCCGGACTACTCAAGAAGTCCCGGACAGGCCGAACCGTCACGCACGAAATCTGCCCAACACCCTTCGCGGAATTGCGCACCGTCCTCCAGATGGACTAGGCGCCAAATTCACGGGGTCTAGCCGCTACACTCAATCGGCATGCTTGACGTTCTGACTGGTTTCGCCATCATCTTCACCGTGATCGCGGCGGGCTGGTGGCTTGCCCAGAAGAAGGTGATCGGCCCGGGCGAGCAGCGGTTGCAGCTCAACCGCATCGCGTTCCATGTGGCGACGCCGTCGTTGATTTTTTCGTCGGTGGCGGTCTCGGATACGGATGCGTTCTTCTCCCCGGTGATCCTGGTGATCGCGATCGCGACAGTGGTCACGATGTTGATCTTCTGGGCGATCAGTGCGGTGTGGTTCAAGCAGGATGCTGCGGAGACGATGGCGGGGGCGGCGTCGTCGAGTTATTACAACTCGGTCAATATCGGATTGCCCATCGCCACCTATGTGCTGGGGGATCCGACGTACGTGATTCCGGCGCTGGTATTGCAGATGGCGGTGCTCTCCCCCATCGTGATCGCTGGCCTGGACCGTGGGGCGTCGGGGCTACTGAAGTCGGTCATCGCGGGGTTGAAGGCGCCGGTGGTGGTTGCGGCGTTTGCGGGGTTTGCGGTCTCAGCGTCGTCGTGGACGGTGCCGGAGCCGGTGCTCGCGCCGCTGCAGATTCTGGGTGGCGCGTCCATCCCGATGATTCTTATGAGCTTCGGCGCCTCGCTCACCGGGGAGAAGGTGCTGCAGAGCCAGCGCTTAGCGACGACCACCGCTACCATCCTCAAGCTGATCGGCATGCCGGCCGTGGCGTGGGGCGTGGCGTCGCTTCTGGGCCTGACCGGCTCCGATATGTACGCGGCCCTCATTCTGTGCGCACTGCCGACGGCGCAGAACGTGTACAACTACGCGGCGACGTACCGTTCCGGCGAGGTGATCTGCCGGGACACCGTCTTCCTCACCACGTTCCTTTCGCTACCTGCGATGTTGTTGATCGCGGGGGTGTTCTAGCCTTGACAAACATGGTGCGGTGGATCACACTCATACAATGGCTAAGACACGGACTACATTTTTTGCCGCAGCGCTGATGGCTGCGGCGTTGCTTGTTGGGTGCTCCTCAACAGGCGGCGCACCCCGCTCCGAGAACACTGAAGGGACCGCTGGTGGCGTCGATACGCCGAGGTACGTGGTGGCCATGGTCACGCACGGTGCGCCGGGCGACACCTACTGGGACCTCGTGCGCAAGGGCGCGGAGGACGCGGCGAAGAAGGACAACATCGAGCTGCGCTACTCCTCCGACCCGCAGGCGCCGAACCAGGCGAACCTGGTGCGCTCGGCGGTGGACGCTGGCGTCGACGGCATCGCCGTGACCATGCCGAACGCCGAGGCAATCGGCCCCGCAGCGCGCAACGCTGTCGACCGTGGCATCCCCGTCGTCGGCCTGAACGCCGGTATGGGCAAGTACCAGGACTACGGGATGACCGGCTTCTTCGGCCAGGACGAGTCGGTGGCGGGCAACGCCGCCGGCGAGCGCCTCAAGGAGCAAGGCAAGTCGAACGTCCTGTGCGTCATCCACGAGCAGGGCAACTCCTCCCAGGAAGCGCGCTGCGAGGGCGTACGCAAAGGCCTCGACGGCAACGTCGAGCTGCTCTACGTCAACGGCCAGGATCTGACCTCCGTGCAGTCCACCATCACCTCGAAGCTGTCGCAAGACAAGAGCTTCGACACCGTCTTCGCTCTCCAGGCCCCGGTGGCGATGCGCGCGACGGAGTCCGTGAAGCAGTCCGGGTCCAAGGCGCAGGTCGCCACCTTTGACACCAACGCCGAGCTTGTCGACGCCATCGCCGACGGCCGCGTCGCCTTCGCCGTCGACCAGCAGCCGTACCTGCAGGGCTACCTGGCCGTCGACTCGCTGTGGATCGCGAAACGCAACGGCGGCACCCTAGGCGGCGGCCGCCCCGTCTACACAGGCCCGAGCTTCGTAGATAAGGACAACGTGGACAAGGTCGCCGAGGCAGCGAAGGCGGGCATGCGATGAGCGCGGCGGTGAGCGAAGGGGCGTCGACAAGCGATGACCGGCTACGAACGCACACTGGCTTTTCCAAGCTCATCCGGCGCCCCGAGTTCGCCTCCATGCTGGGCTTCATCGCGATCTTTGCGTTCTTCCTGACCGTCGCCCCCGCGTTCCGCTCCTTTGAGGCGTTCGCGACCACCCTGTACGCGTCCTCGACGCTGGGCATCGTGGCGCTCGCGGTGGGGCTGCTGATGATCGGTGGCGAGTTCGACCTTTCCTCCGGCGTCGCCGTGACCACGGCCGCGCTGGCCGCGACGATGCTGAACTACAACCTGCACCTCAACTCGTGGGTTGGCGCGTTCATGGCGCTCGGGATCTCGCTGGCGATCGGCGCGCTGAACGGCTACCTGGTCACACGCACCGGCATCGATAGCTTCCTGATTACCTTGGCCGCGTTCCTGATGCTGCAAGGTCTCAACTTGGCGGTGACCAAGCTGGTCACCGGCCAGGTAGCAACCCCGATCATCTCCGACATGGAGGGATTCCCTTCGGCGTACGTGGTGTTCGCTGGCACGTTTGACGTCGGCAATGTGACGCTGAACGTGACGGTGCTGTGGTGGCTGCTGCTCGTCGCGATTGCCTCGTTTGTGCTGTTCCGCACGAAGTTCGGCAACTGGATCACCGCGGTCGGCGGGGACCAGAACGCCGCGCGCGCCGTCGGCGTGCCGGTGCGCCGCGTGAAGATCCTGCTGTTCATGGGCGTGGGCTTCGCGGCCTGGTTCGTGGGCATGCACACCCTGTTCGCATTCGACTCCATCCAGGCAGGCCAGGGCGTGGGCAACGAGTTCCTCTACATCATCGCCGCCGTCATCGGCGGCTGCGCTATGACGGGCGGCCGCGGCACCGCGGTGGGCACCGCGATCGGCGCGCTCGTTTTCGGTCTGACCAACCAGGGCATCGTCTACGCCGGCTGGAACCCTGACTGGTTCAAGTTCTTCCTCGGCGCAACGCTGCTCGTCGCCGTGTTTACGAACATGTCCTTCGCTAAGTACACCAAGGGGCGTTAAGTGGCTGTCATTGAACTGAAGAACATCACCAAGTCCTACGGCAGCTTCGACGCGCTGCGCGGGGTAAACCTCGCCGTCAACGAGGGCGAGGTCACGTGCGTGCTCGGCGACAACGGCGCCGGCAAGTCCACGCTGATCAAGATTCTCGCTGGTCTACACCAGCCGACCTCGGGTGAAGTGCTTATCGACGGCCAGCCAACCACCTTCACCTCTCCCCGAGACTCGATCGACACCGGCATCGCAACGGTGCACCAGACGCTAGCGATCGTGGATGAGCTCAGCGTGTGGCGCAACTTCTTCCTCGGCCAGGAGCTCACCGGCCGCTTCGGCGTCCTCCGCGACGCCGAGATGAAGCAGATCTGCGCCAAGCAGCTCCTCGAGATGGGCATCGACATTCCCGACGTCGAGGTGGACGCCGGGAACCTTTCCGGCGGCCAGCGCCAGGTCGTGGCCATCGCGCGCGCGGTCTACTTCGGCGCCCGCGTCCTGATTCTGGACGAGCCGACGGCGGCGCTCGGCGTGAAGCAGTCTGGGGTGGTGCTGCGCTTCGTCGCCGCCGCCCGCGACCGCGGCATCGCCGTCGTCCTGGTCACCCACAACCCGCACCACGCGTTCCTGGTCGGTGACCACTTCACCATCCTGAAGCTGGGCCGCCAGGAACTCGACGAGCCCCGGGAGAACGTGACCCTGGAGGAGCTGACCCACCAGATGGCTGGCGGCGGGGAGCTCGAGGCGCTCAGCCACGAGCTAGGAAGGTAATAGCGCGTTTCAGGTATACCTGAAACTCTCGCCTGTTTTGGAGAAAGTTTCAGGTATACTCGAAACCCATGAGAGCCCTGCACCCTCGACAGCAGTACCTCGACAACCTGCTGGCAGTCACCGATAGCGACTTCGTTCGCATCATCACCGGTGTGCGCCGCTGCGGGAAATCGACCCTCCTCGAGCTGTACCGCCGCCACCTGCGCAAGCACGGCACCCCAGACGACGCCATCATGGTGATCAACTTCGAGGACCAGGCCAACGCCACCCTGCGGGACCCGGCCGCCTTCCACGACGCCGTGACACACCGGCTCGCACAAGGACTGCGCTACCTGCACGTCGATGAGGTGCAGGAACTGGAGGACTGGGCGCGCGTGATCAACTCACTGCGACTCAACGAACAGCTAGAAATCTGCGTGACCGGCTCCAACGCTTCCTTGTTTGTTGGCGAGTCACTGACCTATCTAGCGGGGCGCTACATCGAGATCCCGATGCTGCCGCTCTCCCTGGCGGAGTTCATGGAGTTCCGCTACCCGGCGGACGCGCGCCCGGGACTTGACCGCGCGTTCCAGGAGTGGGTCACCATCGGTGGCTTCCCTGCCACGGTGCAGCTCTCGGACCCGGTCGTGATTCGCCAGGCGAACTCCTCACTCTTCGATTCCATCTTCACCCGCGACATTTCCCTGCGAGGCCAGATCCGCGACACCGACGTTTTCCTGCGCGTGGCCCGCTTCCTCTTCGACAACGCCGGCAACCCAGTGTCCACGAACCGCATCGTGGGCCACCTCAAGCACGAGGGCCTCAAGGCGTCGAGTGAAACCGTGGACCGCTACCTCGGCCTCATGTCGGACGCGCACCTTATTTATCAGTGCAGGGATTACGACACGAAGGGCAAACGGTGGCTGAGTACAAACGGCAAGTTCTACTTCGTCGACCCGGGCCTGCGCACCGCGCTGCTGGGCTCTCGCCCTTTCAACTTCGGCCACGACTTGGAAAACATGGTTTACCTTGAGCTTCGCCGCCGTGGATACCAGGTTGCCACCGGTAAGGTTCCCGGTGGGGAGATCGATTTCATCGCTAACGACGGCCAGCGCACCCTCTACATTCAGGTGGCGCTCACGGTGGCCGAACCTGCGACGCTCGCGCGCGAGCTCGCGCCGTTCGACGCCCTGCCCGCCGGGTCCCGCTGCATCCTCTTATCGACGGACCGCTTCGCCCCCGACACCGGCAACGTCGCGTGGCGCGACGCCATCGAGGTCCTCGCGGGCGGGGCGCTAGACTAACGCTTCGTGACGAAGCTCCTGGAACTCCTCCCCGTTGACCCCGCCAAGCCGCTCGCGATCCTGCCCGCCATCGAGGAGGCGCTGACCGGCCAGCGTGCACTACTTCCCGTGCCGACGAACGACCCGGCGCGCGCCAACCTGCTGCGCAACACGCAGGGCGTGGGCGAGCCGATCGCCGACGACGTCGCCCTCGTGGTGGCGACTTCCGGATCCACGGGCACCCCGAAGGGAGCGCTGCTGACCCCGACGAACCTGATAGCCAGCGCGGACGCAACCCACCAGGCGCTCGGCGGGCCGGGCCAGTGGCTGCTGGCGATGCCCGCCGCGTTCATCGCGGGCATCCAGGTGTTGGTGCGCAGCATGGTCGCGGGTGTAGAGCCCGCCTTTGTGGACCTGACTCACGGGTTCCACGTGGATGAGTTCGCGGCCCGCACCGCGGAGATCGCGGCGACTGGGGACCGCTGCTACACGGCGCTGACCCCGCTGCAGCTGGACAAGGCGATGTCCACGCTCACCGGCATCGACGCGCTGCGCAGCTTCGACGCGGTGCTCGTCGGCGGAGCGGCCACCAACCCGGCGCTGCTGGATTCGGCGGCGAAGCTGCGCATCAACGTTGTCACCACCTACGGTTCCTCGGAGACCTCCGGCGGCTGCGTCTACGACGGGGAGCCCATCGCCGGCGCCAACGTGCGCATCCGCGACGGCCGCATCTGGCTCGGCGGCCCCATGGTCGCGCGCGGCTACCGCAACCAGCCGGAGCACCCCGACTTCGCCGAGCCGGGGTGGTTCCGCACCTCAGACGCAGGCCAGCTTGCCGACGGCCACCTGACGGTCGAAGGGCGCGTCGATAATGTGATTGATTCGGGTGGGCTGAAGCTGCAGCCGGAGGTGCTGGAGCGCTTCCTGCTGGGTGTGCCCGGCGTGACGGATGCGTGCGTGGTGGGCGTGCCGGACGAGCGTTTCGGGCAGCGTATTTGCGCTGCGTTTGCGGGTGAGGCGCAGGTGCCGGACGTGATGGATGCCCTGCAGGACCTGCCACGGTGGCAGGTACCGAAAGAGCTCAAGCGCGTGGCGGCGCTGCCGCTGTTGGGGCCGGGCAAGGTGGACCGGGCCGCGGTGCGCGACCTGTTCTAGCCTGCGTTGACGACTGCGCTGATGTCCTCTGCGCTGTAGCTTGCGGCGAGCTGGGCGTCGTTGCCCCCGCGAAGGTTTTTGCGCACCAGCGCCACTGACTGCGAGCCCGGCACCAGCGGAAACTCCTTTGGCTTGTCGAAGACCTGCCGCACAAAGTGCCCCGAGCGCACCGCGCACATGTTGAGCCAGACGTCGTCGGCGCTGGGGGCGGCGCGCAGGAAGGCGTCGCCCTGGGCGGCCACGTAGTCCACCATCGCGGGCGGGTACGCCACCCCGGATACGCCGGTGGCGAAGTGTCGCGGGCTCGGCGCGGTGGTGCGCACGCTGCGCCACTGCATATACGGCGCGAACCCCTCGCCCACCAGCGCGATCTCGTGGGCACGGTAAGCTGTCACCGCCAACGGGTCCACCACCAGCTTCTCGACGAACCACCTCGGGTACAACACGTCATCATCCACCGTGATCACGCTCGTCCCCGTACCCGCGAGCTGCCGGAACGTACCGTAGTACTTGGTGTGCGGGCCGTAGTGTCCGTCGGAACGCCGCACCTGCAGGCCGCACTGCACCAGCTCCTGCAGCGGCTCGGGCCAGGGTGCATCGAAGTCCTCCGCGTCCAGCCACAGGATGGTGGGCACGCGGCGAGTCCCCACCAACAGCGATGCGAGGGTGTGGTGGACCGTCGATAAGCGGGTGCCGTGCGAGGTCAGGCTGATCACGGTATGCCCCGCGGCGGGAAACTCCAGACGCCCGGAGCGCACCGCCAACCGTAACGAGGGCAAACGCGCCACCGCGCCTATCGACGCCACCGCCTGCCGCGCCGCATAATCGACCCACATGGCGCACCACTTTAGCCGACAGGCCCGACACGGGGCATGATGGAAACCATGAACGCACAACCCAACCTGCACGCGTGGTGGGAAGCCTCCCGCCCCCACACCTGGCCAAACGCCTTCGCGCCCGTCATCGCCGGCACCGGCGTCGCGGCCTTTACCGCGCACGCCAACCTCGGCCGGGCACTGTTGGCACTGCTCGTGGCGTGGGCCCTCATCATCGGCGTGAACTTCGCCAACGACTACTCCGACGGCATCCGCGGCACCGACGACGACCGCTCCGGCCCCACACGCATCACCGCCAGCGGACTCGCCGACCCCAAGAACGTAAAGCTCGCCGCCTTCATCGCGTTCGGAGTTGCTGGGCTGTTCGGCATCATCCTGTCCGTGTTGGCCGGGGCGTGGTGGCTGATCCTGGTCGGCGCCGCCTGCATCGCCGCCGCATGGTTCTACACCGGCGGTAACAACCCCTACGGCTACATCGGACTCGGCGAAGTCAGTGTCTTCATCTTCTTCGGCCTCGTCGCCGTGATGGGCACCGAGTTCGTCCAGACCGGCTTCCTGTCCTGGGAGGGCCTGCTCGTCGCCGTGGCGATCGGCGCAATCTCCGCATCCGTGAACCTAGTCAACAACATCCGCGACATCCCCACCGACGCCGCCTCCGGCAAGCAGACCATCGCGGTTCGCCTCGGCGACAGCCGCGCCCGCACCCTGTTCACGGTCCTGACCTGCGTCCCGTTCGTAGTCAGCGTACTGCTGGCTCTGGTGTACGCGCCTGCCCTGGTCGGCCTGGTGGCGCTGCCACTGGCGATCGCCGCCATCATGAAGGTTCGCAGCGGTGCGACCGGTGCAGCCCTCATCCCGGTGCTCGGGCTCAACGGCAAGGCCATGCTGGCCTGGGCCGTGCTCACGACGGTTGCGCTGGCGTTCGGCGGGATGGTCGTGCCGTACGCGTAGGGCCTGGGAGCTCTGGGGCTCTGCGCACCAGATTCCTTTGCGCAGCCTGCGTGACCTGGTCTTTTCCAAACCGACGCGGGCAAATCAAGGGATTTGGTGCACACCGCCACCGCGCCAGTGACAAAAGACGCATGGCCCCTTTCGCGACCTGGGGTTTTACCGGGGTCGACCGGCAGAATTGCGTCCATTGTCACTCGCCGCTCGCCCAGGACACCAAATTCCCTCACGCGGCCTGCACGACCTGGTCTTTTCCAAGTCGCGCGAGCAACGCAAATCAAGGAATTTGGTGCTTACGCCAATCTATGCACCAAATCCCTGTCTCTCCCCTTGATGCCGGTCATAGTTGTGCTTCACAAGATCCCCCAGTCTTTCATCGTGTTTCAAAGAATACGCTACAGTGAGGTGCGAAAAGGCCCATCAGCATTTCCTGAGGGGTCAAAGAGTGAAGGAGCGTTCCGTAGTTTTCACTACAGGGGTGCTCCCTCTTTAATTGCTTCCACACCAGCAACGTGAGACCGGGTCTTAAGGGACATTTTGTGTGTAAATACGGCTTCGCCGTCGTCAACCAGGTAGCTTTGTGGGCAACATGACCGGTTCCGCTGCCCGCCTCGGTGGGAGTCCAGGGCCGGTCTTCGATTTTCGGTGAACAGGCGTACTGCCTCCACAGGTTGCGCAGGCGCTGCCGTTCTAGGCAACCAATACTCTCCCCACGGGGTGTCGCTGGGGCATAATATTGCCCATGTCGACATTCACTGATGCCATCGAAGAACTCCGCAAGCTGCCGTCGAAGTCAGAGCAGGGTCTGGCGTTTGAAAAGTTGATGGTCAACTATTTCAAGACAGACCCGACGCTGTCCAGTGAATACTCTGAGGTGTACCGCTGGGTGGACTGGCCGTTCAACGGCGGCAAGGCGGACGTGGGGATTGACCTCGTCGCGAAGCGGATGGATGACGGCGAGTGGACGGCAATTCAGTGCAAGTTTTACCTGCCTACGACGCATATCCAGAAGGGGCAGCTGGATTCGTTTTTTGAGGCATCGGGGCGCTCGTTCCACACTGATCGCGGGGTGGAGCAGTTTGCGAACCGTCTGATTATTTCAACGACGGACCGTTGGTCGTCGAATGCTGAGGCGATGTTGGAGAACCAGTTGATCGCCACGAACCGGATCGGCACGTCGGCGATTGCGGAGTCCCCGATTAACTGGGATATCGCCTACCCAGGCAGTGAGATGTCGGTGAACCTCACCTTGCGGGAGACGTTTGAGCCACGCCCACATCAGGCGACGGCGATTGAAAAGTCGCTGGAGGGGTTCAAGGCGCACGATCGCGGCAAGCTGATTATGGCCTGCGGTACGGGCAAGACGTTTACGGCGCTGCGCTTGGCTGAGCGTTTTGCGGAGGAGCACTATGGCAAGGCGCGAGTGTTGTTTTTGGTGCCGTCGATTAGTTTGTTGTCGCAGTCGTTGAAAGAGTGGACTGCGCAGGCACGGATGGATCTTCGCAGTTACGCGGTGTGCTCCGATAGCAAGGTGGCGCGCAAGGCGGAGGATATCGCCTCATATGACCTTGAGGTGCCGGTGTCCACGAACGGCGCGGACATCGCAGAGCGGTTGTCGAAGCGCAAGCGCGCGGCTGGGTTGAGCGTCGTGTTTTCGACGTACCAGTCGCTGCCCGCGATCCACGACGCGCAAGAAGCTGGCCTCGAGGAGTTCGATCTTGTCATTTGCGACGAGGCCCACCGCACCACAGGGGCCACGCTCGCTGGGGAGGACCCGTCAAACTTCTCCCGCATCCACGACAGTGACTACATCAAGGCGAAGAAGCGCCTGTACATGACTGCCACTCCCCGACTTTTCGACGAGACCGTGAAAGGCAAGGCCGTCGAGCATTCGGCGGAGCTCTACTCCATGGATGACGAGGCCGTGTATGGCCCTGAGTTTCACCGGTTGGGGTTCGGAGAGGCCGTCGATAAGGGGTTGTTGACGGACTACAAGGTGCTCATCATGACTGTGGATGAGTCGCTGGGTGCCGATGCGATGGGCAAGTTCAATGCCGCTGGTGGCAAGGACATTAACTTAACGACGGGCTCCGCGATGATCGGCGTTTGGAATGCGTTGGCGAAGCGCTCGGGAGGTTTGCAGGGCAAGAAGGGCGGCTTCGATGAGGGCGCGGAGCCGATGCACCGCACGGTGGCGTTCGCGAAGGATATTAAGACGTCGAAGGCGATTACGGAGGCGTTCCCCCTGCTGGTGAAGTCGCATCGCGAGCTGCTGCAGGAAAAGGCGGTGATGAACGACATTCAGACGTTGAATATTGATCTTGATGTGCAGGCGCAGCACGTCGACGGCGCGATGAACGCCCTGGAGCGCAACACGAAGCTGACGTGGCTTGAATCCGACATGCCGACGAATGAATGCCGCGTGCTCACAAACGCCAGGTGCCTTTCGGAGGGTGTCGACGTCCCCGCCCTCGATTCGGTGGTGTTTTTCAACCCGCGCAATTCGATGGTGGACGTGGTGCAGTCCGTTGGTCGCGTGATGCGGAAGGCGGAAGGCAAGGACTACGGCTACATCATTTTGCCGGTGGCGGTGGCGCCGGATACATCGCCGTCGGAGGCGCTGAACGACAACCAGCGTTTCAAAGTTGTGTGGCAGATCCTCAACGCGTTGCGTGCACACGACGACCGCTTTAACGCCAAGGTGAACTCGATTGCGCTCAACGAGAACGTGCAGGATGATTTGCCGATTTCCGTCCAGCCAGTTGTTGATCCTGCGCAGGAGGCGAAGAAGAAACTCGCGAACAGTGAGCGGACCGAGGCCCACGAATCCGACCAGGTGACAGCCCAGCAGATCGCGTTGTTCTCGCTTGAGCAGTGGCAGGAAGCGATCTACACCAAGCTGGTGGACAAGGTGGGTACCCGCACCTACTGGGAGGATTGGGCCGACGACGTCGCGGACATCTCCAAGGCGCAGGTCACCCGCATCCGCGCGCTGCTTGACCAGGCGGATGCGACACTGCGTGGTGAGTTCGACACCTTCGTCGAGGGCCTGCGCGGTAACCTCAACGACTCGATCTCTGAGGACGAGGCGATCAGCATGTTGTCGCAGCACCTGATTACCGCCCCAGTGTTTGATGCCCTGTTTAGCGAGCACGATTTCGCCGCCCACAACCCGGTCTCCCAGGTCATGCAGCGCATGGTTGATGCCCTCGACAATAGTGACCTGGATGCCGAGACTGACTCGTTGGAGAAGTTCTACGCCTCGGTGCGTGTGCGCGCATCTGAGGTCACGAGTGCATCCGGGAAGCAGCAGGTGATTAAGGAACTCTACGAGCGCTTCTTCAAAAAGGGATTCAAGCGCGACGCCGACAAGCTGGGCATTGTGTATACCCCGGTGGAGATCGTGGACTTTATCCTGCGCGCCGCCGACGATGTGTCGAAGAAGCACTTCGGCCGCGGTTTAACCGACGAGAGCGTGCATATCCTGGATCCGTTTACGGGCACCGGCACGTTTATGGTGCGCCTGTTGCAGTCCGGGTTGATTGATCCGAAGGATCTAGCCCGCAAGTACGCCAACGAGTTGCACGCCACCGAGATCATGCTGCTGGCTTACTACGTCGCGGCCGCCAACATCGAGACGACGTTTAACGCGTTGCTGGCCGAGGCAGCCAAACGCTCGGAAAGCGCACCCCCCCCCCCGCTACGTTTCCTTCGAGGGCATCGCGCTTGCCGATACGTTCCAGATCCACGAGGAAGGAGACATCCTCGACCTCACGGTATTCAGAAACAACAACGAGCGCATCGTTCGGCAGAAGGAAGCCCCGATCAACGTCATCGTGGGCAATCCGCCGTACTCATCGGGTCAGAAAAAAGCGAATGACAACAACGCGAACCTGAAGTACCCGACGCTGGATGCGCGTATCGCGGAGACGTACGCGGCGAAGTCAACGGCGACGAATAAGAACTCGCTATACGACTCATATTTGCGCGCATTCCGGTGGGCGACGGACCGAATCGGGGATCATGGCGTCGTGGCGTTTATCGCAAATAACGGCTGGGTAGACGGCAACACCGGAGATGGTGTCCGCCTGTCGATGGCCGAGGATTTCACCGACCTCTATGTTTTCAATCTGCGCGGCAACTCTTTGGGTGGTGGCGAACAAGCCAAGCGTGAGGGCGACAATGTCTTTGATATCCGGGTTGGCGTTGCGGTGCTGATCGGTGTGAAGGATCCTTCCAAGACCGGCTTCCACCTGCATTACGCGCAGACTCCTGACTATCAGAAGCGTAAAGAGAAGCTGGCGTTTGCCGAGAATGCGTCAATTGACCGGATTAAGTGGCGTTCAATCACGCCGAATCAGCACGGTGACTGGCTAAATCAGCGTAGTGCCGAGTTTGGGACATGGCCCGTGATCGGCGAGAAGAAGAGCGACGAAACAACATTCTTCACAACGTATTCCTCAGGACTAAAGACAGGTCGCGACTCGTGGTCTTATTCGTCTTCTACCCCACAACTCGTAGAAAACATCGAGACGCACGTTGCGAACTACGATCAGGCGCAAGTTGTGTTGCGAAGCGAAGGGTTCGAGCAAAACAAGCGGGGTGTTGATGCGTTGTTTGCACAGCACCCGGAGCTGATCGACAGCACGAAGGGTTCATGGAATGTAAATCTCAAGCAAGAACTCTCTCGAGGAACAGAAATCACGCTTGATACGGACCGTGCCTACACCTCGATGTACCGTCCCTTCTTTAAGCAACGGAGCTACTTCGCGAAGGAACTGATCGATAGGCAGTACCAGTTGCCGTCGATATTCCCGACGCAGCACCACCACAGCATTGGGTTTGCCCAGATGACCGTGGGCGCAGTGAAGCCTTACAGTATTTTTGCAGCTGATATGCTCCTTGACCTTAATCTGTTTGGTTCAGAAGGGACACAGTTCTTCCCCCGCTTCACCTGGGAGCCCGTGGACGCTGGGGATGGTGGGTTGTTTGGCGAAGGGGCGTCGATAAGCGAAGGCGAAACCTCGATCTATGGGCAGATTGGTGAGGTCGTTGCGGGGTATGTGCGCAAGGACAACATCACCGACGCGATCAAGGCTGTCTACCGTGACGCGCTGGGTGCCGATGTCACTGGTGACGACATCTTCCACTTCGTCTACGGCAAGCTGCACGACCCGAACTATCGGGAGGCGTACGCGACGGACTTGAAAAAGATGCTGCCGCACATTGAGACACCGGGAACGCGGGAAGAGTTCGACAAGTTTGCGCGCGCCGGCAAGGAACTCATGGACCTGCACGTCGGATACGAGGACGTGGAGCCATACCCGCTGGACATCACGGTCAAGGGCGACGAGTCCGACCCGGATACCTGGCGTGTGTTGAAGATGAAGTGGGCACGCAAGAAGGACCCCGAGACCGGGAAGAACATCAACGACGTGACCAAGTTGATTTACAACAAGCGCGTGACCATCACCGGTATCCCGGCTGAGGCTGATGAGTACATGCTGGGGTCACGCTCTGCGCTGGCGTGGCTGATTGATCGCTACCAGGTGAAGAAGGACAAGGCGTCCGGGATTGTCAACGACCCGAACGATTGGGCCGATGAGGTTGGCAACCCGCGCTACATCGTGGATCTGATTGGCAAGGTCACGCGGGTTGCGGTGGAGACGGTGCGGATCGTGGAGGGGCTGCGAGAATAACGCCGTTTGCTTCATTGACAGTTGAGGCTCGAGAGCGTGGCTTCATCACGGATGATCGAAAAGCGGTGCGGTGGCCCCTCAGTCGTCAGGTTGACCTTGAACACCTCACCGAAGATCCGGGCCGTAGCGGACGTGTCATCCACCTCGACCTCAACTCATCAACCGCACCCTCAAGTCTGCATGCGTCTTTAGCGTCTTTAGACGCTTTCCTGGCGTCATCACCAATCTTCAAACCGAAAGAGGAGTCAGCCATGAGAGGCGTATCCCCCACTTGAGCCATGTAGCTTTTAGGCTACACTTGGGCGTGTGGAGATCATTTCCAGCAGCTTGTTTGACGCCTGGTTAGGTGAGCTAAAAGACAAACATGCTCAGCGACGCATTTTGTATGCAATAGCCCGATGCGAAGCACACGGAAGAATGATTGGAGACATCAAACCCGTTGGCGAGAAGGTTAGCGAGATGAGATTTCATTTCGGGCCCGGCTATCGGGTGTACTACACCCGACTAGGCGCAATAACGGTTTTCCTGCTGGCCGGAGGAGATAAATCCAGCCAGGATAAAGATATTCGAACCGCTCAAAAGCTCGCACAACAGGTAAGGGAGGAACAGTCGTGAAGGAAGTAACATTTTCAGCGTTCGATGCAAGCAAATATCTCGATAGCCAAGAAGCAGTGAACGATTACCTGGCTATCGCACTCGAAGACGGCGATACGAAAACCGTACAGGTGGTTTTGCGTGACATTGCAAGGGCACACGGCATGAGCCAGCTCGCTAAAGAGACTCAACTCAACCGTGAATCCCTCTACAAGTCACTATCAAAAGACGGTAACCCGTCCTTTGCGGCTATCACGAAAATCATGAAAGCCCTGGGACTCAAAATAACTCTCGCTACACAAAATGCCTAGATACCTACTGGAATCACATCACCAATAAACCAAACGTGCCTCTGCTCAGCCCGTCCGGCCTCTATCCGCCGATCAGTGGTGGATCGCGGATTTCACGTATGTGCACACCAGCTGCGGTTTCAGCTACGTGGCTTCTGTCACCGACGTATTCACCCGTGAGATCCTGGCGTATGTCGTGGACACCCGAGCCACGAAATCTTTGGCCATCCGTGCGCTGCGACAGGCACTGGCACTACGCCAGCGCCAGGACCCGTACTTTGAGTCGGCCGGGGTGCCCCATCACTCGGGCGGGCTCACAGTACACTCCCACACATCTCCGCCGTCTGCTTGCCGTCCATCAGATAGACGGGTCCATCGGCACTGTCGGCGACGCCTACGACAACGGTCTGATGGAGTCAACGATCGGGCTGTACAAGTCTGAACTCATTGATTTCGAGGCAGAGACGTGGACGAACTGGGGGGGGAGGTGGAACGCGCCACAGCCGGATGGGTCCACTGGTACAATCACGAGCGGTTGCATTCCTCGCTCGGGCATATCCCGCCGATCAAGCACTACACCAACTACCAACGAGAAAACCACGCAGGCCTTCACGCCGCGTAACACGCCACTCTCAAAAAGTCAGGCCGATTCACAACACCAGCAGAAGGATGCTCTTTGACGAGTTTGAACGCGGCGTACTAGGCGAACTTCCCACATCACCGTGGCAGCATACCGAATGGAAACGCGCGAACATCGCCCCCAACTTCCACATCACCGTCAACACTGCACGTTACTTAAGTGCCTTACCAGCTTGTCGGCCGGACTGTCGATGTACGTATCACTGGCAATGAAGTAACCGTCTTTGATGCCGGGCAGCGTGTTGCAACCCACCGGCTTGCCCAAGCCCGGGGGATCTATGTCACCGATGTGGATCATATTCCGGCCAACATGGCTGATACCACAGGATTGTGGACCAGTGAGTACTTCTACCGTGAAGCAGCCAAGATCGGGCCAGCAACCCGGACAGTCATCGAAGAACTCATCAGCGCAAAGGCAATCCCTGCCCAGGCGTATCAGTCGTGGCGAAACGTACTGAATATGGGCAAACACGCCAATAAGGTGATCTTGGAACAAGCCTGTGCACGCCTGATCGCACCTGATGGCGCAAGGCGGGCCGTGTCGTATACCGCGGTGAAAAACATGATGGCCGCGGTACGCAAAGACCAATCAACCCGCCCGACAGGCCATGACCTGCCAGCCACGACACCGCCTGAAACACCACCGGTGGAACACGCACGCGATACCCGCGGCGCATATCTGGGTAGGTCTGCCCAGTTCAGTATGGAAAACCTCACGAAGAAAGGACCTCTACAGTCATGACACAGCCACAACCAGCATCAGCATCAGCGCGCTTTCTTGATGAATCGATCCTGCCTGTCTTCACCGATCTACGTATGACGGCGTTTGGCCGAACCGTGATTGATATTGCAGCAGATCCCATCTTCGACTCGTGGAGCTTTTCTGACAAGGTGCTCTACGCGCTCGATAAAGAAGTCGCGGCCAAGCGTGAACGACGAGTCAACAAATTACTCAAGGCATCCCGATCGCCAAATCTCGATGCGTGTATCGAAGACATCACCTACGCACCCGGCCGCAACCTCAACAAAGAGCAAATCACCAGACTCGCTCACTGCCAATGGTGTCAAAAAGCGCAAAGCATTGTCATCCTCGGCAAATCATCCGTCGGCAAAACCTACCTGGCCCAAGCACTACTTACCGCTGCGTGCAGAAACGACTACTCTGCTCGTTTCTTCCGCACAGACACCCTGGCTAACCAGCTGATGGTGCTACGCCATGATGACACAGCACGCATGGAGTTTCTTCAAGATCTCCACCTGGCTGATGTACTCGTGCTTGATGACTTCTTAACAACGCCGATTGATGCTGCCACAGCACACCAGCTGCTCAACATTCTTGTTGAGCGTGAACACCGGGGTTCAACCATTGTCACCTCCCAGTGCACGCCCGATGAGTGGTACAAGTCCATCCCGGATGCTGTCCTCGCCGAGTCGATACTGAATCGGCTTGTCGTTGGTGCTGAGATCATCACGCTTCAAGGTCCGAACATGCGCTTAGAAGCCAATACGCAGTAGCGGCTCATAGTCAACGCCCGGGTGTTACCCGATACTCACCCGGGCGTTACTGGATACTCACCACGGTGTTACTAAATCCGTGGTCCTAACAGCTATCGCGTCCCCATTCGTGGCCATGTCTCAGTCGTTTAGCAAGCAGGCGAATACGCTCTGGTACGAGATTTTCGATGTCGTCAAAGCCAACTCGCTGGTGGACTACTCGGGGCCGACTCCTGCGGATAACGTGATGGAACGGCTACTTCAGGCACGCTCATAGTTATTGGCGTAGTGCGGGTGCGGTGTGGGCGTAGATGACGACCACTGCAATCAAGGCGATACAGACGGCGAAGGGTGCCAGCGGGTTCCACCCGTAAAGGGCGGTCGAAGCCAGCGGGGCAATCGCGTACGCCAACCCATTATTAGCGTTGATGATGCCAGCCACTGCGCCTTGCTCATCTGCACTCATCTTCAAGGTTGGGCCAGTGTTGTACCCGGGCATCGCCAGTCCCATACCTACCCCCAGCACGATACACCCGACAACCAGTAAAGCGTGCGAGGAGGTAGGCCAAATGAGCACAGTTGCAACTAGTGTAATGGCCAGACCAGTACGTAAAAGCTTCGCTGCTCCCCACCCTGTCTTTGGAGCAATCACCGCTTGGGCAATGATCATGGTCACGCCCATGATGGTCAGGTAAATCGCGGAAATACCTGCGGTCGCAGTTGCCGACAGGGCGAAGCGGTCTTGGACAGTGAATCCAAAAATCGTAGCAACAGAAGAAAACACAAGAAACATCACCAGACCAGTTGCTAGCCAGGGAGCTACACGCGGATCAGTGAAGCGAATCCGTTGAGGCTTTGCAAAAAGTTGCCCTCGGCTTTGAGGTGCGAAACTCACCAAGAGAACAACCAGACCAATCACCATCACAACGGGCATGACCACCAAGGGCAAGAGCAGGCCACCAGCAGCGGCTAACACACCTCCAGTAACACCTCCAACAATGGAGGCCATCCCTTGAGCCGCTCCGATCATGCCCAGTGCTTTTACCCGCCCGTTCTCGCTGGCAGCATGCGTGACCAGGTGGGCTTGCGCGGTCGGGGCGATCGCTGAAATCCCTCCACCATAGAGCAAACCACGAGTGATCACAACACCAAAAACTAGTCCGACACCGCCAACTACCTGGTTCATCCCCAGGTAGGAGACAATACCGAAGGCGCTCAAAGCGATGATCGCGATCACAAGCCCGGCAGCGAGTACACGTTTAGCGCCGACACGTTGGGAAGCTCGCCCCCAATAAGCACTCAAGCTCGCTAGTACAATCGCTGCCAAAGAGATAGTGGCGCCAATATGCCATTCCCGCAATCCCATCTGTCGTGACAGTGGCGCGATGATCGGATTGAGAATCATTTGCCCCATAAAGGCGAGAAAAACGATTCCCACTACCAGGTTTGCTTGCGCTCCTGGATCAATAGAGCTCTGTGTCGGCTTATTACTACGAGGGTCGGGCATCACTACACTCCATTACTAGAACACTGTTTCACTTAGGGATATTGTAGAATGGTGTTCTAGTAAGGGTCAAGGAATAAGTTAGGGTCACCTTATGAACACTGCGCTAACGGGGCGAAGGGCTGGGCTATCACGCGAGCTGATTGTCAAACAAGCTGTACAGTTAAGCGCGATCAGTGGCGTTGAGGGATGGTCAGTACGGGACATTGCCCGTGAACTGGGCGTGGTTCCCTCAGTGATTTATCATTATTTTCCAAACAAGGAAGCCATTTGTGATGCTGTTGTAGACCGGGTATGTGTCGGGATTGAAGTTCCCGACCCGGACCTTGAATGGAAAGCCTGGTTTCGAGCTATGGCTCACAATCTACGCCCCGCATTGTTAGCATATCCGGGGATTACCGACAGGTTCGCGCGGGGCAAGTTCACCGAACAGTTTTTGCCGATGATCGATGGAGCCTGGGCCAAACTACAAGAAGCTGGGTTTGGTGACAATTCGCCTGTGGCCTACACAATTATCGCGAACTCGATCATCCACACGATCGGAGCGAGAAACCTGCGCGCATCCAATCAAATCCAGCCTCGCCACAACCTGCACGAAATGCTTGTCAGGCTTGAGCCTATGATGGCTCAATCTGTTGGACTGACCAGTATTGTCAACTCTTACCTGGAGCCTCTCTCACACCCTGATGAAGAAGAAGCGATGTCCGAGGAATACTACGACCTCGTCATCGATGTGATTCTAGACGGCATCGAACACACCCTGCTGCCTTAACTCTGACCCACTTCTCAATCATCGTCTTAGTGAGCGCCCGCACAGCTGTGTACTTCAACACAGCGGATGTAGCCCAGTTGATAAGCCGGGTCAGTTCACGTTCACCCCCGCGTTCTCATGGTCACGGAGACGGTTAAGTAGTTCTTCCTGATACGGATTATTCATGGTGTGCCCTTCATCCAGGTATGGGTAAAGGGGGGCCAGGGCACACACCCTGACCCCTTCGCTGTCTGCTACGGGCTAGCGTCTACTCGGTAGCACCCGCCGTGGTCGGCTCCACCACATCCTGTTCAGCCGTCGCCAGCGCCTCCGGGCGGATCACGGAACCGCCGTACACCTGGAGGCCCGTAATCGCACGGGTGAAACGGAACGGCAGCATGGACGATTCCTCCACCTCCGTGATCTGGTAGCCGAACGGGGTAGCCATCGGGTGGCCCACAATGACCACCTCACGGCCCGCCACCGTCGGCACCGTCGGCGCGGAAATGATGCGGAACCCGAGCAGGCGACCAATCTCACCGTTCAAGAGATTGCTGTTGTTCACTGCCTTGTCCAGGCGCTCGTCGTACAGCAACGCCGATTCCATCTCCGGGCCAACCATCACGAAACGGTCAGTCTTCGGAACCGAAGTGGCGTTGAGTTTCTTACGCAGCGCCACCAGCGTCTTGTACGCGTCCTTCTTCTCAATGTCGAGCGGGAGGGTGCCCACCTTGTTGGAGTTCTTCACTCCGTCCTTCATGAGCTTGCCGATGTAGGTATCGACCTGCTCGGACATGCCTTCCTCTGCCTCGCTGACTGCCTCCGGCTTCACGTCCAGAGCAGACTGGACGGAAGATACCAGCGGAATCTTGAAGTTGAAGTAGTCGCCCTGGTCGGTCTTGAACTTACGCTCTCCGAACTCGACATCTTCAACAATCATGTCTTCGGACTCGTCGTACTTACGGATGGTGGGGACGGCCAAGGTTGGAGACAACAACCTCGTCACCCTTGCCCTTGATTTCACCTTCGAATTCGCGGTTCGTCACGCCTTCCTGCGCGAATGCCCAGGTCTCCTTGAGCGGCTGCATGAGCGCGGACGCGACAACGGGGCCAATTACCGGATCCCAGTTCTTGTGGGACTGTGGAGTTGCCATAGTGTGTTCCTCCTAGTGGAAACTGTTAGCGGCTGATACGGCCTTCCTCCACTGCCTTGTTGATTTCCTCAAACTTGCCCTGTGCGTACAGGCGGTTGAGGTCATCGGCGGTGAGGATTCGGCCATCGTTGTTGTTCGTGGGGCTGGGGTTCCGCTGGTGCGGGGTGCTACCCCACCCGCCTTGAACTGTGGGAATGAGTTGAGCGTGTTGGTGACGAGTTCGCCAGCCTTACTGTCCCACTCGTCGCTGCCCCACTTCGGGAGATCACCTACACCACGGAGATACGGCACAAGCATGTCGGGGGCTGCCCCGTTTTCCTTCGCCAGCTTGCGTAGGGTGTTGTCCTCGCGCATTCGGTCGAGTTCGGCCTGGAGCTTGTCACGCTCGGCTTCTCGTTCCTGCGCGGCGGCCTTGGCCTGCTTGATTTGTTCCTCCGAGTCTTCGTCGGACGGTTCAAAACCGAGTACCTGCGCGAGTTTCTTCAACGTCGCTGCCTGTTCTTCCGCCTGCTTCGCCTTCACTCGGCGGTCGCCGTTCTCGTTCTTCAACTTGCGGTTTTCCGCTTCGTATCGGGCGAGCTGCTTACGTAGCGCGTCAAGGTCTACGGCTTCGTCCGCCTCGTTGGCCTGCGCCTCGCCTAGGTGTTCACCGGCTTGGGTGTAGTTGCCCTGCTCGGTGTCGTGCTGGGCTTGCTGCGCCTTGTCAGCGGCCTGCTGTGCGAGGTCTGCGGGGGTGGTGTTTTCATCCGACATGTGGTTTGTCTCCTCATTGGGGGCTTGGGTGGTGTTCCACGCCTTGGTGGTAACGGGGAGGAGTATCGCGGAGTCAGGGTGGCGGTCAGTGTTGCGTGACGGTCACCCAGGCGGAATCGTCCTCACACACCTGCCAGTACCACTCCGGCCACGTATCAGCGTTGGAAGGCAAAGCCACAACCCCTGTAGGGGTTACCCAGGCGGGAGCGTCACCAACCACCATGGGCACTGTTTCCTCCGGCATTACCATCGCCTCGTCACCGTAAACAACCACCCGGTTAGACCACAGGCGTTCGGGCAGCGCCTCCCTAGCGCGCTCCACCGCCCGTGCTGCAACGTCAATCAACGCTAATCACCGCCAAAACTTCATCCGTAGGTGTCAAATCGTCCGTGCGCATCATCGTCAGCGAACCCGCCTTCAACTTCTTCAACCGTTCGTCAACATTGATTAGTCCATCTGATGACTGGCCCTCAAACCACTTGATCTCGCCGTCCTCTTTAACCCAGTTCCAGATATGGCCGCTCCTAGTGTGTGCACGGCACGTACCGGGACATCATCGCGGGGTTCCTCGGGACGGTCGAAGGGTTATAGAGCGTGGCGTGGGGTCGGATTGGCCGTTTTAAAAAATAATGCTTTGTTGCCTTAAGAAATCAAACTCTGTCATGCACTGCACTCCCAAACCATTGGCAACGTCAGGCAGCTTGACCCGCGTTTGTTTTCGCGGACTCGGGGTCTCGTTCGTAATCACGGTGAAGTCTCGGGCATGCGCACTCGCCACTATCCAAGAATCTGCAACGCGCAGAAATTCTCGAATTGCGCTTTCTTCATAGGGAGCATCCTTACGATCACGCACCCATTGTGTTACCGCACGATAGGAGTCAACCTCTTCTTGCGTCACAGTGAGAATCTGCGACGTAGGGACGAAGCTTCTCAGCCACTGTGACTTTTCGTCATCTCGTTTCAGCAACTCATCTTCTACAGTCTGGTGAAAATAAAACTGACCATTGGAGAAAAACGAATCGAACTGCCGCCAGTACGTTTCAAAAATGTCCCGTGGCCGATGATTGAACGCACCAATCACGATATTCGTATCGATGAGGTACATCTATGCGACCCCCTGCGCACGAGTAACCGTATTCTTCAACGTCTCGGTCTTGGCAATCCCCAGTTGACGCGAAGCCTCCTCTTCAGAAATTGCACCGTCTACATATGCCCCGGTGACGGTGTCCAAAAATCGGCCACCCAGCCGCGACTTCAACGTGACGAAAAAGTCGCCGCCTCCGCCAACAACCGGAGGCTTGAGGTTCGAGGGACGTTGCCGAAGGAATTCCTGCACTTGTGGTTTGCCAAGGCGACGCTGCCCCACCAGCGACCACAGCGCCGTATCCGCACTCACGCGGTACGCATCGTATGCCCACTGAGTTATGTTATTCAGGTCGGGATTACGGTCCCACTCCTGCAACAACGCATGCTGTGGCAGAAGCAGGGCAGCTGCAAACCTGTTACACCATCGCTCCACATCGTGATGATCATTCATGGCACCTGTGAGACCTTCTGCAGCGAGCAGTACGTGGCCTAGCTCGTGAGCAAGGCTGAAGTACTGCCCAACTTTGTAATCACTGCCGTTAACGAAGATCAAGGGATAGGGACCATCAAACAGTGTGAAAGCTCGAAACTCGTCGATGTCGAGTTTGCGGTGGTTGTTATTTCCAAGTACGGAGTTTCGCATCACTAAGACACCGCAGTGCTCAATTGCATCCGCTAATTCCAGCACATTCTCCCGACCAGTGGGCGCTTTACCCGGCCTCCATCCGACATCGGCAAGCTGGGGTAACAATGCACACACCGCATCGTCCGGGCTATCACGCAGTGTCCAGGCACCACCGAAATTTGGAGGATCAATTCCTTCCACGCGCGCAAATTCTGCATACCAGCTCAAGCGGCGCTCACAGGTATAAATCGTCTCCTTCAACGCTGGGCTGAACTCAGTTACTTTCTTACTATCCACGGTGCGAAAATCTGGGAAATCCGGCTGATCGTCCGTGGGGCCGTCGAGAAGCAAGTAACCAAACGGGATACATGCGAGCGATGCCAAGTGCTCAGCCTGACGCAGCGTCGGCGACACCTTGCCTTCCAGCCATTGCCGGACCAACCGAAAATCACTTCTTTGGGCAAGTTCTTCCACCGTGCTGCCGGTACGCTGCAGCGCCCAGCGCAGCGTCGGCTCTGCAATGTCGACTCGAACAGCCATCACTCACCTCCCGCTAGTTACGTAGTTTTTACCTTAGCGGAGGAGCCCGACAAACATCTCTGGGTAGCTACAGCTAGCAAATTGATACAAACGAGTTTTCATGCTTGTGGAACTAACCTCACGAACGCTAGGATTCATGTCAATCGTTCAGCCCGCCTCCGAGCCAAGCTCAGAGTGTGGGCTGGATTTCTTATTGCAATCTGACGGACCCCTTCGTACTCCGGCGTCGCCCCACCGTCACCGCGCTGACCTGAGCGGTGGGCAATTTCCCCTGTGGATTATTGCCGAGCCTATGGACTTCAGCGACGTCTCCAAACTATATTCGGGGCTCCCATCTGCGGATCAGTTCAAGATTGCGGAACGCCTCGAGATCTCTCCACCAGAACGACGTAAGAAACTCTCGGGGCGTCAAAAAGCGTGCCAGCCGTTGCACACAATAGCGATAGACATTTAAGATAAGGCTAACCTAAGTTACCCAATGAGGGGAGTCTCATCTTGAACGTATCCACACGGCGTCGCGTCGCAACGGGCACTGCTCTATTCGCGCTGTTCAGCACTAACATTGCGGCCGCGCACGCCTTCCCAACTATCGACGCCGCCACCGCCCCCGGCTGCACCGGCGAACTCGACACGCGGCACCCGAACCTCGGCGTGCAATTCGACGTCACCGGCCCCGACACCATCGACCCAACCAAGGACATCACGTTCAAATTGAAGGGTTCGGGAATCAACCCGGCGTCGACGCCCGGGGCGTCCAACGGCGTCTACGTGGTGCTCACGCCGACGCGGGTGTGGCGCCTCAACCACTGCTCCACCATGACCGGCGACGGCGACGCGCTCGTCGCACGCTGGATCCCCGCCGCCGTGATGGAAGAAAACGGCGGGAAGCTGGACCTCGATCTACTCGTGGAGGCAAACACGCTACAACCTGGGCAAACCTACACGGTCGGGATCATGGCGGCGCACGCCCTGGCGCTCAGCGAGCGCTACTTCGACCGCGGCGTCACCTTCAAGGTGCCGTCGGTAACAACAGACCACGTAGCGACGCCATCCAACGTCCGCGGCGAGATCGACCAGCAGCGCAACGTCACCGTCGCGTGGGACTACCCCGAGTCCGTCCCCGGCACCGCGTGGCGCGCCCAGATCGAGTGCGTCGAACACTGCACCAGTGCCAAAACACTACGCAGCCTCGACCTTTCCGACCCCAATGCCCGCACCGCCAAGTTCGACGACGCCGACCCCGGCGTCTACCAAGCCTCCGTCAACGCCAGCCGATGGGTCAACGGCAAGTTCGTCACCACAGACTTCGGGGTGTCGACGCGCTTTGTCGTAGGGGACGTCGATAAGCCGATCAGCCAGCGACTGTACGCGGCCGGCATCGCGCACGAGTACGGCGAGTACGTGGCGCCCGGCACCGACGTCACCCTGGCGAACCCCCTGGCCGCGAAGGCGAAGTGGTCGGTGACCGGGGTGAAGGACTACACCGTCGACCCCGCGACGCAGGCGCTGCGCTTCACCATGCCGACCAACCCGGTGCAGGTCGAAGTCGCAGAGGCGAAGGAGGCACCGACGACCACTCCGACCACCCCGACTTCGACGACCGCAGCGCCTACCGTGCCTGCAGCGCCTACCGTGCCTGCCGAGCCCACTGCCCCTGCTGCCCCTACCAAGTTCCCGGCCTGGGGCGCGGTGCTGATCGCGGGCGGGGCAGCCCTACTCGCCGTCGTTGCTGGCCTGGCTACCCAGTCCCCCGTGATCGCGGCGCTACTGAAGCGCCTGCAGCGTTAGATCTTCGGCAGGATGCTCGCCGCGAGCGTATGCAACGCGGCGAACCCACCCAACAGCGTGGCGATAACCCCCAGCACAATCGCCACAATCGACTCCGGGGCCATACCCTGCTGCTGCACCGACGGCATCTCGACCGGCGGCAGCACCGTCCCATCCGTCAACGTCACGACGAGCTTGCCGTCCTTATCCACCTTCACCGACGCGATACCGCGGCCGTCCTTGCCGTTGTTGCCGTCCGCGCCTGCGGCGCCTTCCTTGCCTGGGGCGCCGTCTTTTCCTGCGGTACCGTCGCGTCCATCCTTACCGTCTCGACCAGCAGGCGCGTCGCGGCCGTCACGACCATCGTGACCGTCCTTACCATCAACACCGTTGCGGCCGTCCTTGCCGTCCTTCCCCACCACTTTGCCGAGGTCCTTGGTCGTGCCGTTGGTGAAGGTCAGGATCAGGTGGCCGTCACGGTTAATCGAGGCATCGCGGATGCCGCCTTCTGGCTGCTGCCCTGGCGCTGGTGCCGGTTCCGGCTCGGCAGGCTTCTCGGGCTTCTCGCCGAGCTCCAGCGTCACAGCAAACGGCGCCGGCTTCTTCTGGTCCTCCCACCTGCTCCCGGAGTTGTAGAACCACGACCGCACCGAGTCCGTCACGTTGTTCACCAGCTCAGTCGGCCATGCATCCGGGTAGGAAATGTCCTCATCCCGCTTATAGACGACCCCTTCGTACTCCGGCGTCGCCCCCACCATCACTGTCTTGCCATCGACGGCAACGTTGGCACCCTTGAACGTCGCGACGGTGACCCGCTTCGCTTCCTTATTATTTGCTGCCTGGTTCGGGTCCGCCGAACTCACGACCGCCGTAATCTTACCGGCGCCCTCCGCATCGACCTCGAGCGCGAAGTCCTTGAAGGAGATCGTTTGCGCCCCGTTAATCGTGTAGGTCACCTGGCCGGTCCACTGCACCGACAGCGCTTTGGTGTCCTCGTCGACCCAGCCGGTCGCCTTCGTCAGCTTCAGGCTCCCATTGTTCGGCTCGGACTCGTCCACCGGGACGACGGAGACTCCCTCCCCTTCCACTGCGGCGTCCCACAGCAGGGCGCGTTTGCTCAGTTCCCACTCCAGGGTTTGGGGTTGGGCGTCAGCAAGCGGTGTTGACCCAGCGGGCTGAGCTGCGGCGACGGACGCGGCGGCCGTAGTGTCAGCCTCCTGTGCTTGGGCAGGGACGGCCAGCGGCGCGACGGCGAGACTTGCCGCGAGCACAACCGCGGGCAGCACTGGCAGCGCTGGTAGCGTGGCGTAGATCCTGCGTTGGGACTTCTTCATAAGGTTCACCCTCCTCGTGTAAATATTAGGCTTGCCTTACCTTAGTGCAATATATGGTTTGGAGTAAAGGTTTCCGGGCAGATTTTGAGGCGTTCGTTCCCGTCGACCTCTTCCGGTCGACGGGAACACCTGGCTCCGCACACGGGGAATACCGCTACATCTGGTCATCAGCGGGCCTCTGAACGATGCTGTCGCGCTCCGGCAACAGCGTAAAAAAGAAGGAACCCCTCCCGATGTTCCGACGCTTCGTCGGTATTCGGGAGAGGTTCCTTCTGCAAGAGCGCACTCGAGTCGGAGACTCTACTCGCTCTCTCGCTTGACGCGTTAACCGAGGAGCGAATAGGAAGCAAGACATCACTCACGTTTCTCAGCTAATCCCGTACCGTTTTGGTTGACGAGTCCGTTTGAGTATATAAGCAAGGCAGTTCACATCGCCCCCAAGAAGGATGAAAGTCAGATCCTCATTCATCAATACGTAACACGATAGAAAACATTCAGTTAAGCTGCGCCGACAAGTAGTGAGCTGTAAGTTTACATGCAGCTGCATTTGCCCCTTCACTCAAGGATTTACAATATTGTTCAAACGTACGACTGCAATCATGTCGGTTATAAGCATCTCCCTGGCATTGGTAACCTCTCCGGCCGATGCATTAGATATCCAAGCTGATCTTCAAACACTCTGCTCCACGCCTACAGCTATTTGGGTGCGAGGTTCGGGAGTTGAAAGAAATGATCAAAGTGTGCGGCAGATGGAGAAGTATGCCAAAGAATATCTAGGCATTGCCCCTGACAGCGCTAATCTTCTGGAACTAGGTCGATTCGTTGGAGATGGGTACGAGAATTCCGAAAAATATGCCGTGTTCGACAGGGCTGCAGCCCAAGCAGGCATCGAAGCAGCAGATGAGAGCCACCGCTCGATTCCGCCAGCGTTGACCTACCCAGCCGCCACTGTAGGTACAAAAGCCCCTGATCTAAATGAACCAGTCAAAGACGAGGCTTACTTCCATACTCCTCGTATTCTAAATTCGCTCGGTGCTCGAATCTCAGCTGGTTATGGCCACCGCTACGGGAAAAGTGTATGGACGGGCGTGGCAGAACTTACAAACCTGATCGAGCGCCGTGTAAATGTTTGCGAACAGATTGACATCACACCCAAATTCCTGCTTTTCGGCTTCTCTCAAGGTGCTCAAGTAGTTGGCGATACCATCGCCACCGACCAGGCAGTAAATGGACATCTCCTGATTGATAGCAAGAAACCGCACCGTGATTGGCCTGGAGTGGAGCCAGACAACTACGATTCCACCTTGATTGAAAGATATTCACTTGGTCTACGCCCTGACCTGCGCGAACACATTGTTTTTTCTGCCCTGCTAGGAGATCCGAAACTCCACCTTCCAGAAGGAGAATGGAAAGCTGGCGGAACTCCAGCATGCTCGGGTAAAAGCTCAAGCCTCTGGAGGCGAGGAGTTAAAAATTGCAGAACAGACAACGGGTCGTTGGAACCACGTTTGCCATACCTCAATGCGCAAGTAGACTACAAAACCGGTCTTTGGTGCAACGATAACGACTTTGTTTGTGGATCATCTAAAAACCCACTAACGCTTGAGGGCCACAAATATCACAATGACTTGGCCCGTAAGAACTCTGCTTCTGGCAGAATTCCGCTAGAAGAAGCCATGATTGAAGCGCAAATGCGCCTCAACGGCAGCATCAGCGATAACACCAGCCAGCGCACGATCCAACGAAACGTATCAATCGCATTATCTAAAAGCGAAAATCTCCTCAAGCCTAGTGAAACTACAGATGCGTCAACCCCACAAGACCTCGTATTTCTTATAGACTCCACAACCTCAATGCAACCGTACATTGAAGGTGTAAAGCAGTTCGTAAGGGAAACAGCCAAAGAACTCGACAACAGCAGCCAAACACGAATTGCGCTTGTCGAATATAAAGATCACTCAACGTACCAACCCGGCTGGGAAACCATCGAAGACTGCAAAATTCCAGCAGGAACAGTAGACACTGCCTGTGTCCTTTCTGATTTCAGCGACACCCGCGAGCACTTTCTCGACAAACTCGACGGTATCGATACCAGCCGAGGTGGTGGCGCATGGGGAGATTTTGATGAGACAGCGCTGTACGGACTGCACACCGCTTTTGAGAAGCTCGATTGGCAAAATGGCGCAACTAAGGCTGTCTTCCTTCTCACTGACGCTGGTTTCAAAGATCCCGACCCGACTACCGACAACATTAGACGCAGCCAGCTCGGTCGCGACGACTTTTACGACGGAAAGCTCACGGCGAAATACATCGCGAAGCGCTCTCTCGAAATCGATCCAGTGAACATTTACCCAATCGTTCCTAACTCTAAGCAACGCCGCTACACCGAACTTGCAGACCTAACCTCTGGCCAAGTCATCTCCATGAACGATAAGAGTCCAGAAGTCATCAAACAGGCCATCGGCGATGCCTTTGACAGAGTGCAAAATCGACCGGTTGCAAAACTCCCACAAAAAGATTATTCAGGCCAACCAAATACCGAATTTGCTTTTGACGCTGGCCTGTACTCTTACTCACCAGCGTCCGAGATCGTACGCTTCGACTACGACTTCGACGGAGACGGCACTTGGGATGTAACAGACGCCGGCGAAATCGGAACTCACATCTACAACAAAGTAGGGGATTACCAAATGCAAGTCCGTGTGACCGATGCGAATGGCCTCATCGGTTCCCACTCCGTACCAGTCCACATTGGAACTGAAACACCAAAACCCGCACCAATTGGATCTATCGACCTCGCTACCATCGACAACGGCAATTCTGCGAAACTCGAATGGGCATCAACAGCAGAGCCAAACTACGGCTGGCTCATCTCTTCCAACAGCGTGCCGCTCGCATATACTGCATCTGATCTCCGAGAAATCACAATCACAGACCTCGACCGACGCTATCCAGTCGACCTGCGAGTCACTGCAATCAACCGATACACCGAGGATGAAGACATCCAAGGAGCCTCCGCTAACAGCTTCTTGCGGCCAACTGAGGCCATCCAAATCGATAGTGACGGCAAGATCACGAACAACCCTTGGCAAGAAGGAGATAACTCTTCGCGCTCAAGCGGAAGTACAGCCAGCAGCAGTTCTAAGAACGACACTCAGAATGGCCCGACTGAGCTCTCCGCTGCCGCAATTGCTGGCATAGTGGTCAGCGTAATCGTCGCCACCGGGACCATCGGTGCACTTGTCTGGCCCTATATCGAACCACGACTTCGGCGCATGGGATTGATCTAAACTCCCACGCAGCAAGAAGCACCACACAAAAGTCTGATGGAAATAACTTCATCAGGCTTTTCGTACTCTATTACGATATTCTCTGAATAGGCGTGAGAATAGAATCTCTCCCCTGGCTAGAATGACCACCCTTCCCTCACTTGGGAACTACTTCGGTTTTTAGGCCTGTTCCGGTCGACCAGCCGTGATATTCCTCAGGCCACGACGGCCTACCCACGAAGAAAGTTCCCAAGATACCGTCAGGTCGAAAAGTGTTCCACCCTATGCGCACTGTGCACCACCAACGTTACGGTCGCGCACGCCTTCCAGGCTATCGACGCCACCACCGCCCCCGGCTGCACCGTTGACCTCGCCACCCACCACCCCAACCTCGGAGTCCAATTCGACGACGCCGACACCGGCGTCTGCCAAGCCTCCGTCAACGCCAACCGCTGGGTCAACGGCAGGTTCGTCACCACAGACTTTTGGGGAGTCGACGCGCTTTGTCGTAAGGGACAGGGACGTCGATTAGCCGATCAGCCAGCGACTGTAAGCTGCGGAAATCGCGCACGAGTACGGCGAGTACGTGGCACCCGGCACCGAGATCACTCGGTGCGAACCCCTGGCCACAAAGGCGAAATGGTCGGCGACCGGAGTAAAGGACTATACAGTCGATCCCGCAACGCAAGCGCTGCACTTCACCGTGCCGACCAACCCAGCGTGTCGAAGTCACAGAGGCCAAGGAGGTCCCGACCGCGACAATGGAGGCGCTCTCTCCTACCCTCGCAGCCCCCCTCAATGCCTGAACTGGCCATAGCACCTCATGTCCGAACTGGAGAATCAGTCGACGGTACCGCCCGGGGACAGGGAACCATTCAGTGGACACCGAGCCAATGTTATGGCTCAATAGAATGGATCGCCGACAACACTCCTTTAGGAACGTGTTCGGGTTATCCGGGTGCCACCGTAGACCTGCACGGCACGTACCGCGACTTCATTGTGGTGTTTCTCGGGGCAGTCGAGGGGTTGTAAAGCAGGGGAAGCGTCGGCCCATCGGCTTCTTTCTCCGAATTGACGTTGACGTGCTGATTAGCCTTTTCCGTAAACATTTTGTTGTTGGTGGGCTGCCGCAGCCGTGATGCCGATGGGGTTAGCCGTCGACTTCTGGGGCATGAGAAAACCCTCCATCCAAGAAAAATGCTGGGTGGAAGGGATATTTTGTCGTCACGTCGATTACATCACAAGCTGCGACACGTATCTGCTAGACACCGGAGAAATATCGGGAGTGGGACTGGCGGAGGCTTTCTTCACTGGCACTAGCAACCGCCACGATTTCAACATCGGGGTCAGCATTGGATCGATCCAAGCGCAGTCGCTCACGCGTAGCCTCAGAAAGCGAATCAAACTTCTTACACCGGACAGTTCCCTTTTTGCGATGGTATTCAATCAAGAATGCTGGCATAGGGCTTTACGTTCCTTTCTGCGCGAGGCTTGACCGTACTCTGACTAATCTCGAACCCCCACTCCCATAGTATGGGATGAGCATTTCTCCTCAACTGACGAACTCATCAGTACAGGGCAGTAAAAGAAGCGGAACTAAACGCAGTACGCTTCGTTCCCCATTCATGTTTACGCGATAGGATACTCCCGAACGCCCCGAGGCGCCTCTGCGAAAGCATGCACCCGGGGCTCTCGTATTATTTCGGCACCGCGACCCCGCGCAACGTCGTCATCATCCGGCTACCACCCGATAAGCGTTTCAGAATAATAAAACCCCCGGGAACCATAGACATTTAACTATGGTCCGGATCCGGGGGACTACATTGGCTAGCCTATAGCAATGACGTTTCCTACACAACTGCCTTCGACAAATGCAGCCTTGCTTTGGGGTTCTCTCCCGCCCGCTCGTTTAGCCAGTTTTCTTAGCGAATCGCCGAACGGCAACATAGACGAAGCCCTCGAGCTCTACATATGGAACATCAAGCTATCTACTGCATTTCTAGCGGATATTGCCATTTTGGAAGTTGCACTACGGGAATCGATCAATAAAGCGGCAGCTGCAAAATGGGGCAGCCACTGGTACCTCGATATCCCGTTGGATGAACGGTCAGAGCAGAATCTTGCGGTGGCTTGGTCGCAACTTTCCAGGAGGGTACGTGAGCGTCCAAACGATGGTGATGTTCCCGGGCGTCTTTTCGCTAACTGTACATTTGGTTTTTGGACGAACCTCTTTGACAAAGGAGGACATACAGGCAAGTCTCCCAGACGGGTCCGCGTCAATTACGAGCACAACTGGGAAGCCGCCCTACGTCATGCTTTCCCTGAAGGAAGAAACGTAGCAAGACAGCAACATGCTGGTTTCACCAGAGATTGGGTGCACGGGATTTGCAAGCGAGTCAATAGCATTCGAAACCGTGTAGCCCACCATGAACCGCTCATCAGAGGTTTCCCGATGCCTGGACAGCCTCACCGTATGACCTGCACGGAGGCACACGAGGAGACCCTGAAGCTTGCCAGGATGCTTGACCCGAAGTTGGCCGCCTGGCTAGCAGAAAACAGCGATGTTCCCAGGCTAATCGCTGCACGCCCCTGCACCACGTAATAGCACCGCGAACCCCCGTTCGAACACCGCCCGCGCAATGTCGGGGCTGCATGCTTCAATAAATCAACAAGTGATAGTTGATGCGAAAGGTGCAGGTCATGGCCATTTCGATGCCGCAGGACTTCGAGCATGCGCTTACGTTGATGTACAACGGCGAAAGCGTTGTGATCGATGGCGCGCCCGGCACCGGCAAATCCACGCTGCTGCGCACGTTCATGGAAGCGAATGACGCGCTACCGGATAACCTGCGCAAACGGGTGCTGCCCGTCGCGCTGCTGGAACCCGCGGCGAGCGGCATCAGCGGGCTGACGATCGACTCTGCATTCAACTTCGATCCCTTCATGACGCTCGGCGATGTCCTGCCGGGCGGTTCCTGGGACATCAACGATGCCAAGCTGCTGCTCAGCTTGGCTGAGACATTAATTATCGACGACGCCCACAACCTCAACACCGAGCTCCTGTTGATGATGAGCGTCGCCCTGCAGCGCGTGCGAAAGAACAACGAACCGTTTGGGGGCGTGCAACTCATCGCTGCGGGAGAATTGGCTGGGCCCGACTCACCGCTGGAGATGATGCTGGAGGAGGCAAGGCAGGATCCCGAGCGTTACGTGTTCCTCTCCTTTGACGGTGTCAGTTTTAATGTGAGCTACCACGTGGTTCGCGTTCACGCGGTGGTTGTGGAGCGTGGCCAGGTCGTTGCGGACTTTGGCACGTGGCTCAACCCGATGTCTGACTTGGGGCAGTTCGGCCTCGACAACGAGGTTCCTCCGGGTGGGGTTGCTATCGCGCCGCAGCTCGAGGACTTTTGGCCGCTGCTGCTACGGCAGGCTGCAGGTGGCATTGTCGTCGGCGATCGCCTGGAGATGGCCCAGGACGCCGGCCGCTACCAGGCACGAGGCCTCGACATGGAACTCGGCGACGGTATCGACGCCGAGGCACTCGACATCATCATTGAGGGCAGCGACGTCATCGAACGCGCGCACTCCATGGCGCTCGATTTCCTCTCGGGGGACGTCGAGATCCCCTACGTGCGGCCGGTACCCGACGCATCCGATACACAAGAAGGCGCACTCTTCCAGCCGTTTTGGGCGCCCGCCGCTCCTCTCAAGCTCGATCAAACTCGCGCGACCGACTCCGATAACGCATGGGCAGCCTTCTCCGGCTCCGGCGTGGAAGTCAGCGACCAACGCATGCTCCAGCAGACTGCCCTGCGGCTTTCTTCCTGGGGGATGTCTCGCGGCGTTTGGACGAAGCGGGCCGAAGAGGAGGTGCGCAAACGCGCCATCATGACAGGGCTGACGCAGGTGTCCCTCCCGGAGGGCAAAGAGCAAAACATCGACATTGCTGCGCTGCTCTCCCCAGGCATGAGGGTGGTGTTTACGGGCTGCCGCGAAGCCATCAGCTTCTACGACGGCGAAGAGCAGCTCATCTCCGCCTGCGATTCGTGCGGGCTCATCTTCGAAGACAGCGTCTCTGCAACCACGTGCGATGTCCTCGTAGCGTGGGACCCGGCATCCATGTCGCGCAAGGCAAGAACCGCCCGGGAGCTGGGCATCCCGATCGTCTCGTTCGCCGATTTTGAGGACTGGTATAGGTACTACACGGGTTCGCCCTACGAGACCTTCCTCGCCGACATCCTCGAGGAAGGCCACCAGGTGGCGTTCCGTGGGTCGATCGTCATCAACGGGATCCACATCACCGACGGTGCACGCATGGCGCTCCTGTGCGACGAGCTCGGCCTCGTGTACAGCCCGGAAATCCCCATCTCACTTTGCGACGCCCTCATCACTGACGACCTGACCGCCAGCCAGTACGGCATACCACTCATCCCAGTGGATGCATTCGGCGCGTGGGTGAACAGGGAGTTCGCATCCAAGGGCCAGTTCTTCACCGAAGACTTCTTCATCCCCGTCGAAATCTCCGGTCTGTATGGCCCGGACGAGCTGCTTTCCAAGATCGACGAGAGCAAAGCTTGACCCTGACGTAACGTCAGACTGCACAATGGCTGCCATGACCAACAACGAAGCGCTGTACACAGTCGGCGAAGTAGCCAACGCATTCGGGATCACGGTGCGCACCCTGCACCACTGGGAGCAGGCCGGCCTCGTCGAACCTGTGTATCGCAGCTGGTCAAACTACAGGCTGTACACGCCAGATGACCTGGAGCGCATCCAGCACATCCTGGTCTACCGGACCACTGGCATGAAACTGTCTGAAATCAAAGAAGTACTCTCCCACCCCACCTCGAACCGGGAGCACCTGCGCAGGCAACACGAACGCCTGCTTGAGGAGCGTTCGCGGATCGATGGGATGGTGGTGGCCGTCGAAAAGTTATTGGAGCAAGCAATGAATAACCACAAACCAACCCTTGAAGAAGTCGGCGAGATCCTCGGCGACCCGAACTACACCGAACACCAAGCCGAGGCGCAAGAGGCCTACGGCGACACGCCCGGCTGGGCGCAGTACCAGGGTCGCACCGGCAACTGGGGCGCGAGCGACTGGGAGGACAGCAAGCAGCGTTTCGACGCCATCGATACCAAACTCGCCGACGCTGTTCGCCGCGACGTGCCCACCGACAGCGCGGAAGCCGCCGAACTCGTCGAGGAACACCGGAAGGTGATCGGGCAGTTCTTCGACGTCACCCCGGAGATGCAGTTCCAGATCTCGCGCGGCTACATCGCCGATGAACGCTTCAAGCGCTACTACGAAGAACGCCAACCCGGCCTGGCGCAGTGGCTCGCCGACGCCATCGCGCACGCCACCGGCCACAGCACAGAGAGCAAGTCCTAGCCGGGCCTAGCGCAGCAGGCGTTTCCCCAGCCGCAGCGCAAGCGCCATCGCGTCCGCGACCGGCTTGCCGCCACCAGCGCCGACCCCGCCGAGCGGCACGTAACGCTGCGCCGCCACGGTACGCGCCTCGGTGTACTTCAGCAGGCCTTCGTCGCCATGGCGTCGCCCCACGCCTGACTGTTTCCACCCGCCCATCGGCGCGTCCATCGATGCCCAC
The DNA here is from genome assembly GCF_024102595.1 of Corynebacterium lipophilum. Taxonomy (NCBI): domain Bacteria; kingdom Bacillati; phylum Actinomycetota; class Actinomycetes; order Mycobacteriales; family Corynebacteriaceae; genus Corynebacterium; species Corynebacterium lipophilum. The sequence continues at coordinate 288,785 of NZ_JAEUWV010000002.1, forward strand.
GCGGCCGCGTACCCCTCATTAATGTTCACGGTCCCGGCGTGCACGTGCGCCGCGACCACGCGCGCCTCGTCCTCCGCGCCCCAAATCGAGGCGTTGAGCCCGTAGTCGGTGTCATTCATCTTCTCGACGCCCACCTCCGGCCCATCCACCACCTCCACGTAGACGACCGGCCCGAACACTTCCTTGCGGTACAGATCGGCGTCCTCCGGGACGTCCACGAGGATGGTCGGTGCGTAGAACGTATCCCCGAGCTGGGGTAACGCCTCCCCACCAGCCAGGACGGTGGCGCCTTTGTCCACGGCGTCGTGGACAAAGGCGTCGACACGCGAGCGGTGCTCCGCCGAAATCAGCGAGCCAACATCGTCACCCCACCCGTGCCCAATGCGCAGGCGTTTCGTCAGCGCCACAAACTGTTCAAGGAACACTTCTGCCACGGCGCGGTCCACGTAGATCCGCTCCACGGAAATGCACAGCTGACCGGTATTGCTGAAGCACGCGTCAGCGGCGCCACGTGCCGCCGTCTCGGGGTCCGCGCTGGCTAAAACCAGCAGTGGGTTCTTCCCGCCCAGCTCAGCGGAAAACCCAATCAGACGCTCCCCGGCCTGCGCGGCAAGCTTCCTGCCGGTGGCGGTGGACCCTGTGAACATGAGGAAATCGCACCGCTTCACGATCTCCTGCCCCACCGTCCGCCCGCTTCCCTCCACAACCTGGAACAGGTCGGCTGGCAGCCCAGCCTGCACCAGCAGCTGGTGGGCGCGCTGCGCGGTGCGCGGGGTTTGCGTATCCGGCTTCAGCACCACCGCGTTGCCCGCGATCAGTGCCGCCACCGCATCCGACACCGCCAACGAGAGCGGGTAGTTCCACGGCGCAATCACCCCCACCACACCCTTCGGCGCCCGGTGCACCTCGGTCCGTGTCGCCACCGGCATAGCGCCCCGCACTCGGGCTGGCGTCAGCAGCGCCTTCGCGCGGTACGAGTAGTGGCGGGCGGTAATCGCAACATCCATGACCTCGTCGAACGCGTTGTGTTTCGCCTTACCTGTCTCCTGCTGGATCAGGTCCACCAATTCGTCGCGGTGGGCAAGGATCAGGTCGTGGTAGCGCAGGAAGATGCGGCTGCGCTGGCGAAGAGGTGTCGTCGCCCAGGCGCGCTGTGCCGCGCGTGCAGTGTCGAAAGCGTGCTGTACTGACATGCAGCCCAGGTTAGCGTCGCCGTGCCGCCATGCGGCTGAACTTTTCCACCCGGCGCGAATCCCCATAGATCTGCACCTGCTCGCCAGCCTCCAAAGCCATGTGCCCGAGGACGGGCTGCCAGCGGTCCTCCCGGCGCACGGCAATCACCTTCACGCCGTGGCTCTGCCACAACGCCTGCTCGTCGAGCGGGCCCGCCACGTGCGTCGGCACCACCGTGTGCACAATCGCCGTGCCCGAGGACAACTCCACATAGTCGAGGTTCGCGCCACGCACCAGGTGCGCCACACGCCGCCCCATCGCCTCCTCCGGGTGCACCGCATGCGGCACACCAATCTGGTCCAGGATGCGCCCGTGTGCATTGCCGGAAGACTTCGCCCACAAATTCTCGACGCCCACATCCACCAACAACGAACACGTCAAAATCGACGCCTCCACGTGCGCCCCGCCGATCGCCACGACGACGCCGTCGAACTCCGAAATGCCCAACTCTTCAATCGTGGCCACGTCCGTGCAGTCCGCCTGCACCACCTTCGACAGCAGCCCGTTGTTGCGTTTCACGGCGGACTCTTCCAGATCGATGCCGACGACGGTGGCGTCGTCAAACATGAGCTCCCGGCCCACCGCCGAGCCAAACCTCCCGAGCCCAAGCACCGCGTACGTGGGCGTTGCAAACTTAACCAATGATCGGCCTTTCATAAGGAAGCAAAATTTTCGACGCCGGCTCCGCAAACGCGAACGCCGTCGCCACAGTAATCGGACCCAACCTGCCAACAATCATCATAAAAATAATGACCAACAACGAAGGCGCATCCAGATGAGGCGTAATACCCGTGGACAACCCCACCGTGCCAAACGCCGACAGCACCTCAAACAACACCTCCGACAGGTGAAACGGCGTCAGTGCCAACAACGCGAACGTCGCCGCCACCACCAGCGCGCCGCTGAGCATCACCACCGTGATCGCCTGGTGCACCACCTCCACCGGGACACCTTTGCCCAGCATGACCGGCTGCGTGCGACCCCGCACCACCGCCGACACCGCCGCCACCAGCACCAACACCGTCGTGATCTTCACGCCACCCGCCGTGCCAGCCGGGCCCGCCCCCACAAACATGAACAGGTCCATCGCAAACAGCGTCGGCTCGTGCATCCCGCCAATATCGACAGAGTTGAACCCGCTCGTGCGGGTCTGCACCGCCTGAAACAGCCCCGCCAACACCGCATCCGACGCCGGCAACCCACCCAGCGTGCGCGGGTTGTTCAACTCCATGGCGAGGATGGTGGCCGTCGAAAAGCAAAGAAGGAAGAGCGTACCGGCAACCACCATGCGCGTATTCAACGTCCAGCGGTGCAGGTGAAACACGTCCCGCCGAAACTGAAACAGCACCGGAAACCCCAAACCACCAATAATGATCGCCGCCATGATAGGCACGCAGACCCACCAATCCCCCACGAAGCCGGTCATGTTGTCCGAATAAAGCGCGAACCCCGCATTGTTAAACGCCGACACCGCATGAAACACCCCATGCCCCAACGCGCGCGGCAATGGGTAGCCCAACGCCACGAACCGCGCCGTCAACGCCAGCGCGACCAGCGCCTCCACCACGATGCTCACCAGCAGGACCCGCCTCAACAGCGGCGCGATCCCGCCCACCGCCGTACGACGCTCCACCGCCGAAATCACATTCGCACTCAAATTCGCTTTGCGGACCACCGCCTGACCCAGAATCGTCGCGAAGCTCATCACCCCGAACCCGCCAACCTGGATCAACACGGCAATGACCACCTTGCCGAACGTAGTCCAATACGTCGCCGTATCCACAATGGCTAGGCCGGTGACACACAGCGCGGACGTCGCAGTAAACAACGCCGGCAACAGCGGCAACCCACCCGGATTCACAGTGGAAACCGGAAGCATCAGCAACACGGTGCCCACGAACAGGGCAACCAGGAAGCCGAACAAGATCACCGCCGCGCTATTGAGCTGGCGGTGCCGAATGTCAGCAGGCACCAGCGGAACATTACGCCAGCGGGGTGCGGGTGGCAAGGGTTTTGAACTTTTCGAGTGTAAAGTGTGAGGGGTATTCCCCTCTTGCCTGAAGTCACCCGTTCAGCGGACTGGCTGCGGAGGGGTTTTCTTGTCGCTGAGTAGCTATGGAGTGGGCGCCAGTGCCAAATCTGACATCGTTTGTTGTCTAGCACATTTTTTGCCAGCAACTTTGAAGTAATAGACCTTATTCGATTGCGTCTTTTGGCACTCGAGCCGACCTGCCTGACACCAAATTCCCTCGCGGCAGAACACGCGACCTGGGCTTTTGCGAACCCACGACGCCAAAATGCAGGAATGTGGTGCACACCGTCCCACGAGAGAACTAACGCTCGGCCAGCTCGGCCTCGATCCACGCCTTGCGGGCCTGACGCTGCTCCTTCCAATGCGCAAGCGCCTGGACGGCCTCAATGCGTTGCTTCTTGAACACCAGCATGGACAGCGGGAACGCCACGATCAGGGCCAGCAGGGCCGACATGATCAGCGGCACGGGCGCCCCAACCGCGACGGCCAGCAGCTGGATCACCACGGTGAGGACGATGAAGAGGAGGAGCCGGTACAGCCCGTAGATGGCGGCGGCTTTGTTGGCGCGACGCTTCGCGCTTGGGTCAACCTCGGGAGCTTCCTGTGGTGCTTCACTCATGGAGACTTAGCCTAACGCAAAGGTGGACCAGTATGTTAGAGGGCATGGGAAGGCTTCTACTCATCGCTCTGATCATTCTGGCTGTGTACTTGATGTGGCGCGCGTTCGGCCCGGGGTCGAATGCACGGTATGGAGGGTACGGGGTGCAGCAGCAGGAACAGCCACCGGTTATTAAGGGGCCGGATGATGATGAGGAGTTCCTGTGGGAGATCGAGAAGAATAGGTTTAAAGAACGCCGGGCCCGCGAGGAGGCGGAGCGCCGGCGTCGTGAAGAGGAGGAGCGTCGGAGGAAGCGCGGCGAAGACTAGCTGCGCGTTGCTTCCTCGGCGAGGACCTCGGGCAGCTTCTCTGCCCAGGCCAGGGAGTCGCGGACGCCCTGCTCGATGGTGAGTTCTGGGGACCAGCCGAGTACCTCGCGCGCCTTGTCGATGCGCGGTGCGCAACCGGCGACGTCGCCCTCGCGTGGTGGTGCGGTGGTGACCTCCATGTCGGAGCCGCTGGCGGACTTGAACGCCTCCGCGAGCTCGAAGACGGTGGTGCCGGTGCCGGTGCCTAGGTTGATGACCTCGTATGGGGCGAGGTCGGCCTTGAGGGCGGCGACGTGGGCGCGGGCCAGGTCCCAAACGTGGACGTAGTCGCGCAGGCCGGAGCCGTCGCGGGTTGGCCAGTCGACGCCGGTGACCGTGAACGCCTCACCCCTCTGGTGGGCGGTGATCATCTTGCCCAGCGCGTGGGACGGCAGCGGGTTCTGCAGGCCGGTGCGCAGCTGTGGGTCGGCGCCGATCGGGTTGAAGTAGCGCAGGGCCACAGCCTGGATCTGGCCGGCGGCAGCGGCGTCAGCCATGACGCGCTCCAGCATCCACTTCGACGCGGCGTACGGGCTGGTTGGCGCCACAACGGAGGACTCGTTGACGGTGAAGTCCTCGTCCGCCTGGTACATTGCGGCGGTCGAGCTGAGCATGACGCGCTTGACGCCGCGGTCGCGAAGGACCTGCAGCATCTTGGTTGCGCGGCCGACGTTGACGTCGTAGTACTCGAGCGGCTGCGCGACGGACTCCGGCACGATGATCTTGGCCGCGCAGTGGATGACGGCTTCGATGTCGGGGTGGTCGTCGAAAATTTTGTTGAGCAGCTCGGTGTCGGCGATGTCGCCCTCGTAGTGGTCGAAGCGCTCTGCGAAGACGCGCAGGCCAGTGGAGTAGTCATCCAAGATGACCGGGGTGATGCCTGCGTCGGAGCAGCACGATGCAATTGTGGAGCCGATGTAGCCGGCCCCTCCTGTAATCAGTGTTTTCATTAGTTCAATCCTGCGTACGAGTGAAGTCCAGCAATGACAGTATTTACATAGGTCATGTTAAAGATGGTCATGGCCAAGGCAAAAACGTTGATCCACGCGGCCTTCGAGTTCTTCCAGCCGGCGGTGGCGCGCGCGTGGAGGTAGGCGGCGTACAGAATCCACGTGATCATGGACACGGTTTCCTTCGCGTCCCAGCCCCACGGGCGACCCCAGGCGACCTCAGCCCAGATCGCGCCAAACACAATGCCGATTCCGAACAGCGGCAGCGTAATAATCGCCGTCTTGTAGGTGATCTGGTCGAGCGTCTTCGCGCTCGGCAGTGGCTTCGCAATCGCGCCGAAAAACCCATGCTCCTCGCCGCGCGGCTGCCACATGCGCAGCAAGTACAGCAGCGCAAAGATGCCCGACACAATACCTATCGACGCCCCCACCGACACCGACGAAACGTGCACCGGCAGCCAGTAGGACTGCAGCGCCGGCACCACCGGCGCCACGTGCATGTGGAACACCGTGGAGTTCAAGAACATCGCGATCGCCATCGGGGCGAGCAGCCACGGCCAGATGGTGTGCCAGTTCTTGCGCTGCACCACGATCGCGGCTGCGACCATCACGACGGCCGTCATGGCCAGGATGTACTCGTACAGGTTGCCGAGCGGGAAGCGCTTCGCCGCCAGCCCGCGCGTAATGAAGGACGCCACGTGCAGCACGATGCCGAACCAGATCAGCGCCTGCGTCATGTTCGCCCACTTGCGAGCGCCGGCGACGCGGCGGTCGTACTCTGCCTGGTCGAAGGAGTCGGAGGGGGCGTCGATAAGCTCGGAGCCGCCCCCGGCCCCCACGGCGACTTTTTGATCCATGCGGGCGCGCTCGCGGCGCATGTCGAGCACGCCGAACATGCGCCCGTAGTAGATACAGGACATGATCAGCGCAGCCAGGTACAGGATGAACGCGGTGCGGAACGTGAGGTCTGAAAGGTCCGCCATCGTGGAATCGACAAGCATGGGGAACAATCTACCGCGTCATCGCAGGTTAGCCAAGGTCATCAACCTCGAAGGAGGGGTTCTCCTCCTCCGAAACGCCCAGGATTTCCTCCACGATTTCGTCGAACTCGGCGCCCCACCCGGCGCGGTCCGTGCGCGCCAGGCCGGCGAGCTCCACGTGAGTGCCGGTGGCCGTCGGGGTCAGGCGGATCCACAGGCGGCGGCGCTTGATGGTCAGCGAGCCGGCCAGCGCGGCCAGCATGAGCACCGAGGTGGCCAGCATCCAGCCCTGGGTCGGGTCGTGGGAGATTTGGTAGTTGGCGTACTCGGCTGCGCCATCGAAGCGCACGCGGATGCCGCCCTCAAGGGTGGTTTCCTCCCCCGGCACCAGGTTGACGCGCTCCACCTTCTGCAGGCGCCCCTCGGCGATCAGGTTCTGGTCCAGCACGAAGATGTTCTGCGGGCGGCCGGTGTCCAGGCCGGCGTCGCCGACGTAGATGTCTACTGCCATCGCCGGGTCCTGCATCGCAGGGAAGCCGGACTGCAGCATGTCGCCGTTCACGCCGGTCCACTGGGCGGTGGGCGCGAAGTTGCCCTCGATGGCGATCTGGTGCTCACGGCGCTCGGTGAGGTCCGGGTACATGCCGGCCGGCGGGTCGAAGCGCATCACGCCGGCGGACAGGAAGTTCTGCACGTCCGTGGGCCTAAACTGCACCATCTGGGTGCGCGACTCCCCGTTCGGCCAGGTGATGGTCACCTGGGGGGCAAAGCCGTGCCCCTGCAGGTAGACGCGGTTGCCGTCCACGCGCAGCGGGTGGTTGACCTGCAGCGTGAAGTCCTGCCACTGCTCGCGCGGGGCGGCCACGTCCGGGGTGTAGGCCACGTCCGACCAGAACCCGTTCGCCTGTCCAGTGTTGAGGTACTCGGCGCGGAAGTTCTTCGACTCGATGCAGAACGGGTGCAGGCCAGTGCCGTCGAAAAGCGGGCCGGCGCGGAAGACGTCGAAGTTCGCAGGCGACGTATTACAGAACTGGCGCGGCTGCTCCACAGGCACCGCGTACTGCGACTCGGACTCGGTCACCATGATGACCTGGCCCTCGTAGAAGACCATGCGGCCCGCCGCGAACGCCACAATCATGCCCACCAGCCCGATGTGGAACAGCAGGTTCATCAGCTCGCGGGAGTAGCCGCGCTCCGCCGAGATGGAGAACACCCCGGCGCGGTCCTCCTCCGGCTGGTAGGAAGCCACGTGCCACTTGCGCAGCACTGCGCGCGCCTTCGCCTCCAGCTCTTCCTTCGGCGTATCGACGTCCCCTTCCGCATGCAGCGGCATCCTGGACAGGTACTTCGGTGCCCGGGTCGGCGTGGCCCGGTACGCGCGCCAGTGGTCAATCGAGCGCGGGATGATGCACCCGACCAGCGACACCATCAGCAGCGTGACGATGGCGACGAACCAGGTGGAATCGAAGACGTCGAAAAGCTGCAGCTTGTCGTAGATGGGCCCCATGGTTGGGTTGGCGCGCAGGTAGTCGTCTACCAGCGTCGCGGAGACCGTGCGCTGTGGCAACAGCGCGCCCGGTATGGAGGCGAGCGAAAGTAAGAACAGGAGCAGCAGCGCGGTGCGCATACTGGTCAGCCAGTGCCACGACCTGCGTAGCCACGTCCATGCAGTGCTCATTTAAATCACCGTTGCTCCATATCCGAAGACGAGCTGGCGCGTCCAGCCGATAAACACGTTCCAGGCCCCGGTCAGCAGCAGCAGGCCGACGATGACCATCGCTACCCCGCCGATCACCTGGATGGTGCGCGAGTGCTTTCGCAGCACCTCGATGCTACGCACCGCTTTCGCCGAGCCAAGCGCCACCAGCAAGAACGGCAGCCCCAGCCCGAGGCAGTACGCGATGACCAGCAGCACGCCGCGCGCCGCGGTCATGCCCGCCGTCCCCACAGAAACGGACACGATGGCGGCGAGCGTCGGCCCCAAACACGGGGTCCACCCGAGCGCGAACACCCCGCCGAGCAGCGGCGCGCCCAGCAGCGTGGTCCACTTCTTCGGTCGCAGCCGCGTGTCGTTTTGCAGCGCGGGCACCCAACCGGCGAACACCAGGCCCATCACAATCGTGACCACCCCACCCGCGCGCATGAGGGTCTCCGCGTTGAGCGCCACCGCGCTCACCGCGCCGAAGACGGTCACGGTGGCCAGCAGGAACACCACGGTGAACCCGAGGATGAACAGGCCCGCCGCGCCGGCGACGGCCCAGCGGCGCCGCGTCACAGATACCCCGTGCTCATCCACGTTGAGCTCCCCGCCCACGATGCCCGTCAGGTACGACATGTAGCCCGGCACCAGCGGCACCACGCACGGCGAGGCGAAGGACGCCAACCCGGCCAGCGCAGCCGCCAGCATTCCCAGCAGCAGCGGGCCTTGGGAAACCAGCTCCGATAACGCCTCCCCCACTTAGGCCTCCGCCTCCTGGTGCAGCGTATTCGCCAGGTCGATGATCTCCTGGGCGGTGACCTCCCGCAGGAACACCGCCGCCGGGCGGTGCTGGGTGTCCAGCACGATCGTCGTTGGGATCACGGAGCTGGGCACGCCGCCCAAGAACGCGGCGGTCTTAAACGGCGGGTCGTAAATGGATGGGTAGGTCACCCCGTTGTCCTTCATGAAGTCGCGCGCGATGTCCGCGTTGTGGTCCCGCACGTTAATACCGAGGACGGTGCCGAAGCCCTCGATGGACTCCTGCACCTCCTGGAGGTCGTCGACCTCCGCGCGGCACGGCGCGCACCACTGCCCCCACGCGTTGAGCACCACGACCTCACCGTCGAAGTCGCTGAGCGAGATCTCACTGCCCGGCTCCATCAGGGACTCGCCGGAAAAGTCCGGCAACGGCTTACGCTCCTCCTGCGGGTAGAACAGTTCCACCTGCCCACCCGGCGAGTGGAACGCGAAGGACCCGCCGTTGTCACTGGCGCTCGAGCACCCGCTCAGCAGCACGGCTGCGGCAACGAATGGGACAAGGCTGCGGCGCACGGTCATGGGGTCCTTCCAGGTTAGATCGCGGATGCGGGGGTTGAGTATGACCAGTCAACAACAACGTCATCATCGAACACAAGTGACGTCACGCTGGCCAGCTCGCAGCGACGGCTCGCGTGCGCGAAGGGTTTGCCCTGCACGTAGCGCTGCACCGTCACGATCGGCAGCTGGTGGCTCACCAACACGGCCTCGTGGCCCTCGGCGCGCTGGCGGGCGTCCTCAATCGCGACGTCCATGCGAGCGAAGATGTCCTCGTAGGACTCGCCCCAGCTCGGCTCCCAGGGCTTGAGCATGTGGCGCCACCGGATCGGGTTCCACAGCTGGGAGCGCCACCCCTTGGTGCGCAGCCCCTCAAAGGTGTTGCCGGCTTCCAGGATCTCCTCCCGGGTATCGATCTCCAGACCGGTGACCTCCGCAATCGGCTGCGCGGTCTCCTGCGCGCGCAGCAGCGGGCTGGCCGCCAGGTAGGTGACGTCGCGGCCTTCGAAAAACTTCGAGGTCGCAGCGGCCATCGAGTAGCCGCGGGAGCTCAAGTGGTAGCCCGGCAGGCGCCCGTAGAGGATCTTCTTCGGGTTGAACACTTCACCGTGGCGCACCAGGTGGACAACAGTTCGCGTCATTTACTGGCCCTCCGGGGTCGCGGCGGCCGCGGCCTTCGCAGCCGGGACAAGCGCGGCCTCGATGGTGGCGAAGTCGTCGTCGGTCAGCGCTGTGGAGACGAACCAGGTCTCGAACGGGCTCGGGGACGCGTGCACTCCGTGGTCCAGCAGCGCGTGGAAGAACGGCGCGTAGCGGAACGTGTCCGCCGCCTTCATGTCGTCGAAGTTGTGGCCCTCGCCCTCCGCGAAGCGCACCGACAGCATCGTCGACGCGCGCTGGATGTGGTGCGCCACGCCCTCACGCGTCAGCGCCGAGCTGACCAGATCTTCCAGCCTGTCCGCGTTGCGGTGCAGCACCGGGTAAATATCCTCGCTGGCCAGGCGCAACGACGCCATGCCCGCAGCCATCGCCACCGGGTTTCCGGACAGGGTTCCTGCCTGGTACACCGGCCCGTTCGGCGCAAGCTTCTCCATTACTTCTCGACGCCCACCAAAGGCCGCCGCCGGCAACCCACCAGAGATGACCTTGCCGAAGGTCGTCAGGTCACCCGCAACACCGTCGACCCCGTACCAGCCGGAGTAGGAGGTGCGGAAGCCCGTCATCACCTCATCCAGGATGAGCAGGGCACCATTGGCGTGGCAGACCTCCTTCAGCTTCGCGTTGAAGTTGTCCTGCGGCGCCACCGTACCCATATTGCCGGCGGCCGCCTCCGCGATCACGGCGGCAATCTGGCCCTCGTTTTCCGCGAACGCCCGCTTCACTGCCTCAATGTCGTTGTACGGCACCACGATCGTGTCCGCCGCCTGCGCACCGGTCACCCCCGGGGAATCCGGCAGGGAGAACGTCGCAATCCCCGAACCCGCCGACGCCAACAACGCATCCACATGGCCGTGGTAGCAGCCATCAAACTTAATAATCTTCGGGCGCTGCGTGTACCCGCGCGCCAGGCGCACCGCCGACATCGTCGCCTCAGTACCCGAGTTGACCATGCGCACCTCCTCCACGGACGTACGCTTCGTGATCATCTCCGCGATCTCCACCTCAGCCTCAGTCGGCGTACCGAAGCTCAACCCGTTCACCAACGCCTTCTCGACGGCCTCCAGGATCGCCGGGTGCGCATTCCCGTGGATCATCGGACCCCACGAATCCACCAGGTCGACGTAGGAGTTGCCGTCGACATCTACAAGCGTGCTGCCGAACGCCTTCTCAATAAATCGCGTCTGCCCACCCACCGAGCCAAACGCGCGCACCGGCGAGTTCACCCCGCCCGGCGTGACCCGCTGAGCGCGCGCAAACAACTCAGCAGAACGAGCAGTGTTTTCTGAAGTCAGATTCGTCTTCGTCATAGTTGCCTATCCTAGGTCATATGAGAATTGGATTTTTAGGCCTCGGCCGTATGGGTACCGAATTAGCACTCAAGCTTGTCAGTGACCACGACCTCACGGTCTGGAACCGCACCGCGGCAAAAACCGCCCCGCTCGTGGAGCGCGGCGCCACCGCCGCCAACACCCCCGCAGACGCCGTGAAAGGCGCCGACCTCGTGATCACCTCCCTCTTCGGCCCCGACACCGTCCGCGAAGTCGTCATCGAACCCGGCCTCATCCCCGACGGCGTCACCTGGGCCGACGCCACCACCATCTCCCCCGCCGACGCCGACTCCTTCGCCGCCGCCGTCCCCACCTTCGTCCACACCCCCGTAGTCGGCTCGCTCATCCCGGCGCGCGCCGGCAAGCTCGGCGTCTACGTCGGCGGCGCCTCCGAACAGCGCCGCAAGGAAGTCGCCGAGGTCGTCGCGCCGTGGGCCGCCGCAAACCCGGAACGCCTCAAGGTCGTCGACACCGCCGCCCAGGCCGCGACGGGCAAGCTCATCGCTAACCTCGCCCTCGCGGTGACCATGCAGGGTTTCAAGGAAGCACTGCACATCGGCAACGCCCAAGGACTTGACGACGCCACCATCGTCGACATGCTCGCCTCCACCGGCCTCGAGTTCATCGTGAACATGAAGTCCCCCTTCCTACTCGGCGAGCGCGACACCAACCCCGGCGACTTCTCCACCGACGCCATCGAGAAGGACGCGCGTTTGATGCTCGCCACCGCCGAGGCCGCCGGCAAGGAGCTGCCCGCCGTGGCAGCCGCGGTTGCCTCCCTGCAGGAGCAGCAGAAGAAGGGCCACGGGGACGAGGACTTCTCCTCAGTGGTGGTGTACCGCTAATTTTCTGGGGAGCGAGTGCCAAATCACGCAACTAGGAAAAGATAGCCCATTTCTGACCTGCAACTATGAATGTACATATCAAATCCAAGTGCGTCTTTTGTCACTCGGCGCCAGTTCTGCGCACCTTTATCCTGTCTGGACAATCGGCGACCTGGGGAAACGCCACACCGCCATCCCAAAAAGAGGGAATGTGGTGCACGCATCCGCTCACGACTTCTTCGCCTGCCTCCGGAACGCGCCGAACATGATCACCACGATCAGCCCGATGGCGATCCAGTTGGCCACCTTCGCGTACTGCTCCAGCACGTACACGACGGGCTCCCCGATCCACCAACCGAGGGCGAAATAGCCCAGTGACCACAGGGTTTTCGAGATGAAGTCCAGCACCATGAACTTCCACAGCGGCATGCCGGTCATGCCCATCAGGACGAAGACGACGAAGGCGATGGGCAGCGGGATCGGTACGTAGGCGAGGAAGATGCCCAGCCAGCCGAGTTTGAGGGCCCACGTTTCCACGCGCGCGATGTTGCGGGCGCTGCGTTTGGAGTTCTGCGCCTGCACGTCCAGGATGCCGCGCCCCCACAGTTTGCCGGCCCACCAGTAGATCCAGTCGAACTTGATGGCCATCAGCGTGCCGATGAGCAGGTAGCCCAGCCAGTGCTGCACCTCGCCAACGGCGGCGAGCGCGCCTGTCGACGCCGCACCAATCCGAGAACCCGTAATCGCCAGCATGATGGGCGGGTGCAGGCCGAGTAGCCAGGCACGAAGCGGGATCATGGCGAGGCCGAAGAGGCCTACGAAGCCGAACCAGCCAAGGCACCAGTAGTCAGCCTTGGTTGGTTTGCTGTTCCAGGGCATGCCTGGTTGTTCCCACCATTCTGGTTCGGGTGTGGTCTGCTCCTCGCTTTGCATAAGCAGAGAGTGTACCTACCTAGAACATATTGAGAACTCCTGGGTTGGTGGCTACCACGATTCCGACGATCGCCAGCAGCCCGAGCACTACGCCGGCGATGATGCCACCGGTGGAGGAGCCGTCCTTCTCCGGGGCGGCCAGCGTGGCGCACTCCGCCTGCACAGGCTTGTATTCGGCTTCGGCGCGTTCGGTGGCTGCGCGGGCCTCGGCTGCGGCTGCCTTGGCGGTCGCAGCGGCAGCAGCCGCATCCTCCTGCGCCTGCTTCGCCGCGGTCAGCGCTTCCTCGGCTGCGGTCTGTCGGGCCGGTTGCGCCTCCTTGGCGGCGGAAAGCTCCTGCTCACGCTTTGCCACGAGCTCCTCCGCGGCCCGCAGCGCGCGTGCGGCTTCCAGGGTCCGCTCCGCCTTGTCGACGTCCCCTTCGCGCTCCTCGAGCGTTTGACGCTTGGTGGCGTCGCCAAACTCGATGGCGTGCTTGAGGCCGTCGTAGTAGGTATTGAAGCGCTCGGTGTACTCGTCGACGGTGAACAGTGGAGTGCCCTGCTTCATCCAGTGGGTGGCGAAGGTCTGCGCGTGTGCAATACGCCACGGGTACCCCTGGTACCGGAAGGCTTTGGTGTTCACGGCGAAGCCGGTGGCGCGCATGTCCGGGTTGACGATCGCCATGTAGTGGCCAGCGCCCGCCTCGAATGGCTTCTCGCCCTTCTCAATCGCCTCGAAGTACGCGACGCGCTCCTCGTGGAACCAGCCCTTGAACGGGTTGTCGTAGTTCCAGGACAGGTTGTCCCATCCGTTCTTCGAGTGCCCGCGCGGCAGCTGGTGCGACCAGTTCACGTTTACCTGGGCCTGCGCCATCAGGAAGTCGGAGACGGGCAGGGCGGGCTGGCCGTCGCTTTCGCGGAGTTCATTGGCCTCGGGCAGCCAGCCGATGGCTGTCTTCATGTTGTCCAGGTGGGTGGCGTCGTCGGTCTCACCGATGTGGGTGTCGTCCGCGATGCGGTAGCCCGTCTGCCCCGCCACCGGGTCTTCTTCTTTGAAGCGGAAGTCGGTGTTCAGTTCGGCGACGGCGTCGGTTGCGCCCATGGCTTCGAAGAAGCCGAGGGAGCCGCGGTCGAACTGCTGTTGCGCCTCGGCCTTGCTGGCTTCGAGGGCGGCGGCTGCTTCGGCGGCCCGCGCCTTCGCGTCCTCGAGCGCCTGCTGTGCAGATTCCGCCGTCACGCCGGCGGGCACTGCGGACTGTTTCGCGGTGCGGTCGGTGGTGGCGTCGTCAAGAAGGCGTTGGGCGGCGGCGACCATGCCCTTTGCTGCCTTGAGTTCTTCCTGGGCGGCGGCGACGTCGCGCTGCGCCGCATCGAGCGTCTGCTGCGTGGCGCGCTCGCGGTCCTGCGCATCGCGCTGCTTCGCGGTGGCGTCCTTCACCGCGTCGACAAGTGCCACGCAGCGAGCTTCCGTGAGCTGGGCGGTGTCCTCCGCCATGGCCTGCGGGGCCACCAACATGGCCGCTGAGCAGGTAATAACGAGCATGAGTCCAAGCTGCTTCTTCATACCGGCAGATTAGCAGGAAACTTTAGTAATTTTCCCAAATAAGCGACAGGGTTGGTCTAAGGTTTTGCCCATGAAAACAGCACTGACCCGCACGCAGCGCCTCGATAGGCTGCCGGTTACACCGAAGCACAAGAAGCTCCTCGTCGGATCGGGGGTGGGGTGGGCGCTCGACGCGATGGACGTCGGGCTGGTTTCCTTCGTCATCGCGGCGCTGGCCGTGCACTGGGACCTGGAGAAAACCACCACGAGCTGGATCGCGTCCGTGGGGTTCATCGGGATGGCGGTCGGCGCCTCCCTCGGCGGGCTGCTCGCGGACAAGCTGGGGCGCCGCCAGGTCTTCGCCCTCACGCTCCTGATCTACGGCGTGGCCACGGGCGCTTCAGCGCTCGCCGGGTCGGTCGCTGTCCTGCTCGTCTTCCGTTTCCTCACCGGACTGGGCCTCGGCGCGGAGCTGCCCGTCGCGTCCACGCTGGTCAGCGAGTTCGCGCCGCTGAAGGTGCGCGGGCGGATGGTGGTCTGGCTCGAGGCGTTTTGGGCGGCGGGCTGGATCCTGGCGGCGGTCATCGGCACGTTCGTCGTCGCCGAGGGCGAAAACGGCTGGCGCTGGGGGCTTGCGCTCGGCGCCGTGCCTGCGCTCTACGCACTGTACGTGCGCATGCAGCTGCCGGAATCGGTCCGCTTCCTGGAGTCGCGCGGCCGCGACGAGGAAGCAGAGGCAGTGGTCCGCAGCTTCGAGGAGCAAGTCCCGCCCGAACTACTTACCGACGCACCCATCGCCACCACCGCCGATCCCGAAGCAAGTTCCGGCCATCACATCTGGGGCCCCGAACTGCGCGCCCGCACCGCCGCCTTCTGGACCGTCTGGTTCTGCGTTTCCCTCGCCTACTACGGCGCGTTCACCTGGATCCCTTCCCTGCTTGTGGACCAAGGCTTCAGCCTCGTGCGCTCCTTCAGCTTCACGCTGATCATCACGCTGGCCCAGCTGCCCGGGTACGCCCTGGCCGGCTGGCTCATTGAGGTCTGGGGGCGCCGCACCACCCTCGCCGTCTTCCTGGCCGGGTCGGCGGTGTCGGCTGGGCTCTACGGGTTCGCCACCGCGCCCTGGCAGATCATCGCCGCAGGCTGCCTGCTCTCCCTGTTCAACCTGGGCGCGTGGGGTGCCCTCTACGCCATCGGTCCTGAGCTCTACCCCACCCAGATCCGCGCGACCGGCACGGGCGCCGCTGCGGCCTTCGGGCGCGTCGGTTCGATCCTGGCGCCGCTGATCGTCCCGCCAGTCCTGGCCTTCGGTGGCCACGCCAGCGTATTCGCGGTCTTCGCGGTGGCGTTCACCGTGGCAGCCGTGGCAGCGTTCGTCCTGCCGGAGCAGAAGGGCAAAACCCTGGATTAAACGGAATGCGCACCAAATTCCTTTGCGCAAGGGGCGCGACCTGGGGAAACGCCACGTCGCCGTCCCAAAACGCTTTATGTCAAGTGGTTGTGAACGTGGTTGGATGTTAGATCGTGATGGGTTGTGGGGGTGGGGCGGTTTGGGTGGTGGTGCGGATGATGCTGACTTCTGCCGGAATGCCTGTGCCAGCTGCGGTGTTCGGAAGTTGTGTGATGATGCCTTGGCTGAGCGCGTTTCGCATCCCTTCCTCGCGTTGGCGTTGCAGGTTGCCCCAGGTGCCGTCGAGGACTGCTTGTGGTGGGTAGTAGTTGATTCCACTGTGGGGAGTGGCGTTATAGACCGGCACCCATTCGTTGAGCCAGTTTTTGGCGTGGCCGAGTGTGGCAAACGTTTTCGGGTAGTAGGTTCTGCCTTTCATGGTGTGGAACACCGACTCGGTATGCGGATTGTCGTTGCTGGTGTGAGGCCGGTTAAATGAGCGGGCCACACCGTGTTTGGCGAAGAGTTTGCCGAGGCGTTTGCTTGTCATCGCAC